>CAYOVP010000026.1:0-26249 GCA_964407495.1 uncultured Thermodesulfobacteriota bacterium
TCATGGAGGCCGGTGAGCCCAAGGTGATAGTCAACGAGGAGGGCAGCCGCATCACTCCCTCTGTTGTGGCCTTCACAAAGGACAAGGAGATACTCGTGGGGCAGGTGGCCAAGCGCCAGGCCGTCACCAACCCGGAGAACACCATATTCTCCATAAAACGCTTCATGGGCCGCAAGTACGAAGAGGTCTCGGACGAGATGAAAATGGTGCCCTACAAGGTCGTAAAGGACAGCCAGGGCAGGGCCGCCATCCATGCGTCCAACATGGACAAGGAGTACCTTCCTCCCGAGATTTCCGCCATAATACTGCAGAAACTCAAGAGGGCCGCCGAGGCATACCTCGGCGAGGCCGTTACCGAGGCCGTCATCACAGTGCCCGCATACTTCAATGACGCACAGCGCCAGGCCACGAAAGACGCCGGCCAGATAGCCGGCCTCGAGGTAAAGAGGATCATAAACGAGCCCACGGCATCGTCCCTTGCCTATGGCATGGACAAGAAAAAGGAAGAGAAGATAGTGGTCTACGACTTTGGCGGCGGCACCTTCGACGTATCCATCCTCGAGGTGGGCGATGGCGTCTTCGAGGTCAAGTCCACAAATGGCGACACACACCTCGGCGGCGACAACTTCGACCAGCGCATAATAGACTGGCTTGCCGAGGAGTTCAAGAAAGACCAGGGCGTGGACCTCACCAAGGACAAGATGGCGCTCCAGAGGCTCAAGGAGGCCGCCGAGAAGGCCAAGATAGAACTCTCGAGCGTGGCCGAGACAGAGATAAACCTGCCCTTCATCACTGCAGACTCCTCTGGGCCCAAGCACCTCGTGATGAGGCTATCGCGCGCCAAACTCGAGCAACTCGTCGAAGACCTCGTAAAGCGCAGCCAGGCCCCCTGCGAGGCGGCCCTCAAGGACGCGGGCCTCAAGGCCTCGGACATAGACGAAGTCATACTCGTAGGCGGCATGACGCGCATGCCCGCCATCACAGAGTTCGTCAAGAACTTCTTCGGCAAGGAACCCCACAAGGGCGTGAACCCCGACGAGGTCGTGGCCATTGGCGCGGCCATACAGGGCGGAGTGCTCGCCGGTGACGTAAAGGACGTGGTCCTCCTGGACGTAACGCCCCTCAGCCTCGGCCTCGAGACCCTCGGCGGAGTGATGACAACGCTCATACCGCGTAACACCACCATACCCACGAAGAAAAAGGAGGTATTCACCACAGCCGCGGACAACCAGACCCAGGTGGAGATACACGTCCTGCAAGGCGAGAGGCAGATGGCCGCGGACAACAGGTCGCTTGGAAGGTTCCACCTCGTGGGGATACCGCCGGCGCCAAGGGGGGTGCCGCAGATAGAGGTCACCTTTGACATAGACGCCAACGGCATACTCAACGTCACTGCCGTTGACAAGGCCACGGGCAAGCAACAGAACATCACCATCACCGCTTCGAGCGGCCTTTCGAAAGAAGAGGTGGAGGCCAAGGTCAAGGAGGCCGAGGCCCATGCCGAGGAGGACAAGAAGCGCAAGGAGCGCATAGAAATACGCAACCAACTCGACAGCCTCGTGTACTCCACGGAAAAACTTCTCAAGGAGAACAAGGACAAGATCCCAGAGGCAGAGGTCAAGGCCGTGGAAGACGCCATTGCCGAGGGCAAGAAGACCCTCGAGGGCGACAAGTCCGCAGAGGAGATGAAGGCGGCCATGGAGAAGATAACGGCCTCATCACACAAACTGGCCGAACTCCTGTATAAAGAGGCCACTGCCCAGCAGGCAGGGGCCACACCCGGGGCCGGTGAAGGCGAAAAGGCCGAGGGCGATGTCGTGGACGCCGAGGTCGTTGACGAGGGCGGAGAGAGCGCCGCCAAGTAAACTTGTTTTTTCTCCCATAAGGTGATATCTTTCCCCATCAAGGGGGGTAAAGTGCTGCTTAAGGCCGCCTTGCCCCCCTTGAGTTTTTCTGAGTTCATAACAACCTGTCTGCGAGGTAAAGTACGTCCTTATGGCAACAAAGGATTATTACGAGATTCTCGGTGTGCCAAGAAGCGCTACAGCCGATGAGATAAAGAAGGCCTACAGGAGCCTTGCGCGAAAATACCACCCCGACCTCCACCCCGGTGACAAGGAGATGGAGAAGAAGTTCAAGGAGATAAACGAGGCCTACTCAGTGCTCGGCGACCCCAAGAAAAAGGAAGAGTACGACCTTACGGGCCGGGTCTCCTTTGGCGAGGGCGGCCCCGGGGCCGGACAGTGGCCCCCTGGCGGCTTTGGAGGCTTTGGCGGCGGAGGCGGCTTTGGAGGCTTTGGCGACCTTGGTGGGCGTGTGCCAGGCGGGTTCGAGGATATCTTTGGCGAGATCTTCGGCATGGGAGGCAGGCGCGGCCCCCGAAGGGGAGAGGACCTCGAGTACAGACTCTCCCTCGACTTTCTTCAGGCCGCACGCGGCACTGAGGTAAAGGTGACTGTCACGAGGCGCACGGGCCCTGAGAAGATAACCATAAAGATACCCCCGGGCATCCAGGACGGCGCCCGTGTGAGGGTGGCCGGAAAGGGGCACGAGGGATATGACGGCGGCCCTGCCGGAGACCTCTACATAGTAACATCCGTGAGCCCCCACCCCTACTTCAGGCGAAAGGGCAATGACATATACATAACCGTGCCCGTCACCCTTAGAGAGGCACTCCTTGGCGCAGAGATAGAGGTGCCCACCATAATGGGCCCTGCGCGCATAAAGATACCTCCGGGCACTCATGGCGGGCAGAAACTCAGACTTAGGGGAAAAGGCGTGCCAGGACGCCGCGGTACACCACGCGGAGACCAGTACTGCGAGATAAAGATAGCCCTGCCCAGGAAGATAGAGAGGAGGTCAAGGGAACTTGTAGAAGAGTTCGACAGACTCAACCCCATGGACCCCAGAAAGGGCCTCTGGTAAAAAATAAGGGATTTTTTTTCTCTTTTACGCTATAATATCTGAAGCAGTCGCGGCCCCTGATATGTACAGGGGCCCTCTGCAAGAGGATGAGGCCGTGGACATCCGCCTCCATGGTTTGGCCGCAGGGGTCTTACAGCAGGGGCCGGCCATTGGACACATGGGTGCAGAAGGCCATGCTTCCGGCCCCTTAACCCGTAAAGGTGTTGAGATGACAGAGATCGACAACCTAAGGGAAAAACTCTCTGCCAAGGCCGAGAGGGTTCTTGATCTCGCCCTCGAGGAGAGCAAGAAACGCGAACACTACTACCTCGGCGTGGAGCACCTCTTCCTGGCCTTCTCACGCGTTGAAAAGGCCTTTTTCAGGGAGGTCATGGAAGACCTCAACCTCGACGCCGGTCATGTCATCAGTTTCCTCAACGAACACCTCAATGTCACGAGCCAGTACATAGGCTTTGGCATCAAGATACCGCCTGCCACGAAGAACGTCTTCAGGATAGCAAGAGAAGAGGCCTACCGCTGGGGCAGGGAAGAAATCAGTCCCACAGACCTCTTCATAGCCATCTTCCAGGAAAACAACAGCCTCCCGGCAAAGGTCTTCAGGAGTTTCGGTCTCGACCGAGATTATGTCATGCGCCGTATCTCAGTCAAGGTGCGGAGCAAGGAAGAACTCAAGGAAGAACTCCTCAAGAAGTACGAACTCCCGCCAAACCTCAAGCACTTTGCCGTGAACCTCAACAAACTCGCCCGCCTGGACAAACTCCCGCCCATCATTGGCCGCGAAAAGGAGATCGACCAGGTAATAGAGATACTCTGCCACGTGGAGCGCTCCAACTCTGTCATGGTGGTGGGCGAGCCTGGCGTTGGAAAGACGGCCGTGGTGGAGGGGCTTGCGCGGCGCATAGAACTCGCCCCTGAGAGCGTGCCCAAGAGGCTCCGCGACAAGCACATCGTGAACATACAGATGAACTCCATCGTGGCCGGGACGATCTTCAGGGGGATGTTCGAGGACAGGATAGAGAAGATCATAAAGGAGATAAAGGAGAGAAAGAACATCATCTTCTTCGTGGACGAGGCCCACACCCTCATCGGCGCGGGAAGCGCCATGGGAGTGCCCTCGGATGCGGCCAATATCCTGAAGTCCACCCTCGCCCGTGGCGAGGTCCAGATAATAGGCGCCACCACGCTCTCTGAGTACAAGGAATTCATCGCAGAGGACGAGGCCCTTGCACGGCGTTTCCGCCTCGTGAACGTGGAGGAACCCAGCGTGGAGGAGACGCGAAAGATACTCTACGGCATAAGGCAGAGGCTCGAGAAGAACTACTCCGTCACCATAGACGAGTCTGCCGTGGAGACGGCCTTGGATATGAGCAAGAGGTACATGAGGAGCCTCAAGATGCCTGACAAGGTAATCGGCTGGCTGGACACGGCCTGCGTAAAGGTAGAGATCGGCAGGCCCGGCGAGCCCGTAACTGCCTCGGACGTCATAGAGGTCATCTCCCAGGAGACGAAGATCCCTGAAGACATGATCTTCAGAGACACTACCGATCGCTTCAAGTTCATGGAGCGCGAACTATCCAAGCGCCTCGTTGGCCAGCGCGAGGCAATAGAGGCCCTTGCACGGAGGCTTCGCCTCAACAAGGGCCCGTTAAAGGAAAATTACGCAAGGCCTGACGGCGTCCTGCTCTTTCTCGGCCCCACGGGCGTTGGAAAGACAGAACTTGCGCGCTCTCTTGCCGAGTTTCTCTTCGGCGACGAGAAGAAGATGATACGCCTCGATATGAGCGAGTACAAGGACGGAGGGCTTGCCGTGGACAAACTCCTTGGCATGCCCCGCGGGATCGTGGGCTCCGAACGAGGCGGCCTCCTTACCAACCCGGTGCGCGAGAACCCCTACTCCGTCGTACTCCTCGACGAAGTGGAGAAGGCCCACCCCTATGTGCTCAATCTCTTTCTACAGGTCTTCGACGAGGGCTGGCTCACCGACGGGCGCGGCAGAAGGGTCTACTTCAGCGACACGGTCATCATCATGACGAGCAACATCGGCGCCGAGATCTTCAAGAAATACGTCCGCCCCCTGGGTTTCATGCCCGAGGGCCAGAGCGTAAAGGCCCTGAAGAAGGACATCATGAAGGACCTCGAGTCCGTCTTCAGCCCCGAGTTCCTGAACCGCATCGACGACATAATCGTCTTTACGCCGCTTACGCGCGAGGAGGTGCACGAACTCTCTCTCCGTTACCTTGACAGGATAAGGGATAGTCTCCGCGAGTTCGGAAAGGACCTCTCTGTGGACGATGCCGCAGTAGAGGCCCTCGTGGACTCCGGCTACAGCAAGAAGTACGGCGCAAGGTTCCTCAAGAGACACATTGACGAGAAGGTGAAGGTGCCCATCACGCTGAAGTGGAAGGAAGGCGATGTCTTCAAGGTGATGGTCAAGGACGACGGTGTGGAGGTAGCCGCACTCCCAAGCGCGAGGCCGGTACTGTTATGATAAAGAATATTCTCGTGGCCCAGGATGGGTCAGGAAACAGCGGCGTTGCCGCAGAGTACGCGGTCTGGCTCGCAGAGAGGTTCGGGTCACGGCTCAAGGGGCTCTTCGTAGTGGATACCATACTCCTTGAGGGTCCGTTTTTCTATGACCTCTCGGCCTCCATGGGCATCGAGCCCTTTGTGAATTTCTCGGACAAGATGCGTTCTGCCCTCGAGGAACGTGGCCGCGCGGTGCTCGAAGGGTTCCGTGAAAGGTGCAAGAAGGCCTCCATGGAGGCAGAGACCATAATGACCACGGGCCTCGTGGCCAAGGAGATATGCAAGGCCGCCAAACTTGCCGACCTCGTCGTAATGGGGCGAAAGGGCGACACCGAGGACTTTGAGACCGGCCTTCTGGGGTCTGTTGCCGAGGGAGTGGTAAGAAGGAGCGCCACGCCGGTCTTTCTTGCCCCGAAAGAGTTCTCCCACGTAAAGAAGCCCCTCCTCGTATACGATGGCAGCGACAATGCCAACGACGCCATGCGCATAGCCGCGGAGTTCGCCCGCGTTACCGGCAAGATGCTCACCGTCGCCTCTGTTGGTCCCTCTGGCGTGGCCGACGCACACCTCGTGGACGCCATGGATTACCTCAAGTCCTATGACATCAAGGGCTCCTTCAAGGAACTCAAGGGCGAGCCTCCGCTTGAGATAGTCAAGTACTACAAGGAGGCGGGCCATGACATGCTGTTCCTGGGAGCAACGCACAGGTCCCGCGTAGTTGAACTCGTGCTCGGGAGCACCGCAGAGTACGTAATCCGTGCAGTGGATGGCCCTCTACTCGTTGTAAGGTAATGAGCCGCCCGGCATTAGCCTGGTCATACTCACCAATTTCTACCCCTCTATCCTTGACTTGCCTCTTTTCTCTGTGTTAATTTTTTAAAATTTACTCTATAATAATCAAGGCCATGCGCCCCCTCACAGTGGTACGAGGTCGCCTGCCCGCCCTGCCAGAGAAGAAATAGGGTAATCAATGTTCCCGGTGCCGCCACGGGCCCTGACCCTGAATAGGACCTTTTCACAGATACCAACCCATGAATACTGAGATAAAGAAGACCCAGATAGAGGAGATAAAGGACCTTCTCGGGGCCCGGAAGACAGAGGCCATCAAGAAACTCGTCGATGAACTCCATGCCTCGGACGTAGGGCGCCTCTTCAAGGGCCTCGACGACCGCGAGGCAATGGAACTCTTCAAACTCCTCACCAACGTAGTTGCCTCGGAGGTCCTCCTCGAACTGGACGAGGGCCAGAGGCAGAAACTCCTCGATTCCATAAGGCCCGAGCGCCTCATAGAGGTGGTGGAAGAGATGGAGTCTGATGATGCGGCCGATATCATCTCCGAACTCCCTGAGGAGGACGCAAGGCAGGTTCTCGAGGGCATAGACGTGGAAGAGGCCAGGGAGGTGGAGAGGCTCCTCGAGTACCCCGAGGACACGGCCGGCGGCAAGATGCAGGCCGAACTTGTGGCCGTATCCGGGGATGCCACGGTACAGGAGGGCATCGAGGAGATACGAAAGAAGAGCGCGGGTATTGAGAACATCTCCAACATATTCGTCGTGGACAGGCGCGGCCGTCTCACGGGCGTCATCCCTGTGGCAAGGCTCATCGTGAGCCCGCCCAATGTGCGCATCTCGCGCATCATGGACAAGGACCCCATAAAGGTCACCACAGACGTGGACCAGGAAGAGGTGGCAAGGCTCTTCGAGCGTTACGACCTCTTGTCCCTTCCTGTCGTGGACAACGAAGGGGTCCTCGTGGGCCGTATCACCGTCGATGACGTGGTGGACGTCATCGAGGAAGAGATATTCGAGGACTTCTACCGCATGGCCGGCCTCAATAAAGAGGAGCGGATTACCGACCCTCCGGGCCGCTCCATCAAGATGCGCGCCCCCTGGCTCGTAGTGAACCTGGGAACCGCCTTCCTCGCGGCATCTGTGGTAAAGGTCTTTGAGGGCACCATAGAGAAACTCGTCATACTCGCCGTACTCATGCCCATTGTTGCCGGCATGGGCGGCAATGCCGGCACACAGACCATCACCGTGCTGGTCAGGAGCCTTGCCCTTGGCGAACTGGAATTCAAGGACACGAGGAAGATACTCCTCAAGGAAGTTGCCGTAGGCTTCATGAACGGCCTTCTCATAGGCGCAGGTGCCGCGGTCATAGCCTATATCCTCGGCGCTGGACCGGCAGTAGGGCTCCTCATCTTCCTTGCCATGATATCCAACCTCGTCATAGCCGGGTTCACCGGGGCCTGCATACCCCTTCTTCTGAAGTGGTTCAAGGTAGACCCGGCCATCTCGGCAGGAATATTCGTCACCACGTGTACGGACATAGGCGGGTTCTTCAGTTTTCTCGGTCTTGCCACCATATTCATAAAGACGGGACTACTATGAAAAGAGGGCATTACGAGACAGAGGGCATACTTCTCGAGTCCTTTGACCTTGGCGAGTCGGACCGCCTCCTCTCATTCTGCACAAGGGACCATGGCAAACTCAAGGGCATTGCAAAGGGTGCACGAAGGAGCAGGCGCCGCTTCGTTGGGAGGCTCGAGCCGGGAACGCACCTGAGGATCTTTTTTCATTACTCCGAGAAGAGCGAACTCGTACGCATAGACGACGCGGCCCTTGTGGAGGACTTTGCCGGGCTGCGTGACGATATCGAGAGGTTTGCAGTGGCCTGTTACCTCCTCGAACTCACCGGCGCCTTTACGAGGCCCGGCATGAGGCAGGCGGGCGTGTTCGAACTCCTGAGGGGCTTCATGGACCTCATGGCCGATGGCGGAGATACCTCGCTCTTACCGCGTTTCTTCGAAGTAAAGTTGCTCTCCCTCCTCGGCTACATGCCAGACTTTGACGGGTGTGTCTCCTGTGGTACCGGCCTTGCCGGCCCCGGGACAGGAGGGCGACTCGTCTTCAATAGCGTGAAGGGCGGCATACTCTGCCATGCCTGCGCCGAGATCGACCCCGCCACATCGAGCATCAGCCCTGGTACGGCGAAGTTCATACAGGCGGTGGCGAGGATGAAGAGGGGAAATCTCAAGAGGCTGAGGCCCGGGCCCTTCTTTCTCAGGGAGGCCGGACCCCTCCTCGACGGCTTCATAAGAGCAAGACTCGGCCATGGTCTCAAGACCAGGGCCTTCATGGAACAGATGAAAAACCTCCAGGCAGTGGTATCATGAGGGCCAGGAGGGTCTACCAAGGGGGGCCGTGGGCAGGTATGGAGGTGACTTTCGGCCCTGACAAAAGAAGAGAGGTAAACGCGCCATGATGTACATTCAGGACCTTGTGATGAACCTGCAGAAGTTCTGGGCCGCAAAGGGCTGTCTTCTCAAGCAACCCTATGACATGGAGATGGGGGCCGGGACCTTCCACCCCGACACCTTTCTGAGGGTACTCGGGCCAGAGCCATGGAAGGCCGCCTATGTCCAGCCCTCGAGACGCCCCACGGACGGGCGATATGGCGAGAACCCCAACAGGCTCCAGCATTATTACCAGTTCCAGGTAATCCTGAAACCCTCACCCAAGGACATACAGGACATATATCTTGCGAGCCTCCGTGCCCTTGGCATCAACCCCCTGGAGCATGACATAAGGTTCGTGGAGGACGACTGGGAGTCTCCAACGCTGGGGGCCTGGGGCCTTGGCTGGGAGGTCTGGCTCGACGGCATGGAGATCACGCAGTTCACCTACTTTCAGCAGGCCGGAGGCATAGACCTCTCGCCCGTACCTGGTGAGATCACCTATGGTATAGAGCGCATAGCCATGTTTCTGCAGAACGTGGACAATGTCTTTGCGCTAAAATGGAACAAGGACATCGATTATGGCGACATACACCTCACCGGCGAGATAGAGTACTCGCGGTACAACTTCGAAGGCGCGGACAAGGAGATGCTCTTCGAACTCTTCAACATGTATGAGAAAGAGTGTGCGAGGCTCCTCGACGAGGAACTCGTGCTCCCGGCCTATGACCTCTGCCTCAAGTGTTCCCACACCTTCAACCTCCTCGATGCCAGGGGCGCCATAAGCGTTGCCGAGAGGACGGCATATATAGGCAGGATAAGAAACCTCGCGAGGCGGTGCGCCGCAGGATATCTGAAGACGAGAGAATCTCTCGGTTTTCCCCTTCTTCACCGGGACGAGGGTCTGGAGGAGGCCGGCGCATAGTGGGAGTAAAGGCAGGCCCAAAGAAGGGCGGCAAGGCGAGTCCAAAGGGCGGCATCAAAAGGGGCGTAAAGCCCGCCTCCTCTGGTATGGAAGAGGCAATCGCTCTTATTGAACTTGCCGATAGAGAACGTGCAAAGTCAAGGTATGGAGAAGCCGCCAGGCTCTACGAAGAGGCAAAGGAGCTTGCTCGACGCGACCCTGCCCTGAGGCGAGAGTGCGCCTATGCCATGGGCGATTGCCTGCGCCTCACTGGAGACTTTGGAAAGAGCGCCCGCGGCTATAGAGAGGCTGAGAAGATTTCAAAGACTCTCGGTGATGCATGTGGTGCACGCGACGCCCTCGTTGGGCAAGGGCTCTGTTGGCGCGCTACAGGACGGCTGGAAGAAGCCATGAAGGTCTTCAACGGTGCGCTCAGATCTTACCGCGGCAGGGACGACAGACCTGCCGTTGCCTTCACGCTCTGGGCGCGAGGCGGTGCAAGGAGGCTAAAGGGAGACCTGCGCGGCGCCATAAAGGACTTTTCCGAGGCAAGGAGAATGTACGCCGCCATGAGAGACCGCCGTGGCGTAGCCTTCGCGCTCACAGGCCTTGGCGGGGCCTCCCGCGTCATGGGAGACATAAAGTCCTCGTACAGATATTACAAGAAGGCCAATACCATTTTTAACGCCCTTGGCGATACCTTTGGCAGGGCCTATTCCTACTGCGGCATGGCCAATGCGCTGAGGATGCGCGGCAGGTTCAGCCAGTCGCTGGCGCTCTTCAGGCGGGCCTCTTCCCTTTACCGGAAGATGGGCGACAGGGTGAGTTACGCCTACACGCTCTGGGGGCTTGGTACGAGCAGGCAGATGCTCGGCAGGCCCAAACTCGCCATGAGGGCATTTACCGAGGCCGAAGGCCTCTTTCGTGAGACCGGCGACAGGCGAGGGCTCCTCTACTGCCTTATATCACGGGCCGAGATGGTTTTTTCCGATGCCCCCCGCGAGGGCAGGAAGATGGCGAGAGAGGCTGCGAGGCGTGCAGAGCAACTCGGCCTTGCTGTTGAGCAAGGGTATGCAGAGGCGGTCCTCAAGGCTATGAACGAAAGCCCCTCCAGCCTCCCCCTGAACCTTGCCTGAAGGACTCTGAGCCGCTACAGAGAAGGGAGACCCAGAATAGATGAATATCTTCCATGCCGTGGTACTTGCCCTCGTACAGGGCCTTACGGAGTTTCTTCCCATCTCGTCCACGGCCCATCTCATACTCCTGCCCCGTCTCACGGACTGGCCTGACCAGGGCCTTGCCTTTGACGTTGCACTGAATACGGCCACCTGGCTCGCAGTGGTCATCTACTTCAGACGCGATCTTGCGGTAATTGTTGCTGGTTTTATCCGTGGGTTTCTGCCGCAGGGCAGGCGGGCTATGGTCAGGGGCCTGAAGAGTAGACATGACATTGATCTGAACGCAGGCGGAAGGCTTGCCTGGATGATAATACTCGGCACCATACCAGTCGGGCTGGCCGGGTTCCTTGGCCATGACCTGGTGGCAGGGAGGCTGAGGACCATACCAGTAGTAGCCCTGTCTTCCATTGTCTGGGGTATTGTCCTCTATATCGCGGACAGGCGCCCAGGCAGGCGCGGGATAGGGGTCATGGGCTGGGGGGCAGTGGCATTCATAGGCCTTGCTCAGGCCATAGCCCTTGTGCCGGGTACGAGCAGGTCCGGCATCACCATAACGGCAGGGCTCTTTACGGGTCTTACGAGAGAGGCCTCGGCGAGGTTTTCATTTCTTCTCTCCATAATTGTCGGAGGGCTCGCAGGGTCCATGGAGGGGCTCAAACTCCTGAAGGCAGGGCTGGACACACCCTGGGGGCCCCTTATGGCGGGTTTTCTGGTGGCCTTTGTCTCGGCTTACCTCGTCATACACCTTTTCTTGAGGTTCATTACGCGTGCCTCGATGACGCCCTTTGTCATATACAGGGTGGCCCTCGGAGTTGCGCTCCTGGCCTTCATGGCCTTGTAAATGGTCCAAGGTCTTTCAATCTGCGTCCAAAGGCCGCTTATTTCCCTTCCCTTTCTTCTTCCAGCAGGACCCATCTCCCCCCCCCTTCCCCCGGTCCCCTCGCCCTTTCTTACCCATATCTAGCAGGGAATATCTTAAGGAACCTCTGCATAATTCATCCCTGAATCATTCAGAGACAGGAAAGAAAAAGCGCGGTTTTTCTTTCCCTCACATTTTCAAGGGCTTATCAGTCCTGAAAATGGCGGCCCATCCCTGGGCCGCAGTAAAGTCTGAATTAATCAGACTTTACTTAAGAGTCCGTCCCTTGCCCCCTTGCCGCAAATGGCGGCGCCTCCATGAGGGGCAGAGGCCCGAGTCGGCCAGACTTGGCTCAGGAGGTCTTCTTCAGGACTTCTCTTGGCCGGCTTCCCTGCGGAGGGCCCACTATGCCGTCCTTTTCCATCTTTTCTATGAGTCTTGCCGCCGTGTTATACCCTATTCTGAACCTTCGCTGGAGGTATGACGTAGAGAGCATGTCCATCTTGGAGGCCAGTTCCACGGCCTCGCGGTAGCGCCGCATGAACTCCTCGCCGAGGTCCTCGTCGCCCTCTGCCTCTTCTGCGGCTTCGTACTCCTTTATGAGGTTCTCGTCATAAGCAGGCTGGGCCTGGTTTTTCCAGAACTCACCGAGGTTTTTTATCTCTTTCTCCGAGATAAAGGCCCCGTGCACCCTCCTGAGGCGCGAGGAATTGGGCGGCAGAAATAGCATGTCGCCCTGGCCGAGGAGGGTCTCTGCGCCCGCGGCATCGAGGATTGTACGCGAGTCCGTGCGTGTTGGGAGTTGAAAGGCAATGCGCGCCGGGAAGTTGGTCTTGATGAGGCCCGTGACAACGTCCACCGAGGGCCTCTGCGTTGCAACTATGAGGTGTATTCCCGAGGCCCTGGCCATCTGAGAGAGGCGCACCAGGCTCTCTTCCACATCCTTGCCAGAGGTCATCATGAGGTCTGCGAGTTCGTCAATTACGACCACTATATAGGGCAGGCGCTGGTGTTCTCCGCCGGTCTTTTCATCGAGACCCTCCTTATGGAGGATATGGTTGTACATATCGATGTTCTTGGCGCCCTTGGCGGTCATTAGCCGGTATCGACGAGTCATCTCGGCGACAATGCTCTTGAGCGCAGAGGCGGCCTTCTTGGGGTTGGTGATAACTGGCGTTATGAGGTGCGGTATTCCGGCGTAGGCCGTGAGTTCGAGCATCTTGGGGTCTATCATGAGGAAACGCACGTCATCGGGCGTGGCCTTGTATAGTATGCTCGATATCATGGAGTTGACGGCAACGGACTTGCCAGCGCCCGTGGCCCCGGCTATGAGGAGGTGAGGCATCCTGGCCAGGTCCTGCACAAAGGGCTTACCAGCGATGTCCTTTCCAAGTGCCAGACTGAGGCATGACCTCGATTTTCTGAACTCGTCGCACTCTATGATCTCGCGAAAGAATATCCTGTTTCTCTCCGAGTTGGGTACTTCTATTCCGACGACGGCCTTTCCGGGTATGGGTGCTATTATCCTTACGGTGAGGGCCTTCATGGCAAGGGCCAGGTCATTGGAGAGGTTCAGTATCCTGTTCACCTTGACGCCAGGGGCTGGTTCGAACTCGTACATGGTGACAACAGGTCCGGGCCTTACCTCGAGGACCTTGCCATTTATGCCGAAATCAGCGAGTTTCTGCGTAAGTACGCGCGAGCGCTCTATTATTCCATCGCGGTCCACTCCCCCATCGCCCCCTGCAAGTGCATCGAGGAGTTCAGGGCCTGGAAGCCTGAAGTCGCCCTTTGGCGGGGTGAACTCGAGCGGCTCATCTGCCTCGGCCTTTGCGGCCTCGCTGGAGGCAGCAGCCACTGCCGGGGTTTCTTCTTTTCTTGTCTCTTCTCGTATTATAGGAGGCTCGGCAGGCTGGAAGAGAGGAGTTGCAGAGGGTTTTTCCTCTTTCCTTGCCTTCTTTTCCCTGGCCTTTTTTTCTTTCAGGGCCGCGGCCCTTCGCGCCGAGCGCTGGCGGAGTCTTTTCCTTGCAGAGTCTTCTATTCTGCCCACAAAGCCGACTACAGCACCGAGGCCATGAAATATCATCTGTATGAAGGACATGCCCGTAATGGCAAGGACTGTTACGAGGACCGTCGTAATGAGTGCTATGAGAGCGCCGCCTGTTCCGATGTATGAGAGAAGAAGGTCTGCGATGCGATCGCCTATCAGCCCGCCCGACTCGGGCACGCTGAAGACCACCCTCGAGAGCGCCGAGAGCGCAGGCACAAGTACAATGAAACCAAGGGGCGCTACTGCGCCCACGCGTACGACACGGCGCAGAAGGAACCTCACTGAGAGGAGGCCGAGAAAGAAGGGGAATGTGTAGGAAGTGTAGCCTATGGTGGTGAGGAGCCCCCACGAGAGAAGATCTCCCACCATGCCTCCGCGGTTGGCTACGTCACCGGCAGTGGGGTAGAGAGAGACTCCGACGTATATGGCAAGGGCCATGAGGACTATGCCCAGGGCCTCCTGGCGTATGCCTCTTCTGGGCCCTGCCCCGCGTGCGGCACGGTGCGGCGTCCTCGTATCTCTCTTTTTTCGTCTACTCAAGCAAACCTCTTATGGGCCCTCCTGGGAAGGCCCAACAAAAAGAAAGGCCGCGGACCGCCCGCTCTGCCATCGTACACAGAAAAGGGGGGGTGAGCACGCCCGTAGAAAGTGGTGGCGAACCTCAGCCCTTCCTGAACTGCTTACTGAGCGTTATACCCTGGAACTGGTACGAAGAGCCTATCTTCGGCCCATAGGTCTTCTCGGGTACGTCCTTCAGTCTCTCATAGACAAGTTTGCAGAAGGTCTGTCCATGGGTAATCATGAAGGGCACGTCGTGGGCCCGAACCTCTAAAACCGCCTTTGTGCCAAGGACCTCGCCCTCTGCACCATAACCAAAGCCGGGGTCGAAAAAACCGGCGTAATGAGTACGCAGTTCGCCAGAGCCTGCTTCATAGGCCGCCATCTCGGCGGCATAGCCCGTTGGTATGCGTATCTTCTCGCGCGAAGAGAGTATATAAAACTCCTCGGGCTCGAGTATGAGCGTTCCATCACCCTCTGCCCTCACGGGCTCCCAGAAGTCGCTTATATTGTAATAATCTCTCTTCGTCAGGTCAACTACGTGGCTGTTCTTTCGCGACTTGTACCCAATGACGCCGTCCATGGACTCGCCAGAGAGGTCTACGCTCATGAATATACCGCGGGATATGCTCACCTGGCCGGCACGGCCATCACCGTCGCCGGAATAAAGGAGCCCCACGTCCTTGTGGAGTTCGCGGAGTTCACTATCGTCCACTACGGCGTCTCCATCCATGAGGCGGAGTTGAACAAGGCTGAGGCCTTCTCTTACCCTGATGGCAAAGGAACGCGGGAGGATCTCGAGGTAGAGCCCTCCCTTGTAGCCTGGGGCAATGTCATCAAAACGAGGGTTGCAGTCGCTAAGGACGCGGGCGAATATATCGAGCCTTCCAGTGGTGCTCTTTGGGTTGGCCCTGCCAGAGACCCCAGGCGGAAGGTCCAGTCCTTCGAGCAGTGGTATGAGATAGACATGCCCCTTTTCCAGTATGCCGCCTTCTGAGATATCCACCTCGTACATTACAAGGCCTGTGCCATAGTTGTCCTTCTCACCAAGGCGCTCGGCTATGGTCTGCCGCTCCGGTAGAAAACTCGAGACAAGGCGATAGGCAGTGGAACCCAGTCGGAGATCTATACTCGCTGGCTGAACCTGGGCCTCTGAGATGGGCGCACCAGAAGAAGTGACTACACCAGTGCTGACAAAATCCCTTAAACCCTGATAACTGAATAGACCGGCGGCAGAGCCGCTCTGCCTGGATGACATGATCTCAAGACTCCATGAAAAGACCTTCCACTTTCTTTTGGAAAAAAGAAAGTGGAGCAAAGAAAACCAGGATTGGGCGAGCCACAATGGAACTTCTGCAACTCCGCCTGCCCAAGGAAGGCCAGGTCATCGGAGTTGAGCGAGTCACAAGGGCTTTTAGCAACGCCCCGTGCCCCGTATGGAAGCAGGTTTCCCTCTTGACGTAACCATAGGATGTTATAGCACTGAACCTGCCGCGTCAAGAGTTATGTGCCCATTAACGCGGCGCAAAAAAAAGCCCCGCTATATACGGAGCCCATCGGTTTGATGATTGTGATTTCTCTCTACCTGGATGCGTTAAGAGATCTTAAAGCCATTGCGTCCCCTCTCCGCCCCCGGCCTCGCCCCAGCCCCTGGCAAACAACCCCCGGCCCCCGTCACGGCTCCAGGCCCCTGCCCCGGTCCACGGCCACCTCAGCCATGACCCCCTGCCCCGGTCCACGGCCCCCTCCCCCAATGCCCGCATCCCCAGGATAATAAGGCCCCTCGCTTCCTGCCCCCTAAAAGCCCCCTTCTAGCCACCTTCTAGCCCCACCTTCGGCCCCCTAGCCGCCTTCTAGCCGCCTCCGGTCCCCCTAGCACCCCCTCCGGCCCCCTTCAGATGAAGCAGAGCCCGGCCTTGGAGATGCCGTAGACTTTCTTGGCCCAGACGATACGGGCGTCTCGTTCCATGTTTAGTTCTTGGATAACGACCTTGACGGCATCGTCTTCTTCAAAGGGGAGGTAGCCCTTCATCCTGATACCAACGCCGCCCTTGGAGAGGTCGGTGAGGCGCACAGGAACCCGTGTCTCGCCCTTCTGGAGTTCGCAGGCCCTGTGCTCCAGGTCTCTTTCTCTACTACGTCTCTCGCTATGGCTGTTGCCAGCGGCAAAGCCGCAGTAAGGACAAGGCATGTTGTCCTCGTCAGAGGCAGTGTAGAAAGGGTTATGGCATCGGGCGCATTCCAGTTTCTTCATGGAATCGGTAGTCACGATCATAGCACCTTTTGAGAGAAGCGGGGAGGAGTAAAACATTTGATGAACTTTAGCAAGGACTATAACATAAATGGGGGTATGCTGTCAATGGAGTTTTATAAAAAAAACATCAACTAAACCATATATTTATTTATCACACCCATTATTTCAAACCATGCTCGCCGCAGGTCCTAAGGGATAGTGGGAAGAAAGAAACCGAAGGGGCCTATTGTCTTGACCTTTCGGGGTCTTTCTGTTAAATGATAGCAGTGAGCAGAAAAGCCCCCAAGTCCAGGACACGCGTGGCGAAGCCTCTGCGGGCAGAGAGGAAGAGGCGCGGGCTCAAACTCTTTGCCGCCCTCATCCTCGGCATAGCCCTCTTTGCCGTCTTTGGAGACAGGGGCCTTCTTGACCTCATGAATCTCAAGGGTCAGCGCGACGCAATCGTTCTCACCAACAGGGACCTCGAGAGAGAGAACCGAGACATTGAGAAGAAGATCGCCCTCCTCAAGAACAACAGAAGATACATCGGCGAGATAGCGCGTACGGAACTGGGCATGATAGGCCGCAATGAGGTCATTTACAGGTTCAGATAAGCGGTCCTCGGTCTCTTCTGCGGGCCTTTCCTCTCATCTAACAGGTAATATACAGTAAGTGGAAAAGAAACTGACCATTGCCGGGGTCCAGATGGCCTCGAAGGCCAGCCTTGGAGAGAACCTCGGCAAGTCTGCCTCTCTCATTGGCCTTGCAGCCGAGAAGGGGGCCAAGATCATTGTCCTGCCGCAACTCTTCAACAGGACGTGGTTCCCTGCCAGAGTCAGCAAGGAATCTTTTGGTCTCGCCGAGACCGAGGACGGCGAGACGATTAGCACGCTGAGGGGCCTTGCCGAGAGGCATAAGGTCGTCATCGTAGCGAGCATCTTTGAGAGAACAGGCCCTGAAGGTGATGAGAGGCACTTCAACACGGCCTTTGTACTGGGCCCGGATGGCGGCATAATCGGCAGATACAGGAAGATGCACGTGCCCCAGATACCTCTCTGGGAGGAAAAGACCTACTTCCGCCCCGGAGACCTTGGTTTTCCTATCTTCAAGACCCCTTTTGCCACAATAGGCGTGCAGATATGCTGGGACATCTTCTTTCCAGAGGGGTTTCGCATCCTGGCGCTCAAGGGTGCAGAGGTGGTCCTGGCGCCAACGGCCTCGGCCTTCTTACATTCGCGAAAGAAGTGGGAACGCGCCATGAGCGCCGCGGCCCATGCAAATGGCATATTCATATTCAGGGCGAACAGGGTTGGGGTAGACGGTGAACTGGAGTTTTACGGGCGTAGTTTCTGCGTACGTCCGGACGGCGAGTTTCTCGTGCCTCCGAGCGGGGGTTCTGAGGGTATCATACTTGCGGACCTCGACCTCTCGGACATAGCGGCGGCAAGGTCGTCATGGGTCTTTCTGAAGGACAGGAGGCCTGAGGAATACAAGGAGATAGTCAGAAAAAATGATTGAGACGCTCAAGAGCAAGATAAAAGAGGCACTTGTGGAGATGATAGAGGCCGGCATGTTCGAGGGCCTCACAGAGGCGCCGGACCCCATAATCGAGAGGCCTAGGCAGAAGGGTTTTGGCGATTACTCCACGAACATCGCCATGCAACTGGGAAAACGCCACAGGAAAAACCCCGGAGACATTGCCCTGGCCATATCGAGAAAGGTGGCTGAGAGTGAGATAGTGGAGCGGTGCGAGGTGGCGGCCCCTGGCTTTGTTAACATCCACATCAAGAAATCGCGCTGGGCCTTGCTTCTCAAGGAAATAATAGAAAAGGGCCCTGAGTACGGGCGCCTCGACCTCGGAATGGGCGAGAAGGTCCAGGTGGAGTTCGTAAGCGCCAACCCCACGGGCCCCCTTCACATAGGCCATGGCAGGGGCGCTGCAGTGGGCGACGCCATCAGCAAGATCCTCAAGATGGCGGGCTATGACGTTACGAGGGAGTTCTACATAAACGACGTTGGCCGCCAGATAGAGGTCCTTGGCAGGTCTGTCTGGCTCCGGGCCCGCGAGGCCCTCGGCGAGACCATCGAGATGCCGGAGGACTCGTACCACGGCGAGTACATAAAGGACGTGGCCAGGGAGTTCATCGAGAAAAATGGTAAGGGCTTTCTCGATATGGACGAGGACGAAGCAGTGGCGCTCTTCAAGGACTTTGCCTCAGGAGCGCTTCTCGACCGCATAAGAAGGGACCTTGCAGACTTCAACGTTGAGTTCGACGTCTGGTACAGCGAGAAGAGCCTCTATGAGAGGCACCTCGTGGAAAAGGCCATGAAAGAACTCAAGAAGCGCGGCCTTATCTACGAAAAAGACGGCGCCGTCTGGTTCAGGACAACGGACTTTGGCGACGACAAGGACCGCGTGCTCATAAAGGCCGATGGGGCCCGCACCTACTTTGCCTCGGATATTGCCTATCACAACGACAAACTGGACCGCGGCTTCAAGAAGATAATAAACGTCTGGGGCGCTGACCACCACGGCTACGAGGCGCGTGTTCGTGCCTTCATAAAGGCCATGGGCAGGGGGGACGAGGCCCTTAAGGTAGTCTTCATCCAACTCGTTGCACTCCTGCGCGAAGGCGAGCCCGTTGCCATGGGCAAGAGGTCCGGCGAGTTCGTCACGCTGCGCCAGGTCATGGACGAAGTGGGCACAGACGCGGCCCGGTTCTTCTTCCTCACGAGAAGGAGCGACGCGCACCTGGACTTTGACCTCGAACTCGCCAAGAAAGAGACCCCCGAGAACCCTGTCTTTTACGTACAGTACTGCCATGCGCGCATCCAGAGCATCTTCGCCTTTGCAGAAGAAAAGGGCTTCTCCTGTCCAGAGGAGTTCACACCAGAGGACCTCCTGCGTCTCGACCTCGAGGAGGAGATAGAGATAATCAAGCAACTCGTGAACTTCGAGGTTGTCATTGAAAAGAGCGCCCTGGGCCTCGAACCGCACAGGGTCACCTTCTATCTCATGGAACTGGCCGGCCTATTCCACTCCTATTACAACCGCAACCGCGTCGTAACCGAGGAAAGGGCCCTCACAGAGGCACGGCTCCTCCTTCTACGGGCTGTACGCACTGTTACGGCTACCGGGCTCTCGCTCCTTGGCGTATCGGCGCCAGAGAAGATGTAGCCCCATCTTTCATGACCTGGCGGTATTGACAGGCAGCAATCTACTGTGTTAGTTTATTTAATTGCTGGAAGCGATTAAGAACACGTTTTGACTCTGGTGGGCGTGGCTCAACGGTTAGAGCACTGGACTGTGACTCCGGGGGTTGGGGGTTCGAATCCCCTCGCCCACCCCAGTTTTCCAAGAAAGCGGATACTACTTCACGAAAGGCCTCGGGCGTCCCGCATGGGAGGCCCCTTTTAATTTTGTCCTCCGGCGGCCCCGTGGAGGGCTATGAAGGACGTGGTCCACGGTGCGCCGGGGCCGCCAATCATTATGGAAGGGATCCTCCAGGTCTAAAAGAACAACTCCCCTTCTTCCAGAAGTACGGGCAAGAGGGGATATCTGCAATGCTCTGGCCCGTACTTTGTTTATGGCACTGGGAGAGGACTTTTTATATTGTAAAAAAGGGCCTGAAATGGTAGAATCGTATGGTCTTGAAATATCATAACTATTTGAAAAATAAAGTTTTTAAACGGGGCTAAAGGTCCGTTGCACAAAGACACCCGAATGCGGAGAAAGGAAGACCTGCAGTGAGTAACACCTCTCGAACTGAAGCGCGCGCCACTGAGCAGAACACGGCCTACGACGAAAAATCCATCAAGGTACTGGGGGGGCTCGAGGCAGTCAGAAAACGTCCCGCCATGTACATAGGCTCCACCGGCACCATGGGGTTGCACCACCTCGTCTACGAAGTGGTGGACAACGCCATAGACGAGTCGCTTGCCGGTTTCTGCAAGAATATCGACGTCACCATTCACGAGGACGGCTCCATTACCATAGCCGACGACGGCCGGGGCATACCCGTCAAGATGCACCCCGAGAAAAAACGCCCCACCGTCGAGGTCGTCCTCACGGAACTTCACGCAGGGGGCAAGTTCGAGAACAAGGCCTACAAGGTCTCTGGCGGGCTCCACGGTGTGGGCGTAACGGTCGTGAACTTCCTCTCCGAGTTCCTCGAGGTGGAGATCCGCCGCGGCGGCAAGGTATACCGCCAGCGGTACGAGGGTGGGCGGCCTGTTACAAAACTCACTGTTACGGGAGAGACGAAGAAACAGGGCACTACCATCACCTTCAGGCCCGATGCCGAGATCTTCGAGACAAGGGAGTTCAGTTTCGACACGCTCAGCCACCGCCTACGGGAACTCGCCTTCCTCAACGCCGGAATCCGTATCCGCATAAACGACGAGCGCACCGGCAAGTCCCATGACTTCCAGTACAAGGGCGGGATAAAGAGTTTTGTCGAGTACCTCAACAAGTCCCGCACCCCCATACACCCCAAGGTCATATACTTCTACGGTGAGAGAGAAGGCATCATAGTGGAACTTGCACTTCAGTGGTCCGAGTCCTACACCGAGACCCTCTACTCCTATGCCAACAACATCAACACCACAGAGGGCGGTGCCCACGTAGTGGGGCTGAAATCAGCCCTTACACGCACACTCAACAGTTACGGCTCCTCCGCCGGCCTCCTCAAGACCTCACTCCAGGGCGACGACGTAAGAGAAGGCCTTACCGCCGTCATAAGCGTAAAACTGCCCAACCCGCAGTTCGAGGGCCAGACCAAGACCAAACTGGGCAACAGCGAGGTCGAGGGGTATGTAAAGACCATTGTGAATGAAAAACTCTCCACCTTTCTCGAAGAAAACCCCTCTGTTGCCAAGCGCATCATAAAAAAGGCCCTCGAAGGGGCCCGTGCGAGAGAGGCCGCCAGGAAGGCCCGTGACATCATCAGGCGAAAGGGGGCCCTCGAGTCTTCTACCCTGCCGGGCAAACTCGCCGACTGCCAGGAGACAAACCCCCTTCTCAGCGAGATATTCATAGTGGAGGGCGACTCTGCAGGCGGCTCTGCAAAGCAGGGGCGAAATCGCCGATTCCAGGCCATCCTGCCCATAAAGGGAAAGATCCTCAACGTGGAGAAGGCCCGCTTCGACAAGGTCCTCTCCAACGAAGAGATAAAGACCATCATAACAGCCCTTGGCTGCGGCATAGGCAGCGCTGACTTCAACCCCGAAAAACTCCGCTACAGCCGCATCATCATCATGACCGACGCGGACGTGGACGGCTCTCACATCCGCACCCTGCTCCTTACCTTCTTCTTCCGGCAGATGAGGAGCCTTGCCGAGAACGGTAACCTCTACATAGCCCAGCCTCCGCTCTTCAAGGTAAAGAAGGGCAGGAAGGAAGAGTACCTGAAGGACGAAGCCGCGCTCCAGGACTACCTCTTCGAGTCCGCCCGTACGGGCCTCACTGTAACGGCCAGCGGTAGAAAGACAGCACTGCAGGGCGATGCCCTGATAAAACTATTGAGGCGCGGCGCGGCCTTTGGCGCTATCCTCTCCCGCATGTCCCAGCGCGGCCTCGACACCGGTGTAATAGAGGCCCTTTCTGCCATGCAAGACCTCGACGAAAGGGCCCTGTCTACGGAAAAGGCCGCAAGGGGGCTTGCAAGGAGGCTCGAAGAGGGCTTTTCCCACGCGCCTTCCGTACAAAAGGAAGAGGCGCCCCCTCTCATCAGGTGTACTGTCCATGACGCGCCCGCCGAAGTACCGGGCCACATAATAATCTGCCGCGTCCGCCGCGGCGGACTCACAAAAGACACCATCATTGACGGCACGCTCATCGCCTCCAAGGAGATGCGGGAACTCAGGCGCCTCCTCAAGGCCATAGAGTCAGCAGGCACCCCCCCCTTCCACATCTCCGGCGATTCCATCGAGGAAGACGCCTCCACCTTCACCGAACTCACGGAACGCATCCTCGAATACGGCAAGAAAGGCCTCACCATACAGCGCTACAAGGGCCTTGGAGAGATGAACCCGGATCAACTCTGGGAGACCACCATGGATCCGGAACGAAGGGTGCTTCTCAGGGTAAAGATCGAGGACGACGTGGAGGCAGACACCATCTTCACCCGCCTCATGGGCGACAGCGTCGAGCCCAGAAGGGCCTTCATACAGGAACACGCCCTGGAGACCACTAATCTCGACATTTGAGGGCATGTCTCTGGCCAGGGGCCTGGGTTGTGCTCCAATCAAGATAACGTAAAGATGCCCTTTAGATACAAGGAGGGAAAAGGATGTCAATCGATATGAGCAGAAGAGTAGGGCTCTACGTAGACCTGGCCAATATAACGCGTAACGGCGGCTATGGTATGCGTTTTGACGTACTTCGCGACTTCTGTTGCCGAGCCGGCGGTGAGCCCGTTCGTCTCAACGCCTATGTTGTATACGACGCCGACCGTGCCCGGACAGACTCGGAGTACAAGCAACGGACCTTCAATTTTCACTCAACGCTTCGCGACTATGGTTACAAGGTCATCGAGAAGGTCGTGGCCTGGTACGTGGACGAGACAGGCAACCGTTTTGGCAAGGCCAACGCAGACCTGGACATGGCCGTGGATGCGCTTCTGCAGTCCGAGAAACTCGACAAGGTCATACTTGCCACAGGGGACGGAGACTTCATACAGGTGGTAAAGGCCCTGCAGAACAAGGGGTGCAGGGTCGAGGTAGTTGCCTTCAACAACGTTTCTTCCAACCTCAAGCGCGAGGTAGACCTCTTTGTCTCCGGCTACCTCATACCCAACCTCCTTCCCGTAGAAGGTGGAGACCACTCCAAGAACTGGGGAGAGGAGGGCTCGCGGGTTCGCGGCATATGCTACACCTTCAATCACACCAAGAACTTCGGGTTCGTGCGCTACATCGAGCACATGGGCCCTGGTCTCTGGATTACGGACACGAGAAGGGGAGACTCTCCCTATGCCACGGCCTTTGCCCACGAATCGGCCTTTGACCCCTCCATAGACATAAGCAAGATGCCGAGCCGTGAACTCATCTTCGAGTTCGACCTCACAAGGGGAGAAAAAGGAATACAGGCTACCAACATCAAGCAGATATACCCATAAGGCGGAAGCCGGCATTACCGGGAGGTGAGAAGGGCCTTTCCATGGGCCTTCTCATCGCGAGAGAGGGTGGACGCGAGGTACACACATGTCATACCGTAGATTCTACGACTGCTCCGTCTCCGAGAGGCTCCTTTACACGTCATTCATAATCCTTCTCGGCATAGGTTATATCTTCGCACAGGTCCTCATCTTCATCGATGTGGCCCCTGAGGATGGAAAACCCGGGCTCTCGGTAGAAGACATCAACATAAAGTACAGGGGCAACCGCTCCGGCACGCGGCTCGAACAGGCGCTCATGGGAAATATGCGCGCCTACAGGACGCCGGAAGAGTTCAAGGTAATGGCCGCCTGGATACACGACGGCGCCAAGGAGGATAGATACAACAAGGAGATAAGGCCCATCCTCGAAAAGCGGTGTCTGGGGTGCCACAGCCCGGCCTCGGGCATGAACATACCAGACCTTGGCGACTACAAGACCATCAAGGCCCTCGGCGATATCGACAGAGGAGAGCCGCTTGCAGTCCTCGTAAGGGTCTCTCACATCCACCTCTTTGGCATGTCCATAATATTCTATCTCCTCGGGCGCATCTTCATCCTCTCGGAGATGCCTATATGGCTCAAGCGTACGATCGTCATCATCCCCTTTGCGGCCATAGTGGTGGACATAGGCTCGTGGTGGTTCACAAAATACGGCTCTCCCTTCTTTGCCTACACAGTGATGCTCGGCGGCGCCATCTTCGGCTTATCCTTCGCTGTGCAGAGCATCTTCTCCCTGTACCAGATGTGGTTCGTACAGAAGACCTACGAGCGCCGCTACATGGGGAGCGTGTGGGCAGAGGGGGGCGAGTACCGGCGGCGTGGCGAGGGTTGAGGGCACTCACCCTCTCACCATGACAAACTGCAGAACCAGGCCGGGAACCCGGCCATAAGGAACCATATAAGACAAGGACCAGGATAAAAGACAACAACAGGAAAGACAGAACTTCAAGGAGTCAAGGAATGACGTACAATAAAAAAAGGGCCTTCATCATAAGGACCCTTGGCATGGTGATGATACTTCTCACTGCCCTCGCGCTCTCCACGGGCCCTGCCTTTGCAGTGAGCGGCGTAGTTGACGTAAGGGTAGACATTAGCCCGGAACTCAAGGCCAGGACCAAGCCAGACGAGGTGGTCTATGTATTCGCAAAGGCCGTAAAGGGTCCGCGCGCGCCTGTGGCAGTGGTGCGGGCAAAGGTCTCGGACCTTCCCTTTACCGTCAGGCTCGACGACTCAAAGGCCGTGGCCCCCTTTCTGAGGATATCCAACTTCGATGAAGTAAACCTCTCGGCACGGATATCCAAGTCTGGTGGTGCACGAAAGGCCAGCGGCGACCTCGAGGGGAGGGCCGGGCCCGTAAAGACAGAGACAACGGACAAGCCCGTTAGCCTCACCATAGACCATGTAGTACCGTAAAGAGAAATACCTATGGCCGGGCGCACGGTTCAGGCACCCTCCTTGACCGCGCGCCCGATCCCCTCAAACTCCCTGTCATAGAGGGTGGCCATCTTATCCCAGCCATATCGTGCTACCCTCGCCTTGAGGGTTCGAGAAATTCTTCGCGTCTTATCTATATCCCTCACGGCCCTCTCAAGGGAACTGACCAGTTCGTCGAAGCCATCATAAAAAAAGGGCTCCATCACGCCTGCGGCCTCTCCCGGAGTTACTCTGTACTCTCTTACAAAATGCTCGGGATAGGCGAGCCTCCTCGGGAGTATGGGGTACACGCCGCAGTACATGGCCTCCACCACAGAACACCCGAAAAAATCGTGCTCCGATGTGACGGGCAGGATGTCCGCCCTCATGAGCCACCCTGCATATGCCCTGAGATCATCTACATAACCGAAATGGACCACCCTCTTTCCAAGCCTCGCCCTCGCCTCATTGAATACATTGGGGGCCTTCTTGAAATTCTCGCCAAGCACGGCCACCTCGAAGTCAACCCCCCTCTCCATGAGGACGTAAAGGGCGCGGAAGAACTCACCTGGGTTCTTATCCTCTTCCCATCGGTGGTTCCAGAGTATGAGGGGCGGCCCCTCCGGGGCCGCCCCTCCTGTACTTGCCATGGCCTCATCAAGGACGCGAAAGTCCATTCCCACGTAAAGGACAGACGATTTTCTCTCTATCTCTTCGAGAGAAGAAAGACAGTTAAAGTCTGGAAAGGCCCTCAAGTATCTTCCAAGGCCATCAAGAAAGGACCTTCTGTGAAAAGATGAGTTGAAAAACACGGCAGTTGCGGCAAGGGCGCTTGAAAAATTTATGAAACCGTAATGCCCGTCCCTGCCCTTCAGCCTGTCGCGGTCTTGCGCTGGCCAGGGATAGGTTATCTGGTTCTCGTGAAAGTACATGGCCACGGGCAGACCATCTGAGAGGGGGCGCGTCAGGGAGAGAAAGGTGGTGAGGTCGAGCATGTCCGTTGCAAGGACAAGGTCTGGTCTTTGGCCGCGCTCTACGAAGCGCCGGGCAAGCGTCACTGCACCGCCGTGCATTCGCCACTTCCAGAACCTGCCAGGCAGAGAAAGAATCTCAACGCTGTGATCGCTGTTTTTCCTGTACCCCTCGGCCCAGGCCGCGTGAGAACCTGTAAAATAGGGCTCCACGATGAGAATTTTCAAGAGAGGCCCCACGGG
>CAYOVP010000027.1:0-25546 GCA_964407495.1 uncultured Thermodesulfobacteriota bacterium
GGGGGCGAGTCTGAAGAGGGGGAGGGCAAGGGCCATGGCGGGAACAGGTCCGAGGCGAAGCCGTACCAAGGACAACGGCCCAAGCCGCGGCGCGGCAAGGATAGAAGGCGTCTTCGGCGAGTTGAAGGCGCGGAACGAGAAGGCCCTCATCACCTTCATCACAGCCGGCGACCCCTCTCTATCTGCAACAGCAGACCTCATCCTCGGCATGGAGAAGGCCGGTGCCGATATCATAGAACTTGGCATACCCTTTTCCGACCCCATGGCCGACGGGCCCACCATACAGGCCTCGTCAGAGAGGGCGCTCCGGGGCGGCGTACACCTCAGGGACGTCATAATGCTCGTAAGGAAAATTCGCCAAAAGAGCGATATACCCATAATACTCTTTGGCTACTACAACCCCATTTTCGCCTATGGCACGAAGCGCTTTGCCCGCGAGGCCGCAAGGGCCGGCGTGGACGGCGTCCTCGTGGTGGACCTCCCGCCAGAAGAAGCGGCGGACCTGCAGTCAGACCTTGAGGCAATGGGCCTTGCCCTTGTCTTTCTACTCACCCCGGTGAGCGACGATAAGCGCATGAGGCTCGTGGCCTCCAGGGGGTCTGGCTTCATATACTTCGTAAGCCTCACGGGTGTCACTGGCGCAAGGGAGAAGATGAAGGCCGATGTGGCGGGGCACATAAAAAAACTAAGGAAGTTTACGAGCCTGCCCGTTGGCGTTGGTTTTGGCGTCTCTACCCCTGCACAGGCGCGCGAAATAGGCGAGGCCGCCGACGGCGTCATAGTGGGGAGCGCAATAATAGATATCATAGCGAGAAAGGGCGGAAGAAGGCAGGCCCTAAAGGAGGCCGTGCGCTTCGTGGCCTCGCTTAAGGAGGCCCTCAGGGGCTGAGGCCCAGGACCGGGCCAAGGGGTCGTCTCAGGGGTAGTAGAAAGGATCGCACAGTCTCAGGGCTGTAAAGGAAAGCAGTTATTACCCGGCCAAGGCCTTGGGGCCCTGTCAGGGCGAGGACACGACATGGGTTGGTTCAAGAACAGTTTCTTCTCTGCAGAAGGTAAGAGCGTAAAGGTTCCACAGGGCCTCTGGGTAAAGTGTGAGCACTGCGCAGAGATTATCTATAAGAAGGAGTTGGAAAAGAACCTCGAGGTCTGCCCCAAGTGCTCCTACCACTTCAGGCTTGCGCCCATGGACCGCATAAAGATGGTCTTTGACGAGGGGTCCTTCGAGGAGTTCGATGTACTTCTCGGGCCGAGAGATCCCCTGAGTTTCCGCGACATCAAGAAGTACAGGGACAAGATAAAATCATATCAGAAGAAGACGGGCCGCCAGGACGCCATTGTATCGGGCTGTGCACAGATAAAGGACATGCGCGTCATGACAGCGGTCTTTGACTTTACCTTCATGGGCGGGTCGATGGGCGCTGTGGTGGGAGAGAAGATTACAAGGGTCTTTGAGCGGGCCTTGGAGAGGAAGTGCCCGGTCATCACCTTCAGCGCCTCGGGTGGGGCGCGCATGCAGGAAGGCATACTCTCGTTAATGCAGATGGCCAAGACCTCTGCCGCTGTTGGAAGGCTCCGCGAGGCTTGCCTGCCCTTCATCTCTGTGCTCACAGACCCTACCATGGGCGGGGTCACGGCCAGTTTCGCCATGCTCGGCGACATTATCGTGGCCGAGCCCGGAGCCCTCATAGGCTTTGCCGGCCCCAGGGTCATTGCCCAGACCATCAAGCAGACCCTGCCAGAGGGCTTTCAGCGCTCCGAGTACCTCCTTGAGCACGGCATGATCGACATGATAGTCGAGAGAAAGAACATGAGGGATTCGCTCTCCGGGCTCCTTCAGTACCTCATGGGCTGAGCGGACCGCGACGCGGCTCAGCCTTCGCCATCGACCAGGCCGACCCCATCTTTGTTCACGACAGAGACCCCCCTCGCGAGACAGAGGCACAGACCAGATGCACCAGAACCATGATGAAACCATGAGAGGACTTTACGGCCTCAAGCGGCTGGGCATAAGGCCAGGCCTTCGTAGCATAGAGGCCCTTCTCCGTGAACTGGGCAACCCGGAAAAATCTCTGAGAGCGGTGCACATAGCGGGTACCAATGGCAAGGGCTCCACCGCGGCCATGATAGACTCTGTGGCGCGGGCCGCAGGCCTCTGCTCCGGACTTTACACCTCGCCACACCTTACCGACTTCTGCGAACGCATACAGGTTTCAGGCAGGCCCATAGATAGGCCCGCCCTTACGCGGCTGGCGCAGATGGTACTTGATGCCGCCAGAAGACTCCGACGCTCTCGCGGCCTTGAAGTCACATTTTTCGAGGCCGCAACAGCCATTGCCTTTCTGTACTTCAGGGAAGAGGGTGTGGAAATCGGTGTCCTCGAGACAGGCATGGGAGGCAGGCTCGATGCCACAAACGTGCTCACCCCCCTTGTCTCGGTCATAACAGACGTGGAGATGGACCATACCGAGTATCTTGGCCATAACATCAGGGCCATAGCAGGCGAGAAGGCCGGTATTATAAAGAGCGGCGTCCCGCTCGTAACCGGCGTGATGGCCTGTGAGGCGGCTGAGGTCCTGGAAGAGAGCGCAGTAGAGGCCGGTGGCGTTAAGGTCCTTTGCCTTGGCCGAGATTTCGATTATGAGGAGTCTGCTGAGGGGGGGCTTGTGTACGAGGGACCAGGGTTCTCGCTTGAAGACCTCTGCCTGGGATTGAGGGGCAGGTTTCAAAAAAGAAACGCTGCCCTCGCCATAACCGTCCTCAGCCTTCTTTCGGCCCATTACCCCTCTATTGACGAGACAGCCATCCGCCGGGGCCTGAAGGAGGTACGCTGGCCTGGCAGGTTCGAGGAGATAAACGCTACCCCCCTGGTCATTGCAGATGGAGCGCACAACGAAGCAGGGGCCAGGGCCCTTTCCCTGGCCCTGGAAGAGGCCCTGCCTTCAGGGACGAGGGTCACCCTCGTGGCAGGCGTCTCCAGGGGTAAGGACGCAAGGGGTATCCTCTGTCCCCTCCTTCCCATTGCAAGAAGGGTCATACTTACCGTCGCCAGCACTGATAGGGCCCTTCCGGCCCGGGAGTTGAGCGAAGCGGCAAGGGCGCTTGGCAGAGAGTGCCTTGTAAGGCCCCATGTATCCGAGGCCCTGAGCAAGGCCAAGGAGGGCCTCCTGCCAGGTGAGGTCATCCTCGTCACTGGCTCTCTATTCGTAGTGGGAGAGGCAAGGGAGTTTTTCATGAAGAGGGTAAAGGACCCTCAGTCTGGCGAGACAGTGCCTGGTCTACGGCAATGGGCTGAACCCAGAAAAAAACCTCCAATACTGGGAAGGTAAGAAGGCTTACAATGATTCTACCACCAAACCGCGCAAGGTCCGGCGCTACCATATGCCTCGCACTTCTCCTCGCCGTCCTCTTTTGCCTGACCCCAGCACCAGCCTTGGCAGAGCCCTCTGCCGCAGGTCTATTCAGGAAGGACGCGCCTGTTGAGATAGTGGCCGACTACCTGAGTTATGACAAGAAGGCCGATACTTACTATGCCACGGGTCATGTCATTGTCACGCAGGAAGGCCTCGTCATGAAGACAGAGGGCATCATGATGAACGTGAGCGCAGGAAAGGCCCGTTCCATGGGCAAGACCTTTATCTATGACAATGATGGTAATACACTCGAGGGTACGGACCTCTGGATAGACCTAAAGAGAAACACTGCCGTAATAGCCAATGCGAGGATCTTCTACAGGAAGGAGAACCTCCACATAGAGGGAGATCCCCTCAAGAAAACAGGCAAGAAGACCTACGAGGGAAAGAACATCTCGTACTCCACTTGCGATTGCCCGGAGAACGATAGTGCCCTGGACCAAGGCAGCGGAAAGAAGAGGGGCGGGCGAAGGGCCTGGAGTTTTTACGCAAAGGAGGCAGAACTCACCCTGGGCGGCTTTCTTACGGCCAAGCACGCCTTCTTCAGGATAAAGGACTACCCAGTCCTCTACACGCCCTATCTCCGCGTGGCTGTTCAGCGAGAGCGCCAGACGGGTTTTCTCATGCCCAGCCCAGGCTACTCCGAACTTCGGGGCGTGGTCCTGGACAATGCCTTTTTCTGGGCCATCTCGCGAAGCCGTGACGCAACGTTCTATCTCGACATAGAGACAGCGCGCGGCATCGGCGGTGGGGTCGAGTACAGGTACGTGCGCTCCACGAGGAGTTTCGGGAGCATGTATTATTATATCTACTCCGAGAAGGACATCGAGCGGGTGCGCGAGTTCAGGAAGAACCGCGGCAACCTATCGCGTCCGCCGAGTGCATCGAGCAACCGCTGGCAGTTCAAGTTCGACCACACGGAACTCCTCTCGCGAGGGTTCAACATGAGGGCATACATAAACGTCGTGAGTGATGATGAGTTTCTCCTCGATTTCGGCTCATCGGCAGAGCGGAGCATGGAGAGCCTTGAGTCCAATATCTCGGTCAGCAAGAACTGGTCTGTGTACAGTTTGGTGGCACAGTTGAGGTTTTTTGACAACCTCCTCCTTGCCGATGACTCCATGACCCTTCGCAAGGTCCCGGAGATAAGCCTTACCGCCTCTGACAGGAAGATACCCTGGACCCCCCTATACCACTCTCTGAATGCCTCGTATATAAACTTTTCGCGCTCCGAGGGTATAACGGGTCAGCGCCTCGACCTTCAGCCAAGCATCTCTCTTCCCATTAGTCCCGGGGACTACCTTGACATCAAGACATCTTTCACCCCAAGAGGGACCTTCTACCTGCTGAAAGAAAACCCGGGCGGCAGATACGTGGACAGGTTCCTCTACAAGGCGAGCACCGAGGCCACCACCACCTTTGTCCGCACCTTTCACCGCGAGGGCAGGAAGATAGACGCCATCAAACATACCATACGACCAAAACTCATCTACGAGTACATACCAGAGGCCAACCAGGACACCCTCCCATCCTTTGACTCTGTTGACCGTATTCCCGCCAAGAATACCCTTACCTATTCGCTCAACACCATTCTCACGGGCAGGACCCGCACCAAAGAAATGACGAGTTATCATGATTACATATACATGGAATTCCGACAGAGTTATGACCTTCACGAGGCCACGCGAAAACGCACCTCGGCAACAGACAGGAAGAGACCCTTTTCCGATGTAACGGCAGAGGCGATCGTGAAGCCCACCCTCAATTCACAGATTACGGGCAAGGTCCTGTATAATGTCTATGACAACAGACCCACGAGTTATGACATGAACCTCGACCTCCAGGACTCTCGCGGTGACAGCCTCAGGCTCTCGCACAGGTTTGTTCGAAGTTCCACCAACTTCATAGAAGGCTCTCTCAAGGTATACCTGAGCCGAGCCTTTGACGCCTCCTTTCTGGAGCGATATTCCCTGGCCGAGAGCAGGTCGCTGGAGACCACTGTCGTGGGGTCATACCACCACCAGTGCTGGGGCGTTGACCTTAGTTTTTCCGATACGCTGGAGGAGACGCTCGTGTACATATCCTTCAGCCTCAAGGGCATAGGGCATGTGGCGGGGTTCAGGGCCCGTTAGGCGCAGGCGGCGCGGGGGCAATGCATTTGACAATCATTATGGTATTGGGGTAGATTATGACGAGGGCCTCATAGAGACCCCTGTTTTTCGGTAGTCGCCATCCCGCTTGCCCAGGCCACTGCCCTTAGCCGGGAGAAGTCATGAGAGAGAAGAAAGAGCCCCTTGTCATAGAGTGCGAGGAGTGCAAGAGCCGTTTCAGGCTCTGGATACCAGTGCAGGCAGGTTCGGAGTGGGAGAGGGGCGGACGCATAAGTTGCGTGCGGTGCGGGGCGGCCTACCTCGTGCGCAAAACAGGGGGCGGCTTTCGTGTAGAGGCCGGCATGCCTCCGCAGGTGAAGGACAGGGATTTTTCCATAGACAATAGGACAGGGCCTGCGCCACTGGCCCCAGAGGAGCCTGCCACGGGGGCAGGAAGGCAAGAGGCAGAGGCAGAGGCGGACCCAGGAAAGAAAGAGGCCGCAAGCGCCGAACCTGCCATACTCGTGGTGGAGGACGACGCGCTCTCGAGGAAGATGGTTGAGAACAGCCTCGGCGATACGGCAGAGAGGCTCATACTCGTCAAGAACGGCAGCGAAGCCCTCAAGGTCCTTCGGAGCGAGAAGGTGGCCCTTATCGTAGTAGACCTCTACCTCAAGAACCCCGACGACCCTGCCTCTACCATGGACGGCGAAGAGGTCCTCGAGGAGGCCTCCCGTATCGCAGACATTCCCGCCATCGTGGTTACGGGTAAGGAACTCGTAGACGATATCTCCCTGGATCCCAAGTGGTTCGACCTCCATGTAAAAGACTTCATACAGAAGGGCAACCCTTTCTGGGTAGATGAATTGAAGGTAAAGGTGCAGGATATCATTGCCAAGAGATAGGCAGGGGGACGGTCTTTTTTGTGAGAATAGGTCTCTGTTTGTCCGCTTTCCTTTCTTGGTAAGGTAATGTTGCGTGTGGGGGTAGAGGGGGCGCATCAGGGGATCAGGGGGCATGCACAAAATATGGGTTTTCTTTGCTCCACTTTCTTTTTCCAAGAGAAAGTGGATTTTTTTATCTGTGGGGGGGGCCTGCCTGATTATTGTTCTACCTTCTTTTTCCTCTTCTTATCCCCTTCATAGCGTTCTTTCCAGGCATGCGTAGGCGCTGTGGTTGTGTATCGACTCCATGTTCTCAGCCTCTATCCTGAACCATGTTATTTCTTTTATATCCATGAGGTTTAGGGCGGTTTCGCGCACGATGTCTTCCACGAACATGGGCTTGTCGTAGGCCTGCTCGGTGAGGCGTTTCTCATCCACGCGTTTCAGGAGGGAGTACACGGGGCTCGAGGCCGAGTTCTCCACTTTTTCTATGATGTCTTCTATCCAGACGAAGTCTCTGAACCTGAAGGCCACCTTTATGAGTCCGCGCTGGTTATGTGCGCCCCGTTCGCTGATTTCCTTGGAGCAGGGGCAGAGGGTGGAGACAGGGACCTGGACCTGGAGTACGAGGTCGCGGTTGCCGTCTTCATTGAGCGTACCGCTGTAGCGGCACTTGTATTCCATGAGCCCCTTGGCTCCAGAGACAGGAGCGGTCTTTTCGATAAAGTACGGGAACTCCACCTCCAGGTGCGCTGTGGAGGCGTTGAACTTCTGGCGTATCCTCTTGAGTATCTTAGGGAAGTTGCGTATGGATATCTCCCTTCTGTACTCGTTGAGGATCTCTATGAACCTGCTCATATGGGTTCCCTTGAAGTTGTGTGGCAGGTCTACGTAGAGGTTTATGGAGGCCGTGGTGTGCTGGGTCTGGTTCGTCTTGTCAAGGACCACTATGGGATAACTTATGTCCTTGACGCCCACCTTGTCTATATAGAGTCTTCGCGAATCAGGCTCGGCCTGAACGTCTTTTAGCATTGCCTTACTGGTCATTACCTTCTCAATCCTCCCTGTATGTGGCTGCCGCGGAGTCGGATTCCCAGACACGCACCCTTGATACCTCCATGGCATGGCGTTTCCTGAGGAGCGTGGAGACCTCCCGGTGGATATACCTTGCGATGTGTTCTGCCGAGGGGTTTTCTTCAGTAAAGGGCGGGGTCTCGTTGAGGTACCTGTGGTCAAGCCTCTCTATTACCTCTGCCACGGCGGCCTTGAGTTCCTTGAAGTCCAGCACAAAGCCTCTGGGCCCTGTTGAAGGGGCCTCCAGAGAGACCTCGACCTTCCAGTTGTGGCCATGGAGGCGTTCGCAAGCCCCTTCGTATCCGCGAAGATTGTGTGCAGAGGAGAATTCCGTCTTGATGGTTAGTTCGAACATGTTTGTAAGGTCTTCCTTCTGCCAACCTATTTTCGCCAATTGTGAAAATCATAACACAAACTAAGGCCCATGGGAATTTTTTAAGGAGTGGGCGGCTGTCCTTGGCAGAGGGCCTTTTCAGCGCGAGAGAGGCGGTGCGGGAGAAGGGTTGTCTCTGTGCGTTTTCCTCTGAAAGGGAAGAAGGCGCGGTTTCTTACCCGATTGTCATATTATTTGTTTAAATTCTGTATCTTCGTTCCGTGGCCGGGCTCTCCACTGCTCCGAGGGAGAAGTTTTCCACGATGACGAGGATAAAGGCGGCGCAGAATGGACAGGTTATGGTGATATCCACGGGCGCGGGCGCAAGATACCACCTAAAGCCCTCGTGGCATTCCCTGCAGGTTATATGGAGTTTGAGGGCCCTTTTTTTAGGGCTCTCCATGGCGTGCATCGGGTTGTCCTCGTGAGGCGCGTGGCCGGTGCCACGGTCCATCCCGGCCCTCTCATGCCCCGAAAGGTTTTTTAAGGAACCTCTGAACAATTTGTCCCTGAATCACTGGGAGAGTGGAAAGAAAGGGCGCGGTTTCTCCTTTCCCTCACAATTCACCAAGTCGCACTTCTGGAAAATGGCGGTGCGTCCCTGCGCAACAGGACAGTCCGGATTAATCAGAGTATACTTAAGGTCTTCCATGGACTGCTCTGCATGGAGTTCTCGTATCGTTAAGATGGCTGAAGGGGTCTACCGCCCCATCAGCCGCACTCCGTGTAACCACACCCCCTGCAGACAACACATCCATCAGCATGCTCCACGGCGCCGCCGCAGTCCGGGCAGGCCCCGCGCTTGAAGACAGTGGCTTTGCCCTGCAGGCTGGATATTGCCTTTATCTCGCCAGAGACGTTTATGGTCTGACCCGGGTAGATGGGTACGTTGTCACGGTTCATCTTGAAGAGTATGTACCACTCGAGGGCCTTTGCAAGGGCGTCGGAGCAGGAGGTGACCTTTCCAGCGCCATAGCCCACGGGCAGGTGACAACTTATGCCGCGCATCTGTTTTATGATGTCCTGCGGGTCCACCCCTGTTCTGAGCGCCAGAGAAGTCATCCGCCCCATTGCCTCGCACTGCGAGGCCACGCACCCGCCGGCCTTGCCTATCTGTGTGAAGATCTCTATTGGGCGGCCTTCCTCGTCCTCGTTGATGGTGACGTAGAGGTTGCCGCAACCTGTCTTTATCTTGCGTGTAATGCCGAAGGCTATCTCCCCCCTTGGCCGCACCGTGGGCGTGGCGGGCTGGGAAGGCTCTTCGGGTTTCTTGGCAACAGGCGTGGAGGCGGACTTGCCGCGCGTCAGGACCTGCATGTCTCGAGAACCGTCGCGGTATACGGTCACGCCCTTGCAACCCAGTTTGTATGCAAGTGTGTATACCTTGGCAACGTCCTCTACAGTGGCGCTGTTTGGGAAGTTGACGGTCTTGCTGACAGCATTGTCCGTAAACTTCTGGAAGGCGGCCTGCATCTTTATATGCCACTCGGGCGTAATGTCGTGGGCTGTTACAAAGAGCCTCTTTATCTCATCGGGTATTTCTTTTATGTCGTGGAGTGAGCCCTTCTCGGCCACTTCCTGCATTATTTCTTCGCTGTCAAAGCCCCTCTGCCGTGCTATCTCCTTGAAGAGGGGGTTCACTTCCAGCAGGGCAGTGCCCTCCATGACCGTTCTCGTGAATGCCAGTGCGAAGAGGGGTTCAATGCCCGATGAGCAAGAGGCGATGATGGAGATGGTGCCTGTTGGGGCAATGGTGGTGACCGTAGCGTTCCGCATGGGCTTGTTCGCCTTATCGTATATGGAGCCCTTGTAGTTCGGGAAGACGCCGCGTGTCTTTGCCAGTTCTCCCGAGGCCTCGTGGCCCGTCTCCTGGATGATGCCCATGACCCTCTCGGCGGTCGCGATGGCCTCGGCAGAGTCGTAGGGTATGCCGAGCATGATGAGGAGGTCGGCAAAGCCCATTACGCCAAGTCCTATCTTCCTGTTGGAGCGCGTGGTCACGGCTATTTCCTCGATGGGGTAGCGGTTCATATCAATGACATTGTCGAGGAAGTGGACGGCCTCTCTTACCGTCTCTCTGAGGCGCTCTTCGTCGAGTTCGAATGCCGTTCCGCAATCTACGTCGCGGCGTCTTACCATTCTCGCGAGGTTTATTGAGCCAAGGTTGCATGACTCATAGGGCAGGAGGGGTTGTTCGCCGCAGGGGTTTGTAGACTCTATCTCGCCCACGTGCGGTGTGGGGTTGTGCTCGTTTATGCGGTCGAGGAAGATGATGCCTGGGTCGCCGTTCTTCCAGGCCATTCGCACTATCTTGTCAAATACGTCCCTTGCACGGAGTTTTCTCACCGGCAGGCCTGTTCTGGGGTTGATGAGTTCGTACTCGCCGTCAGACTCGAGTGCGGCCATGAATTTCTCCGTGAGGCTCACGGAGATGTTGAAGTTGTTGAGTTTGTCGTTGTCTTCCTTGCAGGTGATGAAGTCCAGGATGTCAGGATGGTCTACACGGAGTATGCCCATATTGGCGCCGCGCCTGGTTCCGCCCTGCTTGATGGCCTCTGTGGCGCCGTCAAAGACGGTCATGAAGGAGATGGGGCCAGAGGATATGCCCGAGGTGGAGCCCACGGTATCGCCGGAGGGGCGGAGCCTTGAGAAGGAAAAGCCCGTTCCTCCGCCGGACTTGTGTATGAGGGCAGTGTTTTTTACTGCCTCGAAGATACTCTCCATGGAGTCTTCTATGGGAAGGACAAAGCAGGCCGAGAGTTGCTGTAGTTCCCGCCCGGCGTTCATTAGCGTTGGTGAGTTGGGGAGAAACTCCAGTCTGGCCATCATTTTGTAGAACTTTCGGGCAACAGCGAGTGTATCGGCATTCTCGTCATAGATTCTCTCGGCCTCGGCGATGTTGGTGGCAACGCGCCAGAACATCTCCTCCACGGTCTCGGCGGGGTTGCCGTCAGCGGCCTTCCGGAGGTATCGTCTCTCGAGCACCTTCCTGCTGTTCTCGCTTATCTCGATCTGGATGTCCTGAAGGTCGGGCGCGGGCCCGGCGCTCTCACCGGATGTGCTCTCCAATACCTCTTGGTCCATAATTATCAGTCTCCTTCCCAGTCTTTGAAAATATCTAAGGATGTATAGCCCCTCTTCCTGCCCCTCGTGAGCAGGGGGGTTCTCCTGACAGGTCACACGCTCCTACCCCCGACCATCGTCTTCTACGCCCCACCGCCCCCCTCAACTCCGACGGAGGCCATGCAATGCCCATGGCCTCTCACCTGCGCTTTCGTCTTTTACGTCTCTTCGAGAAAAGCCCTTGCCGGGAATTCACTTCCCTCCGGAAAAGCGGCCTGTCACAGGAGGAATACGAGTAAGTCTTTGAAATATAAGGTAAAACTACTCTGTATTGTAGGTGAAAATTATTAGACCACAATATATAGTGCCTGTCAAGAGAAAAAACAGGCTTCTGCACAGCTTGGGAAGGAGAAAAGAGGGGCCTTGGAGTAGGGCATTTCAGCGGGAAGTACTGGTGTATGAGCGTGAGAAGGGGGCGGGTGGTATTTTTTAGTCTTAAAGTCCTCAGAGAAACGGTCCCATAAGGCGCAGGGCCGCGCGGCTCTGCCGCGCGGCCCTCCTCGTGCCTATTCTTTTCGTACTGGCCTTGAGAAAGGGTCCCTCTCAGCCCTCTTCCCTGACTATCATGCCGGCTGGCTGAACCGTTGCCTGGGAGACCACCATATCGGTCTTTGCCTCTATCTTGTGCCAGACGTCCTTTGGAGCGAGGACGGCCACGCCGGGCTTGAGATCTGTTTTCTCCTCGGTTCCGTCGTCGAGGTAGTATGTTCCTTCGCCCTCCTGGACAAAGAATATCTGGTCGCCAGTCGGGTGCTTGTGGTAGGCAAGAACCTGGCCGGCCTTGAAGTAATAGGTGTCCTCAGTGAGTTTGTCGGTCTTTATATAGGTAACCTTCTTTACTGCATCATCGGTGTATTCCTTGTTCTCCGTAACATTTGCACACTGCATTTTTCTTCTCTCCTTCTGTTTTTTTCTTGGTTAGAGGTTGTTTTTTCGTGCCCCTTGGGGCGGTTTACCTACTGTATGTACCCATAAGGGACGCCTCGGCCAGGATATGCCCGGTCATGGCCTCATCAACGTCCGCCTTGTTGGCGTTGTCTTTTACATCCAGTTTCTTTATGTCCAGTGCCACGAGATTGAAGAAGTACCTGTGGTCTCCATGACCTGGCGGAGGGCACGGACCATTATAGCCTGTGCGGCCAAAGCCAGATACTCCTTCGCGCATCTCGCCCTTTATGGCAGTAGTCCTGGAGGCGCCCCGCGAAAGCCCCCCAAGGTCTGCAGGTATGTTGTACAAGACCCAGTGTATGAATGTGCCCATGGGCGCATCCGGGTCTTCCACTATGAGGGCAAGCGACTTGGTGCCAGGGGGAACGCCATGCCAGTGGAGTTCTGGCGAGACGTCCTCGCCCTCGCAGGTAAAGCGCCTCGAAATGCGCTCGCCTGCCCGTATGTCTTTACTCTCCAGGACGAATGTCATGTCTTTTTCTCCGGCCCTGGCCCGTGGTGCCCAGGGCACGCAGACGAGTACGAGGAGCAGGGCCGCCAGGATGAACTTTGACCTTGTTGTCATTAGAACTCTTCAGAACTGCGGGGCCTCTCTGGCCAAGACACTGCCACCCCCGCTCATATGTCTTTCATGGAACCCCTGAATAATTCGTACCTGAATCGTTCAGAGAGGGGAAAGAAAAAGCCCTGTATGCTCCGCTTTATTTATGCCCTGCTGAAGTTATGACCACTGCCTTGCCAGGTCATGTACCTGGCAGAAGTGAGGACCCTTCTGCATGAGGGTTTTGTCCGTTGCGTGGCACCGCCCCCTACCCCGTTTATTCATAATATAGTCCATTTTTTTTATTTTGCAAGCATAAGGGCCCCTGGCGGTATGTCCAGACCCACTGCCATCCCCCTTGCAGGGGCCCAACCTCAAAAACCTTGAAAAAAAGCGTGGGAGGGGATATTTTCTGTTATTATTATTGTGAAGGTCTGGTGTATATTCTCGGCGGCCCGTGGTAGTGCGCCCAAGGGCCCGGTGGCCCCAGCGGCTGAGGGCATTTGTCCGGGCACGAGGACGGACCGAGGCCCGGCAATGCCTATACAAGAAAGCAAAGGGACGATCCAGGATGAAGGCCCTCTTCATAGTAAACCCTGTTGCAGGGGGCAGGGACAGGACAGACCTCGTCTATGACGCTGTCTGCAAGGTCTTTGGCGGGACGCGGGGGTTCTTTCGCGTAAGGCGTACCAGTGCCCCTGGAGAGGGGCGCGCCCTTGCCGAAGAGGCCCTCAAGAGGGAGTTCGAGTGCGTAGTGGCATGCGGAGGAGACGCCACTGTGAACGAGATAGGAGGCGTACTCGTAAAGAGCCCCCTTACCCTCGGCATAGTGCCCCTCGGCAGGGCCAACTCCCTTGCCCGCGGGCTTCGTATCCCCTCCGACCCCCTGGCCGCCCTCTCCCTCATCCGCGACAACAGGACAAGGGATGTTGATGCAGGTCTATTCTGCGACCGGTTCTTCTTCGGCTCCGCTGGGTTTGGCCTCGACGCCGGCTTTGCCAAGAAGTACAGGGAACTCTTCTTCGCCTCGAAGCCCGGCGAGTTCTTTACGCGCCACCCAGGGGCGATACGCGATTTTATCCGCCAGCGCGTGGAAGAAATCTCCATCAAGGTGGATAACGCCCTACTGAAGGTCCGCTCGCTCTCGCTCACGGCCTCCAACGTAGCCAACTACGGAGGCCCTGCCCTCATGGCCCCAGGCGCCGACCCCACGGACGGCCTCATAGAACTCTCCATAATGCCGGCCATGGGACCGCTCTCTGCGCCGGGTGTTGCACGCAAACTCCTCTCAGGACGCATAGCCTCGCTAAAGGGCTTTCGCAGGGTGAGGGGCAGAAAGATAGAGATACCAAGGGGTAGCGTCACAGAGGCGCACGTAGACGGAGAGCCCTTCGAGTGGATAGGTGACATAAAGATAAGTTCTGTGCAGAAGGGGCTAAAGGTGATCGCGCCTCTAAACCCGGGGCACTGAACCCAGGACCCGGGCCAAGGTAGAGCCCTCTCTTCCAACCACGGGAAAAGACCCCGCCATGATGAACCCCGTGGCCTTCAGGGCCACCCTCGTAAACATAATAGGCAATACCGCGCTCCTTGCCATCAAACTCTGGGCAGGGCTCATCTCCGGGAGTATCGCCCTCATCTCCGAGGCGATCAACTCCTTCAGCGACATAGTCTCGTCCATAGCCACCTTTATCTGCGTACGCATATCCGACAAGCAGGCCGATGAGGGACACCCCTTTGGCCACAGCCGCGCCGAGCCCGTGGCCGGACTCGTCATTGCAATCCTCGCCGGCATACTCGGCTTCGAGATATTCAGGGAATCCATAAAACGTTTTATCTACCCCCAGGCGCCTCTCGTAGGCTTCTTCGCCGTCTCAGTGCCCATAATCACCATCGTGGTCAAGGCCTTCATGGCCGCCTACTTCAGAAAAACCGGCCACCAGATTAACAGTCCGGCCCTCAGGGCCACTGCCACGGACTCGATCATGGATATCTTCGTTGCCGGCGCCGCGCTCACAGGGCTCGTCGGCGCCAGGCTCGGCCACCCCATTCTCGACCCACTGGCAGGACTGGTCATAAGTCTCTGGATCATGTACACTGGCTATCATATCGGCATGGAAAACATCGACTACCTCATGGGCAAGGCACCCGAACCCGCGCTCATGGAGGAAATCACAGAGGCAACTCTGGCGGTAAAGGGGGTGAAGGCCCTGAATACCGTACGCGCACACTACGTGGGCAACTTCATCCACGTGGAGATACACGTGGAAGTTGACAAGATGCTCCCAACCATAGACTCACACGCCATAGGCGAAGAAGTGGAAAAAAGCGTGGAGGCAATAAGGTCCATAGAAAAGGCCTTCGTACACCTGGACCCCGCATGAGAAGGAGAGACGTAAAGGGAAAGGCGGGCAAAGAAAACCTTCCACTTTCTTTTGGAAAAAAGAAAGTGGAGCAAAGAAAACCCGTATTGGCGCAGGGTCACCGTCGCCTGCCTTACCTCTGGCAAGAGCGGAAGTTGTGGGTAGAACGAAGCGAAACCCAACAAAGAAAGATACTTGCCCTTGGCAAGAGAAGGCGGCAGAGGAAAAGAAAGATGATGGAAGATATACTTGAGAACCTCGATGCCGCGCAGCAGGAGGCCGTGCTTTGCAGGGCAAGGCATGTCCTTGTTGCCGCGCCTCCTGGCTCTGGAAAGACCCGCGTCCTCGTCTGCCGTCTTGCCCGCCTAATCCTCGATGGCGCTGAACCCGGCACCATCGCTGCCCTCACCTTTACCTGCAAGGCGGCCATGGAGATGGCAGGGAGGATGCAGGCCCTCCTTGGGAGGGAGGCCGAGACTCTGGAGATCGGCACCTTCCACGCCCTTGCCCTTCGCATTCTTCGTAAGGCACGGCCCGGCCTCAGTATCATAGGGCGAGCCGGGAAAGAAGAAGCCCTCCGTGCCCTTGGCGTAAAGAACGTGCGCAAGACCGCTTCCATGATTTCCTTTGCAAAAAACACCGGGGCCCTTGCAGAGGGCCTCGAGCAGGGGTTTGGCGGGGCCCTCGAAAAATACGAGGAATACCTTGCAAAGGAGGGCCTCCTTGACCTCGACGACCTCGTGCCAGAGGCCACGGCGCTTCTTGAAAAAGTCCGGGGCCTTGATGAAGACGCCATGCCATGGAGCCGCCTCGCCCATATCCTCGTCGACGAGTACCAGGACATAAACGCCGCGCAGGTAAGGTTTCTAAAGGCACTGGCAACCAGCGGCACTACCATCTTCGCCATAGGAGACCCGGACCAGGCCATTTACTCCTTCCGCGGGGCGAGCCTCGAGTTCTTCCGTTCATTCGAGCAAGACTGGCCAGGGGCCCTGGTCCTTGGGCTCAAAAAAAATTACCGCTCCAGGGCCCTCGTGGTGGAGGCCTCGAAGGCCCTCATAGGCCATAACAGAGAACGGCTCGACCTCTGCCCCCTCGCGGTGAGGCCAGGAGGCGGGGTGAGGCTCGTGGAGTGCCCGGACGAGGCCGCAGAGGCAAGGTATATCATAGGCGAGATAGAGAGGAGGATGGGTGGACTTACGAGCCTCACCTCGGACGGGGGCATGGAGGACGCGCGGTTCTCGGACTTTGCCGTGCTCTATCGTTCGAGACGGGCCTCAAGGGAGATCCTCAGGGCCTTTGAGGCATCGAGCCTGCCATTTCACGTGGCAGGGGGCCAGGGCCAGGGGCTTGCGTCCTTTGTCGCGGCCCTTCGTGCAAGTCTGCCTGGCCCAGATCTTCCCCTCGTCTCCTTCATAGAAAGGGAGACCCGAGAGGCTGGGCTCGAAGACGAGACAAGGGGGCTCCTTGCCTGGCTTGCCAGGAGATACGGCGAGGCGAGCGCAAGGGAGACCCTCGCTGATTTCATCGCCGATGCCGAGGTCTACAGGGCCGGGCCGGAGACTGGCATAGAGGCCGACAAGGTCAACCTCCTCACCCTGCACGGGGCCAAGGGACTCGAGTTCAGGGTGGTATTCATCATTGGTCTGGAGGAAGGACTAATACCCCTTTGCCGGGACGACACATCTATTGAAGAAGAGCGAAGGCTCTTTTACGTGGGCCTTACGAGGGCAACGGAAGAGGCCGTGCTCTTGAGGGCCGCCAGGCGCAGGCTCTTTGGCGTCCCTGAAGTGACGCGGCCATCGCCCTTTCTTGACGAAATAGGCGCACACCTCAGCAGGGCGGCCCCCATGCCCTCCAAAAAACGCAGGCGAAGACCCCTTCAGGGCGGGCTCTTCGATTAGGGCGGCAGATCAGGCCAAACCAAAGGGCCCCAATGGGAACGAGGCGTCAGGGAGTTTTCTTACGTGATAACAGAAGGCCTCATAGTCAACATAATGCTCATCCTCGCAGTGGCCTGGTTTCTGGGTACGCTCTTTGCACGCTTCGGTCTTCCCGTTATCCTCGGCGAGCTCCTCGCCGGGCTCATACTGGGCCCCGCCTTTCTCGGCATAATTGCCTCCACCGCGCCCCTCGAACTCATGGCAGAGTTCGGCATATTCTTCCTCATGTTCTACGCAGGGCTCGAGATGGACCCCGAGGAACTCCTCGAACACATCTGGCCTGCCCTCTTTGTGGCCACCGGCGGCTTTGTCCTCCCCTTCGCCCTCGGCATTGCCGTTACCCTTGCCCTGGGAGGCAGTCTGATCCAGGCCCTCTTCATCGGCATGGGGCTCTCCGTCACGTCCCTTGCCGTGCAGGCGCGCATACTCCACGACCTGAACGTACAGCGCACCCGTCTCGGCCATATCATAATAGGCGCGGCCATAGCAGACGACATCCTCGCGCTCATAACTCTTTCCGTGCTCCTTGGCATCGCCTCCACTGGCACCCTGAACGTTGGTACCACCTTGGTCGTCTTCCTCAAGGTGGCCGGGTTCTTCACCGCTGTCATCGTGGTGAGCCACCATATATTCCCCGCCATCATGAGACGCATCGACATGAGCGGGGCAAGGAGTTTCACCTTTGCCCTTCTCACCGCCTTTGCCATGGGGTACCTGGCCGTTCTGGCGGGCCTGCACATCGTCATCGGGGCCTTTGTTGCCGGACAGTTCGTGCGAAAGGAGGTAAAGGACAAGAGGGTGCTCGAGGGCCTGCGAAACAACTTCTTTGTCTTGAGTTACGGCTTTCTCGCGCCCATCTTCTTTGTCTCTCTGTCCTTCAGCCTCCGTCTCACCTGGGATGCCTCTTTTGTGGTACTCGCCCTTGCCATTACCCTCATCGCCATGATAGGCAAGATAGGGGGGTGCGCCATCGGCGGGCTACTGGCAGGCCTTGGACAAAGGGAGTCGATCATAGTGGGGTTCGGCATGAACGGAAGGGGCGCCGTGGAACTCATCGTCGCGGCAGTGGCCCTCAAGTTGAGCAGAGGACTCATGGCCGATGGAGTGATTACGAGCCCCCTCCTTACAGAAGAACAGTTCTCGGCCATAGTCTTCATGGCCTTTGTCACTACCATCATCGCGCCTGTTTCTCTCAGGTGGATAATCAGGCGCGTATGCAGTAGCGACGAGAGTGCCGAGTTCTGCCGTCTGACCGACTGGGCCGCAGGGGGCCCAGGCGGAGAGAACCTCTAAAGGCGGGCTAAAATGCCGGTGTTTATCTCACCTACCTTCTCATCGTCAAAGAGCATGGAGACGAGGTAAAATGCAAACTCCAGGGCTGTGCCTGGGCCCTGGCTCGTAACGAGCCGGCCGTCCACCACAACACGTTCATCAGTGAGGCGCTCGTCCTTTTCACGAAGTTCCTCCCATACGCTCGGGTGCGCTGTCATGAGCCTGCCCCCTGTAATACCCGCGCAAGAGAGGACAATGGGGGCCGCGCAGATTGCGGCGATTATCTTGCCGGAGGTGTTCAGTTCCTCGAGGGCCTTCCTGATTCGGAGATCTTCCTTGAGGCGCCTGGTGCCGCCGGCACCGCCCGGGAGCACGATGGCCTCGTACTCACCGAGCATGGCCATGGCCTCGTCGAGCCCCATGTCCGGCAGGACCCTGATGCGGGTGCGGCCCTCTATGGGGCCATCGATAGTGCCTGCCAGGACAACAATAGCGCCTGCCCGCCTGAGTATATCCACCACGGTAAGGGCCTCTATCTCTTCAAAGCCCGGTGCAAGGGGTATGAGGACTTTTTTCATGGGCAACCTCCAGAAGTTTTTTTTCAGATGATCTATGCCATTATTATACATCACGGGCCTCACCACTTGAGGAAAAAATGCTATACTTGGATAAATGACAGGACTTTTTCGAGGCCCTGTCCCAGGGGCCCTCTGAATCGCGAGGATGGTCTTTCCGCAGACGGGCTGGTTCAAGATAATCAGGAGATGATGATGAATGATGATAGGAGCACGGGCAACCTCCTTGGCAAAGAGAAGAGTCCTTATCTACTCCAGCACGCAGACAACCCGGTGCACTGGATGCCCTGGTCCGAGGAGGCCTTTCGTAGGGCAAGAAAAGAGGACAAGCCCCTTCTCGTGAGCATCGGGTACTCTACGTGCCATTGGTGTCACGTCATGGAGCGCGAGTCTTACGAAGACCCGGAGACAGCGCGTATCATGAACGAGAAGTTCATAAACGTGAAGGTGGACCGCGAGGAACACCCCCACGTGGACAGCCTGTACATGAAGGCCGTGCAGGCCATTACTGGCCAGGGAGGCTGGCCCCTAAATGTCTTTGTCTCCCCTGGTGGTACGCCCTTTTTCGGAGGGACCTACTTTCCGCCCGAGGACATGCCCGGCAGTCCCTCCTTCAGGACTATACTTCTGAACGTGAGCAGGGCCTATTACGAGAACAAGGGCCGCATATCAGATCTTCGTGAAACCCTGAAAAGCGCCCTCCTAGGGGGTGCCGCCGGGGAGAGGGAAGCCGGCGGCAAAGCAGAGGATGACGTCCTTACCCATGGAGAGGAGACCACCCTCGATGCCCTCACAAGAGGAGCCGAACTCTACGACGGTCGTCACGGCGGATTCGGCCCTGGCATGAAGTTTCCCCATGCCATGTTCCTGGAGTTTCTCCTTGCCCATTACAGGAGAACGCGTAATGCCGGCGCCCTTACCATGGTGAAGGAGACGCTCCATGCCATGGCCCGTGGAGGCATCTACGACCACGTGGGCGGCGGTTTTCACCGTTACACTGTGGACGAGGCCTGGCGTGTGCCTCATTTCGAGAAGATGCTCTATGACAACGCCCTCCTGACCGGGGTCTACGCCGAGGCCTTTGAGATGGAGAAGGACGAGCAATATGCACGTGTAGTAGAGGAGACCATAGGGTATCTACTTCGCGAGATGCGTGGGGCGGAAGGGGGCTTTTTCGCCGCAGAGGACGCGGACGTGGACGGCGAGGAGGGGGGCACCTATCTCTGGGGTGTAGACGAGGTGAGGGCCATACTCGGGACTGAGCGCGGCGAGGCCTTTATGGAATATTTTTCCATGACCCCTGAGGGCAACTTCGGCGGCAGGAACATTCTCAGGATAGACCCCGCGGCAGAAGAGGCCGGACTAATGGAGCAAGGGGAACTGGCCGCCATGAAGGAGGCCCTTCTCGGGCAGAGGCTACAGAGGAGCCAGCCTGCAAAGGACAGGAAGATCATCACCTCGTGGAACGCCCTTGTCATTACCTCGCTCGTGCGGGCCGGGAGGGCCCTTGGACGGAAGGAGTGGCTCGAAGAGGCAGTGTGTACAGGGGATTTTCTCTGGTCCTCGGCCTGGACCCCTGACGGCGGGCCTTACAGGTATGTAATTGACGGCAATACAGGGCCCGGGGCGGTCCTCGAGGACGGCGCCCTCCTTGGCAGTGCCCTTGTTGCGCTTCATGAGGCTACGAGGGACGAGACATGGCTCGGAAGGGCAGTGGATCTTGCCGATTTCCTCAAGGGGTGTTTTTATGATGAAGATAGCGGCCTCTTTTACGACTCTGCCCCAACTGCACCCGGCAGAGAGGAACTCTTCATGAGAGAGCGCGACCTCTTTGACACTGACGTACCCTCTGGAACAGCGGCAACTGCCGGTTTTTTCTGGGCCCTCGGGCGCGCTCGCGGCAATGCCTCGGACAAGGCCCTTGGTGTAAAGACACTGGGGTCCATAACGCCACTGGATTCAGAGTACCTCTACCATGGCCGTGCCCTCAGGGTGCTCGAGGAGATGCTGGCAGAGGGGCCTTGACCCGTAGCACGAGGCATTGTAGAGACCCTCTCATGCCGCAGGTCATCACATTTCTGAAAAAAGAAAAATGGCTGTAAACACGGCCCGCGAGACACATGATACAGGTAAAGGACCTCTCCAAATCATACAACGACACCGCCCTCTTCGAGGGCGTTACCTTTTCCATGGGACGCTGTGAACGCCTGGGGCTTGTAGGGAGGAACGGCTCTGGAAAGTCGACACTCATGAAGATTATCACAGGGGTCGAGGACTACGACTGCGGAACGATCATAACGCCCAAGGGATACAAACTGGGGTATCTCGACCAGCACATACGTTTTACAAGGGACACGGTCCTCGAGGAGTGTTGCGAGGCCCTTGGCCCCGAGGAGCAGTACGACCACTACAAGGCAGAAAAGATCCTCTCTGGCCTCGGCTTTTCCGATGAAGACCTCGGCAGGCCGCCGGGCATATTTTCCGGAGGGTTCCAACTACGTATAAACCTTGCCAAGACCCTTCTCAGGGGGCCCGACCTGCTCCTACTCGACGAGCCCACAAACTACCTCGACATACTGAGCCTCAGGTGGCTTCGGAGGTTTCTCCTATCTTTCAACGGAGAGGTCATAATCATTACACATGACCGCAGTTTCATGGACTCTGTCACCACGCACACCATGGGCATACACAGGGGCCGGCTCATGAAGGTGAAGGGTGGAACAGAGAAGTACTACGCCCAGATAGGGATGGCCGAGGAGGTTCAGGAGAGAACGCGGATAAAACATGAAAAGAAGATACGTGAATTGAAGGCCTTTGTGGAGAGGTTCGGAGCAAAGGCCACAAAGGCCTCTCAGGCAAGGTCCAAGGCCAGGCAGATAGAGCGCCTGGCGGTTTTCACAGAGATGGCGCCTGAACAGAGGCTGAGTCTCAGGTTCAACTACAGGGAGACGCACGCCAAGACCCTCCTCAGCGCGCGTGAACTGGGTTTCTCGTACACAGGCAAGAAGAGAGACAATCTCTTTTCAGACCTGTCTTTTAATATCAGCCCTGGTGAGTGCCTGGGAGTGATAGGCCGGAACGGGCGGGGCAAGACCACCCTTCTCAGGATACTTGCCGGGGCTCTGCCCCCCACAGAGGGTATGGTCAGGGTATCGCCAGGAACGCTCATTGGTTATTACCAGCAGACAAACAGAAAGGACCTGGACCCTGAAAAGACCATTATCGAGGAGATAGAGCAATCGTGCCCAGGCCTGACGCATTCCGGGGTGCGCGCTCTCTGCGGGGCAATGATGTTCCCCGGCGAGATGGCAGAGAAGAAGATCTCCGTACTCTCCGGTGGAGAGCAGTCCCGGGTGCTCCTTGGAAAGATCATAGCCAACCCGGCAAACCTTCTCATCCTCGATGAGCCGTCGAACCACCTCGATATGGATGCCATAGAGGTGATGAGGGAAGAGATAGGGAGGTTTACAGGAGGTGTCCTCTTGGTCACCCATGACGAAGGGATGTTGAGAAGCCTTGCAACGAGGCTGGTCGTCTTTCACGAGGCAGGGGCCGAGGTCTTTGAGGGCGGGTATGACGACTTCCTGCGAGAGAAGGGCTGGGAGGAAGAAAGTGTAAGAGGGCCTTCCCCTGGACCGGCAGGCAGGGGGAAAAAAGACGGCAAGGCAATAAAGCGGCGGGTAAGGAGAGCAGGGCCGAGAGAGGCGGAGCGGGAGGCAAGGCGAAAACTAAGAGCACTGACAAGGGAATACGAGACCATGGAAGAAGAGATACAGGGGCTGGAAGCAGAACTTATTGAAAAAACCAACGAAGTCCAGGGGCTCATACAGGGTGGTGGGAGGGGCGCGGAAATAGAAGATCTCTACAGGTCCATAGCAAGGACACAGGCCGAGATAGAGAAGAGATACGAGACAATGGAAGACCTGCTCTCACGTATTGACGGACTCAAGACAGGGGCCTGATCTTTATGGTCACGCAAGGCGCACCCCAAGGCCTATGCCCCGAAGAGGCATTGACCACAGAGCACCCTCGGTGATGCTATTCTCAGATAAGTAAAGCCTGGTTATTCAGACGTTCCGGCAACAGAGGGAGGAGTTGCATTTTCGAGAACTCTAAGTTGCCTGATGCCAGAAGTTGCAGTCCCGGAGAGTGGCTCTTTCTCCATGCTCGGCAGAAAAATCCCGGTTGGCAGGCTTTCCCTTACCTTCTTGGTGAAGACGAGAGGAGGACTTCCTTTCTGAAGAGGCGGTAGGCCGAGGCACGACTCCGCTGGAGCGCCCGCCTTGCCAGGGCTCTTTTCTCCATCTTCATATCCTGGCGCAGGAAGGACTCGTAGAACCTCCTATAGAACTCGTCTGGGTATACAGTGGCCTCGAAGACAGCCATGGCCGCACCCCCTGTCCTTTCAAGGGGATAATCAAAGACAAAAGTGCCAAGAGGCGCTATCCTCGTATCAAAGAATTCCTTCGAGAGGTCGAGGGCGAGTTTCCGGCCTATATATGCCCTCTTTTCCGTGCCCTTTACGGCGCGTCCGGCCTTATCTGCGAGAAACCCCCGCACCATGATTAGAGGGGTTGCATAAGTGGGAAAAAAGTGTCCTGTGCCTGTGTTGGAGATGGTGAGGCGGAGGACAGTGCCGCCCTTGTCCCTGATTTTTCTCGTCTCTACAGATATGCCCTGTCTTGCCATTGCAGGGTCGTGTATGCCCCGAAAGAGATGGCGCCGCCCCGGCATGTGGCATACCTGGCAGGTAATACCTGCACGGGCCGCTGGGCTCTCTTTCCACTCGGCAAATGTATTGACCAGGAGGCGCCCGTTGAGTCTGAAGCCTTCTCTCAGTTGGTGGCAGGCCGCGCAGAACCCGGCCTCTGTAAAAAAGCCCTGTTGTCTGGTAAGATGGCTCGCCTTCACGCCATTTGCAAGGCCCTCAAGCACAGGCGAAGGCGGACCAATGACCTGGCCGGAGCGCACGTGACAGACGGCGCAACTAACGCCCGTGGCCTTTAAGGCCGGGTAAAAGGCCTTGTTCCTTGTAAAGGCCCTTCCTTCCCCTCTCCCTTTTTCGATCATCTCTGCCTGGCGAGAGAGCGGGGCATGGCAGTAGTAACAGGCCGTGGCTGTTACAGGATCGGCCTCAGGGTCCAGTTGAAAGAGGAGACCTGGTCCCATGCTTTGGCTGTGTAGCGAGGCGCTCCAGTCGCTAAACTTCCCGGCGTGGCAAGCGCCGCAGGACCGGGGCAGGAGGTCTGCACTGGAAAAAGCCGGGCCCGTCTGTACAGGACGGGCCCAGTGCGAGGCAAGGGACGCCTCATCTGCACGCGCGGGCCAAGAGGCGGCCATCAGTACGATGATAAGAGGCCCTGCAATGCTGGAGAGCCTTCTGAGAGTCAAAAAACCTACCACTTTGAGCAGGGATTTTTCTTCATGCCACAGGGATTACCCTTCATGGAACAGGGGTTCTTCCTGGAGCAGGGGTTGGCCTTCATACTACAGGGGTTCTTCATACTGCAAGGGTTCATGGCCGGCGACCCGCCCCTGGCATGAGAGGCCACATATCCAGCCAGCGCTGTCATGGTCTCGGAGTTCCAGGCAAGAGGCGCCCTGGCCTTCATGGGGTTGAGTATGCAGTAATTTATCATCTGGTCGAGGGTTACGATATCGTTGGGCATGGCAACATACCTTGGGTATGGCTTTTTCTTCAGCCCAGCGCCCCCTGGATGACAGGTGTTGCAGGAGATGCCGGCCCTGCCAAGGGAAGTATCGCTCCAGAGTTTCCTGCCCATCTTTGCGAGGGTCTTCCTGTCCTTTATGGCCCTTGAGCGAAGGGGTATGACGCCGCCTGAGGAGCATGGGTTCTTCATACTACAGGGGTTGGCCTTCATGGAGCAGGGGTTGCCGCTACAGGGGTTCTTGGCCCTTGCCGCCATCGTCTCCCCTGCCCCTGAAGGAGAGGCCGGCAGGGCCGCGAAGGCCGCCAAAAGGGCCATGACCAGAAATAATCTGCCAATATTTCGCATAGTTGTCTGTCCTCCTCTCTATCTCGATTACAGGACCACCCCTACCACTTGCCCTTAGCGCCATAACAGGGGTTCTTCATGGAGCAAGGGTTCTGTTTCATTGAGCAGGGATTGGAGGAGCAGGGGTTCTTCATACTGCAAGGGTTGGCCTTCATGGAGCAGGGGTTTTTCATGCTACAAGGGTTGGCCTTCATGGAGCAGGGGTTCTTCATACTGCAGGGATTGGCCTTCATGGAGCAGGGGTTGGACGCACAGGGATTCTTCTTCGTGGCACAGGGGTTGGAAGACTTTGCCGGGTGTTTGCCCATGGCCTGTGCCGGTTGCACAGATGCGACCGTAAAGGCGAGGAACAGGAAAAGGGCCATTAATATACCTGAAATACTCGCTCTTCTCTTCTTCATCTTTATCTCTCCTCTTTGATATAGGTTATCGTCTCTCTGGTTGACCATACACCGTAAAAGTCTCTTCTGTTTCCTGGACCCTGGCCTGTGGTCCCCTGAGAGTCCAGTATTCCCCAGGGCAAGAGTGCCAGATGTAAAAGCGCTTTCGTAAGACACCAATCTAATACACCCCTTGCCTAAAATATGTAAGGAACCTTACAGGAGAGTTTTTTTGCCACTATTGGTGAGATAATCTTAACTATAGCGGCATCAGTGGGTATGCGCAAGCGGCGCCGGGATTTTTCCATCTCCTGCCTCCCCCCTCCCTGGATACTCTCCTGTCTGAACCCAGTGGTCAGGCCTGGCGCCTTTTGTCCGGGCTCAATGAAAAGAATCAGAAGGCCTGGGGGTAAAGGGTAAAGGTATCTAACGAAACCCAGGGGGCCCATAGACAAAGGACATGGAGAAAAATCTGTAGAAATGGGGAATTTCCAGGAAAGTAAGGGGATGGTGGCGGTGGGTGGACTCGAACCACCGACACGGGGCTTATGAG
>CAYOVP010000028.1:0-25269 GCA_964407495.1 uncultured Thermodesulfobacteriota bacterium
AGGGCACGGGCTCTGCCCTTGCCATGACCATCATCGAGGCCGGGGTGAAGATATATAACGAGATGGCAACCTTCGACGAGGCAGGGGTATCGGAAGGGGAAGACTGAGGAGAAGGGAAGAAGGAAAAGATGGAAAAGAAGGAGAGGGGTAAGATTTCAACTTTCTTTTAGAAAAAAGAAAGCTATTTTTTTGATGGGTTGCGCTTCGCTCCACCCATCTACAAGAGGGGGCATTGGGGGGCGGAGGCTGCTGAAGCGGCAGCTATTATTGTTGGGTTTCGCTTCGCTCTACCCAACCTACCCAGCTTTCAAAACGTTATTGCCGTGCATGGCACAAGTGATTTTCAGGGATGCGACCTTTCCCCGGCCCCTATTGGTTTTCTTTGTCTTACTTTTTTTTTCGAAAAGAAAGTAAGAGGTCTTTTATCTTCTGAGGTCTTTTCTTGAAGAGTTTTCTTCTTGCCCTGAGGTTTCTGACGGTCATACCCCTTGGGTCGCAGGGCGGGGTTGGCGAAGGGGAAATAAGGGCCTCGGTGGCCTGGTTTCCTGTTGTGGGCCTGGTCCAGGGGCTTATACTTGTCCTTGTCTATTATGTCTTTCGCAGCGTATTCGGGGTTTTTCTCTTATCAGCCCTTCTTGCCTCTGTCCTTGCCCTTACGAATGGCGGGTTCCACCTCGATGGTTTCATGGACACAATAGACGGCCTTGCCGGGGGGCATGACAGGGACTCGAGGCTCGAGATAATGCGCGACTCCCATGCCGGGGCCGTGGGCGTTGTCTTTACTGTTTTTCTCATAATCATCAAGGTAGCGGCCCTCTCGTCAGTTGGGGCGGGGGCCATGGGCGCGGCGGTCTTTCTCATGCCTGTGGGGGGCAGGTGGGCCATGGTGCCCCTTGCGGTCCTCTCGGGTTACGCGCGGCCAGGTGGCGGCCTTGGAAAGGCAGTCACCGAGGCAGGGGCGCGCGAGTTGGCCGTGGCAACGGTCATTACCCTTGCCCTGATGTTCTACTTTACAGGTCTATGGGTCTTTATAATACTCATCGTCCTTGCCGCGGCGGCGTTTCTCTCGTCAACATTTTTCAGGAGCAGGCTCGGCGGTGTCACGGGCGATGTGTTCGGTTTTCAGGCCGAGGTCTCAGAGGTCCTTTTTCTCCTCCTCTTTACGGCTCTGGCAAGATGATTTTTTTTTAAGGTATCTCCATGCAGTCATTGAAGATGGCACATACACGGCTCTACCTCATACGTCACGGCGAGGTGGTGGGCCACGACGAGTTCCGGTATAACGGCCATCATGACGTGGACATTACGGAGCGCGGCGTTGAGCAGATGGACCGCCTTGCCCGGGTCTTGCGGGATAGGGAGATAAAGGCCCTTTATTCAAGCAACCTTACGCGCACCATGCGCGGCGCCGAGATAATAGGCCGCGCACTGGGGCTGAGGCCGAGGGCAATGGCTGCCTTCAGAGAGTTGCACCTTGGCAGGTGGGAAGGTCTTACGCGAGCCGAGGCAATTGAGAGATACCCGGAGGACGAGGGCTTTACCTTCCAGGACCTTGCAACAGACAAGATAGAGGGCGGAGAGACCCTTACGGAACTTGGCGGACGTGTGCTCCCGGCGCTTGGGCACATAATAGAGGAGAACCAGGGGAACTCGATCTGCCTTGTAGCCCACGGAGGCGTGAACAGGGTAATACTCTGTGATGTCCTGGGCATGGATATAAAGAGGTTCTTCTCAATCGAGCAGGACTATGGCTGCCTCAATATAATCGATTACTTCCCTGACGGCGTAGCCGTGGTAAAACTCCTTAACGGAGGGCCAAATCAGGAGATGGGCGCCACGCTCAGGTATTGAAATGAGAGGGCTCATAATAGCGGGGACAGGGAGCGATGCGGGGAAGACCACCGTGACCCTGGGTCTGATGGAGGCCCTCAGGCGCGAGGGCGTCAGTGTGCAGGCCTTCAAGGCAGGCCCTGACTACATAGACCCAGGTCACCATGCCTTGCTCCTCAGGAGGCCCTCGTACAACCTCGATACATGGATGATGGGAGAGGGGGGAGTAAAAAAGACATATGGCGCCCATACAAAAGGCAGCGGTATTGCCATTATTGAGGGCGTAATGGGGCTCTTTGACGGCATGGGCGGGCCGGGTGGCGAGGGAAGTACGGCTCACCTTGCGAAGGTCCTTGGCCTGCCGGTGCTCCTCGTTGTCGATGGCTCGCGTGTTGGGGCGAGCGTTGCCGCCATGGTGAAGGGTTTCAGGGACTTTGACAGAGGAGTGGATATACGCTGGGTGGTCTTTAACAGCGTGGCAGGGCCAGGGCATTTCAGGATCCTTAAAGAGGCTGTAGAGGCGCATCTTCCCGGCGTTCGCGTCCTCGGGTATATGCCCCGTGATGAGGCCCTTAAAATAAAGAGCCGCCACCTTGGGCTCGTTACAGGAGCGGAGGTGGAGAGGCGAAGGTGGAGAAGGGGTATCAAGAGGGCTGCCCGGCACATCGAGGCCTTTGTGGATATGAGGCCCCTTCTCGGAAGGGGCGGTGGAAGACCGCGAGGCGCGGCAAAGCACCAAAAGCAGAGACCGCGAAAGCACGGGACAGGCGGCCCCGTCATAGCCGTTGCCCGCGACAGGGCCTTTTCGTTCTATTATGAAGAGAACCTCGAACTCCTCGAAAAATCCGGCGCGAGATTACGTTTTTTCAGTCCCCTCAAGGACAGGAAACTCCCGCGGGGCACAAGGGGCATATACATTGGCGGCGGATACCCCGAGGTATACGCAGGGGAGTTATCGGGTAACGCGCCCATGCTCAAGGCCGTAAGAGAGGCCGCAGAGGAGGGCAGGCCCATATTCGCCGAGTGCGGGGGGCTTATGTATCTTGCCAGGACCCTTCGGGACGCCGAGGGCAGGACATTCCCCATGGCCGGGGTCTTCAGACAGGGGGTACGCATGGGGCCGCGCCTCAGGGCCCTTGGTTACAGGGATGTGGTGATTAAAGACGGTTGCCCCTTCCTTCGCAAGGGCGCCCATATACGGGGGCATGAGTTCAGGTACTCGGAGGTGACGGGAATGGCGGGCAAGGCGGTGGATGTATTTCGTGCCGTAAGGCCGGCGACGGGCGAGGCGGCAGATACGGGCGGTTATCTTTACAAGAACACCCTTGCTACTTACATACACCTTCACTTCGCGAGTAACCCGGACTTTGCCCGCGGGTTCGTGAACACATGCAAGACATTATAGGATATGAAGGAGAAGTCTTGATGACACAGGTTGAGTCTGCAATCAAGGGAATTATTACAGAAGAGATGAAGTCCGTGGCACGGGACGAGGGCCTTGAGCCGTCGTATATAATGGAGATGATAGGGGCCGGAAGGGTGGTAATCCCCAATAACACGGGGCGGAAGGCGCGGCTCGTGGGCATAGGCGCCGGGCTTCGCACAAAGGTGAACGCCAGCATTGGGACGAGTTCCGACATAGTGGACCCAGCGGAAGAAGTGAGAAAGGCCCTTGCCGCAGAGAATGCCGGGGCCGATACGCTCATGGAACTTTCCGTTGGCGGCGACCTCGACGCCATAAGAAAAGACGTACTCTCGGCTACCAATCTCAGTGTGGGTAGCGTCCCCCTGTATCAGGCCTTCCGCGAGGCCATTGAAAGATACCACGACCCCGCGAGACTCACCGAAGACCTCTTGTTCGACGTTATCGAGCGCCAGTGTGCTGACGGCATATCCTTCATGGCCATACACTGCGGCATAAACCGCCTTACCATCGAGAGGCTGAGAAAACAGAATTACCGATACGGCGGGCTCGTATCTCGCGGCGGCTCCTACATGGTGGGGTGGATGATAAAGAACAATAGAGAGAATCCGCTTTATGAGAAGTTTGACCGCGTGGTGGAGATACTCAAAAAATACGATGCAGTCCTGAGCCTTGGTAACGGCCTCAGGGCCGGGGCCGTGCATGACAGCCTCGACCGCGCCCAGGTACAGGAGATGCTCATAAACTGCGAACTTGCGGGCATTGGCCGCGAGATGGGGTGCCAGACCATGTGCGAGGGACCAGGTCACCTGCCCCTTGACGACATAGAGACAAACGTCAGACTACAAAAACGCATGAGCGGCGGCGCGCCCTTTTACGTCCTCGGCCCCCTTGTCACGGACGTTGCTGCGGGGTATGACCATATCTCCGGGGCCATAGGGGCCGCCGAGGCCGCAAGATACGGGGCAGACCTTATCTGCTACGTTACCCCTGCAGAGCACCTTGCCCTTCCGTCTCTCGATGACGTTGTAGAGGGTGTTCGCGCCGCGAGGATAGCGGCCCATGCAGGGGACATGGTGAAACGCGGGCGAAAGGGGAGGGACCTCGAGATGAGCAAGGCCCGCCGTGACCTTGACTGGGAAAGGCAGTATGGACTCTCTCTATTTGGCGAAAAGGCCGAGGAGATACGCTCGTCACGTATGCCCGACGCCCCTGAGACGTGCACCATGTGCGGGAGTTTCTGCGCCATGGACAATGTGAACGAGTACTTCGAGGAAGACCTCAAGAGAGGGGCAAAGGCGTAGGCTCTTTTTTCGTCCCCTTGTCTTGGGTCTGCCTTCCTGATATCATGTGCCCCGTGGTCTCAGGAGTCTTTACGACCAAGAAGATGTTTGGAGCGTATTTGCTGATGAAGGAGCCTGATGAGGGCCAGTGGATGAAAAGAGCGGATTGGAGAGCAGGTCCTCTTGAGACGGATAGGGGCGAAGAAGGGGCCAGTCCGAACTACCATCCGTGGAGGAGGTTTCTTGCCCGCACAACAGACCTCTTTTTCTTCAGTTTTTTTGTGGTGGTCTTGCTCGCCTCTTTTTTCGGCACCTTTTTCCCCTCCATGGTTCCTGGCGTGGTACGGACCATCAGAAACCCGCTCCTCTCCGGCGTGATCGTCTATATCTTCTGGATCCCTCTGGAGGCTCTCTTTATTTCGCGCCGCGGCGCCACGCCGGGTAAACTCCTCTTTGGCATACGCGTGGAGAGGGGTGCCGGGGGCCTTCTCTCCTATGCAGAGGCCATGCAGAGGACCTTTCTCGTCTGGATAAAGGGTGAGGGCCTGGGCATTCCATTTGTCACCATAGTTACGAGGCTCCTTGCCTACAGGCGCCTTGTAAGGACTGGAACAACGCTCTGGGACGCGGACGCCGGAACAGTGGTCAGACACAGCGAGTTCAGCACTCTGCGTACGATAATCTGCGCTATTATTATTACCATGGTCTTCGCGGTCTCTGCGCTCTTCAGTATTATGGGTAATGTGTAGGCCCGCACCATTCTTTGTCGTCACTGTTGCGAAGGTCAGATCGGGCTTGGCCGAGAAACTTAAAATTGTATGTCATAAAATACTGGTTTTCTTTGTCCCGCTTTCTTTTTTCTAAAAGAAAGCGGGACAATCTCTTTTCTTTTTTCAGTCTTTTAATCCTTGAGGGGGTTTCTCATATGCTTGCCCGCATACATTCAAGCGCCACCATAGGCATAGACGCCCATCCCATACTCGTTGAGGTTGACATTGCGCGGGGTTTGCCTGGTTTTTCAACTGTAGGTCTACCGGACAACGCCGTGAAGGAGTCCAAGGACCGTGTGAAGTCGGCCATAAAGAACTCCGGCTATGCCTTTCCGGCCCGGCGCATCACCGTGAACCTTGCCCCTGCTGACATAAAAAAAGAGGGTACGAGTTTCGACCTGCCCCTTGCCGTGGGCGTGCTCCTTGCCGAGGGTTTTATAAAGCGCGAGAACCTCGATGATTACATCTTTGTGGGCGAACTCTCCCTTGACGGGAGCATAAGGTCTGTTCGCGGGGCCATAAGCATCTCCATGTGTGCAAGGGCCGAGGGCAGGCGTCTCATACTGCCACTGGAGAACGCAGGCGAGGCCGCGGTGGTCAGGGGCGTAGAGGTCTATGGGGCAAGGACTCTACCTGAACTCGTGGAGTTTTTCAATGGCACAGGGGAACTACCGCGCATCGAATCAAGGCCAGAGGAGTGGTTCAACTCGGGGCAGTCTGATGGCGAAGCCCTTGACCTCTCCGACGTAAAGGGTCAGGAACACGTGAAGCGGGCCCTCGAGGTAGCCGCCGCAGGCGGGCACAACATGATAATGATAGGCCCTCCAGGATCTGGAAAGACCATGCTGTCTCGAAGGCTCCCGACGATTCTGCCTGACATGGGCCTTGAGGAGGCCCTCGAGGCCACGCGCGTTCACAGCGTTGCGGGGACGCTGCCTCCCCAAAAGGCCCTTATCACGTCGAGGCCCTTCCGGGCCCCCCACCATACGGTGAGCAGTGTGGGTCTCATAGGCGGCGGGAGCATCCCGAGGCCCGGTGAGGTGAGCCTGGCACATAACGGAGTACTCTTTCTCGACGAGATGCCGGAGTTCGGTAAGAGCGTTCTCGAGGCCATGCGCCAGCCCCTTGAGGACGGAGACGTCAACATAGTGCGCGCGGCCATGAGCATCTCATACCCCGCGTCCTTCATGCTCGTGGGGGCCATGAACCCCTGTCCCTGCGGTTTTCTCGGCGACCCGGCCAAGGAGTGCCACTGCTCGCCGGCGCAGGTGCAGAGATACAGGGCCCGTCTCTCTGGTCCACTCCTCGACCGCATAGACATACACTGCGAGGTCCCTGCCGTACGGTTCCGCGACCTTGCCGACGAGAGGCGCGCGGAGACCTCGGCAGAGGTGAAAAAGAGGGTGAACGCGGCGCGCGCCTTGCAGGCCGAGAGGTTTGGCCGCAAGAAAAAGTGCAGGCCTTTTTGTAATAGTCGAATGACTGCGAGCGACATAAGAAAGTACTGCAGAGTGGACGGAGAATCGAGGCGCCTTCTTGAGACGGCTGTCGAGAGGCTCGGCCTCTCGGCCAGGGCCTATTCGCGTATACTCAAGGTGGCAAGAACCATAGCCGACCTCGATGGCGAGGAAAGTCTCAAGACAGCGCATATATCCGAGGCCATACAGTACCGCACCCTCGACAGGCCCGTCTTTTAAGGGCAGGGGAGGGTCCTCACGTGCGTCTCTTTGATAAGGTGGAAGAGGCAGGGTTCGTCTCGCGGCCCAACCGTTTTGTCGTTCGATGCAGGCTGGGTCAGCGTCTTATCTCAGCCTATCTTCCAAACCCCGGAAGGCTCACCGAACTCTTTCTTCCCGGCGCAGTACTTCTCCTTGAAAAGAGTTCTAATAAAGGGAGAAAACTCCCCTATACCGTGGTCTCGGTCCTGAGGGACGGCTACCCCGTTCTGCTCCATACGCACCGTACGAATGATGTCGCCGAGTTTCTCATAAAAAAGGGGCGCGTTCCGGGCCTCGAGGGGGCAAGGATTATCCGGCGCGAGAAGGCCATTGGCCGGAGCAGGTTTGATTTCTTCCTCCATGACAAGGGCACCGAGATAGTCCTCGAGGTAAAGTCCTGTACGCTCTTTACAAAAAGGGCCGCCATGTTCCCCGATGCCGTTACAGCGCGCGGAAGGCGTCACGTAGAGGAACTCGCGGCCATAAGCCGTAATGGCAGAGAGGGGCAGGTGCTCTTTATAATCAACCACCCGTCAATAGAGTATTTTGTCCCTGATTTTCATACAGACCCGGCCTTTGCGAGTGCGCTCCTTGGGGCAAGAGACTCCATGACCATTACCCCCCTTGCCATGAGCGTTGACCGTGCCTTCAGGGTGAAAAAAGAGACGCGCGTACTACCCATTGCCTGGGACGTGGTGGAAGAACACAACCGTGACGCAGGGGCCTATGTCCTCATACTACGCCTAAAAAGAAGACGGAAACTCGGAATAGGCGCCCTTGGCAATGTGGACTTTCCGGCGGGGTTTTATACATACGTGGGCTCGGCAAGAAGAGGTCTCGGTAAGAGGATGGAACGTCACAGGAAGAGAGAGAAAAAGATCTTCTGGCATATTGATTATCTTCGCGAGGCCGCAGAGTTCGTGACGATTTTTCCCATAAGGACTCTGGACGACATAGAGTGCGAACTTGCCGGGAAGACGGCAGGACTCCTTGGCGAGGGCATGAGAAACTTTGGTTCTTCTGACTGCAACTGTGCCTCGCACCTCTTTTTTTCCGAGAAAAACCCCATGGATATCAGGGAGTTTCATGATATGATATATTACTACAGAGTTGATAGGTTTTTCTAAGAAGAAGACAGGACAAGAAAGAAAAGAAGAGATGTTTTTCAACTTTCTTTTTGAAAAAAGAAAGTTGAACAAAGAAAACCCATGCCTGCCGCGCAAAGCGCGGCAAGGTGAGGCTTAGACTCTTTTTCCAGCGGCTGAAAGCCGCTGGAATCAATTTTCTTTGTCTTACTTTCTTTTTTAAAAGAAAGTAAGGAAATCTTTCTTCTTTTACGGGCGAAGCCCGTCATAACCTACGTCTTTTATCTTCTAATTTTTTTTAGGGTTTTTCCCATGTTATATCTTGACAACGCGGCAACGAGTTTTCCAAAGCCCGAGGCTGTATACCGTGCCGTGGACCATGTTCTCCGTAATATTGGCGGCAATGCTGGCCGTGGCGGTCACCGCATGGCACTCGAGGCCGCACGCGTGGTCTTTCTGGCGAGAGAGCGCATGGCCACTCTCATAGGCGCCCCGGATTCATCGCGCGTGGTCTTCACCAAGAACGCCACCGAGGCCATCAACCTTGCGGTAAAGGGGCTTGGCATAGAGGCCCCTGCCCGCGTGGTTTCCACAACATTCGAGCACAACTCCCTTGCAAAGGCAGTGCGGGCCCTCGGCGGGGGGGGCGTGGAGGTAGTCCTTCTTGAGCCTGACGAGGAGGGATTTATTTCTCTAAAGGACGTCGAAAAGGCCATTACCCGGGGCGCGGCCCTCCTTGCCGTCTCTCATGCCTCCAATGTCTTTGGCGCCATACAGGACATCTCTTCCATGGGCAGGCTCTGCCGCGACCATGGCGTCGTTTTTCTGGTAGACGCGGCGCAGACCACCGGCGCCGTGCCCCTGGACGTGGAGGCCATGAATATAGACATCCTCGCCACAACGGGTCACAAGGCGCTATTCGGGCCTCAGGGCACGGGTTTTTTATATGTCAGGGAGGGTATTGAACTGAGTCCCCTTATCGAGGGCGGAACGGGCGATGAGGCCTCAGTACTCGAGATGCCCGAGAGGCTCGAAGCAGGGACGCTGAATACGCCGGGCATAGGCGGGCTCAAGGCAGGCGTGGACTTTGTCCTCTCAAGGGGCGTCGAGAAGATAAGAAAACACGAGATATCCCTCATGAAGGAACTGCTCGAAGGGCTTAGTTCCATAAAGGGCGTCTCCCTCATCGGTCCTCCAGACGCCAAGGACCGTGTCTCGCTTGTGGTCTTCAATGTAGAGGGTCTGTATCCCGTGCCCCTTGGCCTCGGCCTTGACCAGGGCCATTCCATAATGGTTCGCTCCGGCACGCACTGCGCGCCTTCTGCCCACAGGACAGCCGGGACATATCCCGAGGGAGGCGTGCGCGTAAGTCCGGGTTTCTTTAACACTACCAGCGAGATAGAGATATTTCTCACTGCCCTCGAAGAGGAGATAAAGAAGCAGTGTTAGTACTTGGCATAGAGAGTTCCTGCGATGATACTGCCGCGGCGATCGTAGAAGACGGACGCGTCGTCCTGTCCTCCGTCGTTGCCTCGCAGGACTCCATACACGCCAAATACGGGGGCGTTGTACCGGAACTCGCCTCAAGACGTCATATCGAGGCCGTTATTCCCGTTGTGGAAGAGGCCCTCTCCAACGCCGGTCTCACCATAAAAGCCATCGACGGCATAGCCGTCACAAAGGGGCCGGGCCTCGTTGGGTCCATACTCATCGGCCTCTCCTTTGCCAAGGCCGTCTCATTTGCCGAGAAGATACCCCTTACAGGGGTAAACCATATACAGGCCCACCCATTCGCCGCCTTCCTTGCCGGTCCCGAAGAAGAGGCCGCCCTTCGAGAGCCGCTCTTCCCAGTTGTGGCCCTCGTTGTCTCGGGCGGACATACCACCCTTATCCGCATGGACGGATACCTTGAATACGAGGTCCTTGGACGCACACTCGACGACGCCGCTGGTGAGGCCTTTGACAAGGCGGCAAAGATTCTGGGCCTGGGCTTTCCAGGGGGGCCTGCCATTGAGAAGGCCGCCATGAAAGGGAGCAGGGCTGCAGTACACTTCACAAGGCCCTATCTGCCCAGGAGACGGCTGGACTTCAGTTTCAGCGGCATAAAGACCGCTCTCTTCAGGGAGGTGGCGGCACGGAAGGAAAAGGCCACTCTTGACGACGCGGCAGTGGCTGATATAGCGGCCTCCTTCCAGGAGGCAGTGGTGGACGTCCTCGTTAAAAAGGCCCTCCTCGCCCTCGAAGACTGCGATACAACAAATCTCATCCTCGCAGGCGGGGTGGGCTGCAACACGCGGCTACGTGAAAGACTCCAAAAGACCGCTGAAAAGAAGGGACTCAATGTCATAAGGCCGCCAAAACAACTCTGCAGCGACAACGCCGCATTCGTCGCGGCCCTTGGTTACTACCAACTGAAAAAAGGCATGACAAACGGCCTCGACCTCAACGCCATACCATCATTCGCGGATATGGACTGAGAAAAAGAAGAAAAAAAGAAAAGAGGGGGCAGGGCGGGCTTCGCCCGCAAGAAGACGAAAAGAATAAGGGGAGGGTATGGCGGGCTCTGCCCGCAAAAAGAAAGAAGAGAAATGAGGGGGATCGGGCGGGCTTCGCCCGCCAAAAGATAAAGTGATTTCCTTACTTTCTTTTAAAAAAGAAAGTAAGACAAAGAAAATTAGTACCAATGGCCTTCGGCCATTGGACAGGTAGGTTGGGTAGAGCGCGGCGAAACCCAACAAATTCTTTTTTATCTTGTCTTTCCCGCTTTCAAGGTCTTCATGACATGACCACACCTTACAGGCAACGCGCCAAGAAGCGATTTGGCCAGCATTTTTTAAAGGACCCGCATATACTTGAGCGTATTGTCTCTGCCGCGGGTGTTGTGCCCGGCGACAGGGTCCTTGAGATAGGCCCCGGCCCCGGATACCTTACGCGGGTTCTACTCGGGACCGGCGCCGGCGTCATTGCCGTTGAACTCGATAGAGACATCTGCGCCTATCTGCGTAAGGAATTCCAGGGGCATGAAAGTCTTGAACTCATAGAGGCAGACTCCCTCAGGCTCGACTACAGGGCGCTTGCCGAAAAAAGAGGCGGTCCATTAAAAGTCGTCTCAAACCCCCCGTACAATATTACCGGCCCCCTTGTGGCGAAGTTCATCGAGGAGCGCTCCGCCTTTACGAAAATCGTCTTGATGCTTCAGAAAGAGGTTGCAAGGCGTCTTGTCTCGGGCCCTGGCACGAGGGCCGCCGGAGCACTCACCATAATGCTCTGGCTATATTTTGACGTGAGCGCCGCCTTCCATGTGCCTGCAGGGGCCTTTTCTCCGCCTCCGGAGGTGGACTCCACCCTCGTTGTAATGGACCCACTCGCGGAGCCGAGGGCAGGGGTAGGGGACGAGAGACTTTTCAGGAAAGTGGTAAAGATGGCCTTTGGTGCGAGGAGAAAGACCCTTGGAAAGGCCCTCGGAGGGCTTGCCGCATCGAGAGAGGCACTCTTCGAGGCCTTTGCCAAGGCAGGGATAGACCCAAGGCGGCGGGCAGAGACACTCTCTGTCGAGGAATTCGCTCTCCTGACCGATGCGCTCCGTAGCCTTCTGACCTGAGGTCGGCAGCAGGCCCTGCGTACTTGTTTTCTCCTCCCTGAGGCCTCTGCAACAGGTTCTGCGTCCTTGACTTTTGCATACTCATGAGATAGAAATAGATATCCATGGAAAACCTGAGATACATTGCCATAGAGGGCCCTATCGGCGTTGGCAAGACCAGTCTTGCGGGCCTCCTTGCCGAGAGGTTCGGCGGCGTCACCCTCATCGAGGAGGTGGAAACAAACCCCTTTTTGCCCAAGTTTTATGCGGACACAAAGAAACACGCCTTCCAGACACAGGTCTTCTTTCTCCTGAGCCGGTACCAGCAACAGAAGGAACTCATCCAGCAGGACCTCTTCGGTGAGATGGTGGTCTCTGATTACCTCTTCGCAAAGGACAGGATCTTCGCTTACCTGAACCTCGATGAGAACGAACTCACCCTCTATGAGCAGATATACCGCCTCCTCGACCCCTCCATACCGCGGCCAGACCTTGTCATTTACCTGCAGGCCTCTACAGAGGTCCTCCTTGAGAGGATAGAGAAGCGGGCAATAGACTTCGAGAGCAAGATAAGTGAGGAGTACCTCGCAAGGCTCGTCGAGGCATACAACAGGTACTTCTTTCACTATAACGACACACCGCTCCTCTCGGTAAATACTTCGGGCATAGACTTCGTGGAGAACCCCTCTGACCTCGATGACCTCGTTAAGGAAATAAAGAATATGAAGGGCGGTTCACAACACTACATTCCCATAGTGTCCCGTGGCGACAAGTAAAGGAATTATATGAAGAAAGTTACTGTTCCCGCTCTCATGGAGATGAAGGCGCGCGGCAAGAAGATAGCCGTTCTCACGGCCTATGACTACACCATGGCCGCCATTCTCTCTGGCGCCGGGGTGCCTGTGCTAATGGTGGGCGATTCGGCTGGAATGGTCTTTGGGGGGCACGAGACGACCCTTCCGGTCTCAATGGCAGAGATGCTATATCATACAAGGAGCGTTGTGCGCGGCGCGGGCCCAGCCCTCGTCATAGCGGACATGCCCTTTGGATCATACCAGGCAGGGCCGGCCCAGGCAGTAAAGAATGCAGTGAGGTTCATGAAGGCCGGGGCCGGGGCCGTAAAACTCGAGGGCGGGGTGAGGAGCGCAGGCCTGATACGCGCCATTACGGATGCCGATATTCCTGTCATGGGCCATGTGGGTCTCACGCCCCAGTCTGTCAATAAACTCGGGGGGTTCAGGGTGCAGGGCAGGGGCGGCGAGGCAGGCAGGGCCGTACTCGAAGACGCCCGTGCCGTGGAAGAGGCCGGGGCCTTTGCCCTTGTCGTGGAGGCCGTGCCTCCCGGACTTGCCGAGGAGATTACAGCGGCCCTCTCGATCCCCACGATAGGCATAGGGGCAGGCCCGGCGTGTGACGGCCAGGTCCTCGTGATAAACGATATGCTCGGCCTCACGACAGGGGACAGGACGCCGGTCTTTGTAAAGAAGTACGCGGACCTCAGGAGGGCCATCATCGAGGCCGTGCAATCGTATATGGAAGACGTGCAGTGCGGCGACTTTCCCGGTGAAGAACATACCTACTGAGTTCTTCGTCTTCTTCTGCCTACAGGTTTTTCCCGGCGGCCTTGGGTCCGGTGTTGCTGGTTTTCCTTATTTTTTTAAGGAAGGTCTGGTTATTAAGACTTCTGGGCAAGGGAGGGTCTACCCGCTATTTTCGTCTACTCTTACTATTCAGGTGTTCCTTGAAGAAGAGGGTGGAAAATCTTTTTTTCTCTGACGTGCCTTGAAGGTCATAAGCGATATCAAGGAGATGCGGGCCTTCTGCGATGGTGAGCGGGCCAAGGGCAGTAGCATCGCCCTTGTGCCCACCATGGGGGCCCTTCACAGGGGGCACCTCGCCCTCATAGAGGAGGCGCGCCGTGGTGCGAAGGCCGTTGTCCTCAGCATCTTCGTAAACCCCACGCAGTTCTCACCAGGCGAAGACCTCTCTGCCTATCCGCGGGATCTGGCGGCAGACCTCGTCAAGGCCAGGGCCGCCGGCGTGGCAGTGGTCTTTACGCCTACTGCAGAGGCCATGTACCCGCCAGGGTTTCAGACAGAGGTGCGCGTGAGAGACCTTGAGAGGCATCTCTGCGGTCTCACCAGGCCGGGGCACTTCGTGGGAGTGGCTACAGTGGTCCTCAAACTCTTCAATATAACCCGGCCCGACCTTGCCGTCTTCGGTGAGAAGGACTACCAGCAACTCCTTCTCATCAGGCGGATGGTCAGAGACCTGGACCTTGGGCTGGAGATACGCGGTGTGGCCACGGTGCGTGAGCCCGACGGCCTTGCCATGAGTTCGCGAAACCGGTATCTCTCGCCAGAGGAGCGGCGGGCCGCGGCCATCATTCCAAGGGCCCTGGAGGAGGCCCGGAGACTGGCCAGGAGAGGCCCTGCGAGCACCGAGGAGGTTCTGAGCGAGGTGGAGAAGGCCCTAAAGGCCGAGCCCCTCGTGGCCGTTGAGTACGTAGTGGCCGCAGACGCCGAGACGCTGGAAGAGGTCTCCAAGGTAAGGGGAGACGGCGGTGTGCTCCTCCAGGTGGCGGCCCGCGTTGGCCGCGCCAGGCTCATAGACCATGTAATTCTCTGAATTCTTTGGTTGTCCGCAGGCGGGCTTTGATGTTATAATCAGCCACCGGCATCAAAAGACACTACATGGAGGACGAACTTAATGCAACGCATAATGTTGAAGGGCAAGATACACCGGGCCACTGTGACGGAATCCAACCCTGACTACGAGGGCTCCGTGGCCATAGACTCGGCCCTCATGGAGGCCTCGGGCATCTACCCCTTTGAGCAGGTCCATATATACAACATAACGAATGGAAAACGCCTCGTTACCTATGCCATAGAGGCCCCCAGGGGCTCTGGTGCCATCTCTGTAAACGGTGCGGCGGCACGTCTTGCCAGGCGCGGCGACCTCGTGATAATAGCCGCCTACGGGGGGCTCGACGAGAGCGAGGCCGCCTCACACAGGCCGGCACTCGTGTATGTCGATGAGGCCAACAATATCAAGAAGATAAGCGGCGCAATAGCCGGACAGGTATGAAGGCGCTAAAGAAGTACTTCTTTACCGGGCTCCTCGTCGTGGTGCCCCTCTACATCACGGCCTATATATTCTTCGTTATCGTAAGGGCCCTGGACAATATCCTCGATTTTCTCCCGTGGTTCCTGAACCCGCGATACTTCATGCCATATCACATACCCGGCGTGGGGGTCTTCTTCGCCGTGACCGGAATCCTCGCCGTGGGCGTGGTGATGCAGAACTTCTTCGGAAGAAAACTCGTGGACTTCGGCGAGCACCTTCTCTCGAAGATACCCTTTCTGCGCATAGTGTATAACGCCACCAAGCAGTTCCTGGAGACCTTTCTATCCTGGCACGAGGACGAGTACAGCAACGTGGTGATAGTACAGTATCCACGTAAGGGCGTCTATACCATGGGCTTTGTAACCGGGAGCACCAGGGGGGAACTCAAGAGCAAGATAAAGGCGCCCTCCAAGAGCGTCTTCATACCCACTACGCCGAACCCCACCTCGGGTTTCTACCTCATGGTGCCGGAGGCAGACCTCATACCTCTTGACATGAACGTGGAGGACGCATTCAAAGTAATCATGACAGGCGGCCTCGTCATGCCCCCGGATGTAAGCGGGGCTACAGACAAGAAAGATGAGGCCAGGTAGTATTACCTCGAAGCGCCTCTCATCAAAATAACGGAAGGAGCCTTCTCAGTATGTCAAGTAATGCTACAAGGGGGCCGGAGTTTACGGACCTCGACACCCTCTGTATAAATACCCTGCGTTTTCTTGCCGTGGATGCAGTCCAGAAGGCGGCCTCGGGGCACCCGGGCATGCCCATGGGAGACGCGCCCATGGCACATGTGCTCTGGTCGAGACACCTTCGGCACAACCCCCTCAATCCGCTCTGGCCTGGCCGCGACCGCTTCGTGCTCTCGGCAGGGCACGGCTCCATGCTCCTGTACGGCCTGCTCCATTTGTCGGGCTATCCCCTTTCCCTCGAAGACCTCAAGAACTTCCGCCAGTGGGCCAGCCAGACCGCGGGACACCCGGAGTACAACCCGGCCCTCGGCATAGAGACCACCACGGGCCCTCTGGGCCAGGGATTTGCAAACGGTGTTGGCATGGCCATGGCCGCAAGGTACCTTGCAGGGCGCTACAACAGGCCTGGCTACACCCTCTTTGACTACAATATCTACGCCATCTGCGGTGACGGCGACATGATGGAGGGCGTCTCCAACGAGGCCGCCTCACTGGCAGGGCACCTCGGTCTCGGCAGTCTCGTTTATCTCTACTCGGACAACCACATCACTATCGAGGGCTCAACGGATATCTCCTTTACCGAGGACGTTGGCGCACGGTTCGAGGCCCTCGAGTGGCATGTCCAGCGGGTGGACGGTAATGACCTTGCCGGGGTGAACGAGGCCATAGAGAGGGCAAAGGCTGAGCGCGAAAGGCCCTCTCTCATAGTTGCGCGCACGCACATTGGTTTTGGAAGTCCTTCCAAGCAGGACAGTGCCGGGGCGCACGGCGCGCCCCTTGGGCCAGAGGAGGTGGCAAAGACCAAGGAAAACCTGGGCTGGCCCCTTGAGCCTGATTTTTACGTGCCAGAAGAGGTTGCCGAGGCATACGGCTCTGCACGCCTTCGCGGCGAGGCGCTGGAGGCCTCCTGGCTCGAGTCCTTCGGAAGGTATGCCGAGGAGTACCCGGCCCTTGCAGAGGAATTGTCCTCGCTCCTCAAGGGAGAGTTTCCCAGAGGCTGGGAAGATACACTGCCGGAGTTCGGCACGGAGAAGGGCCCAATGGCTACGCGCAAGGCCTCTGGCGTGGTACTCAACGTCATAGCCGGCAAGACCCCCTTTCTCGTTGGCGGCTCGGCAGACCTTGCCCCATCCAACAACACGCACCTCGATGGGTACGAGGACTTTACCTCAAGGCACCCCGGCCGCAACCTCCACTTCGGCGTTCGCGAGCACGCCATGGGCGCCATCATGAACGGCATGGCCCAGTCCAGGGCCATCGTGCCCTATGGCGCCACTTTTCTCGTATTCTCGGACTACATGCGGCCTGCCATCAGGCTCGCGGCCCTCATGGGGCTCCACCTCGTCTATGTGTTCACCCACGACTCCATAGGGCTTGGCGAGGACGGACCAACGCACCAGCCCGTGGAGCACCTGGCCGCCCTCCGCGCCATACCCGGCCTCCGCGTCATAAGGCCGGCAGATGCAGGAGAGACCGTTGTTGCCTGGAAGGCCGCCCTTACGCTTACAGACGGCCCGACGGCCCTCGTACTTACGCGCCAGGGAGTACCGGTACTCGACCGGAAGAAAGATCTCGCCCCTGCCGAGGGGCTCCTCCGGGGGGCCTATGTGCTCAGGGATTTTTCCCGCGGCGACCCGCACATAATCCTCATAGGCACGGGCTCGGAGGTTCACCTTTGCCTTGAGGCGGCTAAGGTTCTTTCCGATAAGGGCGTAAAGGCCCGCGTGGTGAGTATGCCATCGTGGGAACTCTTTAATGAGCAGGAGAGGGCCTACCGGGAGAGTGTCCTTCCGCCCCATGTAAGGCCCCGCCTTGCCGTGGAGGCCGGCGTCACGCAGGGCTGGCGCCAGTACGTTGGAGACCACGGAGACATAATCGGCATCAACCGCTTCGGGGCCTCGGCGCCCTACAAGGAAATCTTCCGTCACTTCGGCTTTACTGTGGAGAACATAGTGGAGAGGGCCTCGGCCATTGTAGCGGCGTTCTCATGAGACATGTCCTGTGAGAAGGCCCTTGGCAGACCATTCAACCCAATCATTACAGACACGTAAGGAGTCCAGTGGAGATGAATCCATTAATCGAACTCAACAGGTTCGGCCAGTCCATCTGGTTTGACAGTATAAGCAGGTCTCTCGTCACAACGGGCGAACTCGAAGGCATGATGGAAGAACTGGCGGTTACGGGCATTACCTCCAATCCCTCCATCTTCGAGAAGGCCATAAGCGCAGGGAGCGACTATGACGCCGACATACGTGATGCCGCGGCCCGCGGCCTCGACAACCATGAACTCCTCACAGACCTCTTCATACAGGACATACGAAAGGCCGCCCGCATACTCCTGCCTGTGTACGAGAAGACCTGGGGCAGGGACGGCTTTGTCTCCATAGAGGTGAACCCCCTTCTTGCCCGTGACGTGAAGGGCACCATCCGCGAGGCACAGGCACTGCACTCTTCCATAGACATGCCCAATATCCTCATCAAGGTGCCAGCCACCGTAGAGGGCGTCGAGGCAGTGGAAGAACTCCTCTATGACGGCCTCAACATAAACGTAACCCTCCTATTCTCTGTGGAGAGGTACAGAGACGTTGCAAGGGCATATGTTCGGGCCCTCCAGAGAAGGCTCAAGGAAAAACTCCCTGTGAAGGGCATATTCAGCGTGGCGAGTTTCTTCGTAAGCCGCGTTGACACACTCTTTGACGCCGTGCTCCAGGACATGGCAGAGAAGACCCCTGAGGAGGATAGAAAGGCCGCTCTCCTGGGCCTTGTCTCAAAGGTGGCTGTAGCCAACGCCAAACTCGCCTACATCAGCCACGGGGAGATCTTCAAGGACGAGGCCTTCGGGCCCCTGCGCGAGGCCGGCGCCGGCGAGCAGAAACTCCTCTGGGCCTCTACGAGTACGAAGAACAGAGCCTACAGCGATGTGAAGTACGTGGAGGAACTCATAGGCAAGGATACGATCAACACCATACCCCTTAAGACCATGCTCGCCTTCAAGGACCACGGCACTGTGGCCCCAACGCTCTGCCAGGGCCTTGACGAGGCGCGCGCCGTAATGGCATCTCTCGATGACCTGGGCGTGGATTACAGGGCCCTCACGTACAAACTGGAGGTAGATGGTGTCAAGGCCTTTGCCGATTCTTACGAGGGCCTCCTCGAGGGCGTGATGGCAAAGAAGGCCTCCCTCGTGCAGGGGAGTTGAGCCCATGAAAAAGGCCCTCTTCCAGATGAGCGGACTGGGCAGTGCCTTTGAGGAGGCCATGGCCAAGGCCCGCGCCGATGATTTCATGGCAAGGCTCCTCGGGCGTGACGCCACGCTCTGGAAAGAAGGCGAGAGAGAAAGGGCCCAGATAGGCAGTGCCCTGGGGTGGCTTGGGTTGCCTGGGTTCATGGCTCACAAGGTGGATGAAATAGAGGCCATGGCCGGCGAGGTGAGTGGGGCAGGTTTTACAGAGGCCGTACTACTTGGCATGGGGGGCTCGAGCCTTGCTCCCCTCGTAATGGCAGGCGCCTTTGGTAATGCCGAGGGGTATCCTCGCCTTACGGTCCTCGACTCCACGGACCCTCTGGCTGTTGAGAGGGTCCGAAGGAGGGTGACGAGAAAGACGCTCTTCATAGTGTCGAGCAAATCCGGCTCCACTGTTGAGCCCAACACCCTCTTCAGGTTCTTTTACTCCGTCATGGAGGGCCTGGCTCCTTCAGAGCCTGGGGCCAACTTCATAGCCATAACAGACCCTGGTTCATCCCTTGAGGCCCTCTCTCGCGAGTACTCCTTCAGGCACCTCTTTCTCAACCCTCCCGACGTTGGCGGAAGGTTCTCAGCCCTCTCTTTCTTCGGGCTCGTACCAGCGGCCATTTCGGGCGTGGATATAAGACGCCTACTTGCGGGAGCGACCCGTGGAGTTGAAGCGGGCGATGAAGAGGGCCTGAGACTCGGAGCGGCCCTTGGCTCGGCGGCCCTTGCCGGAAGAGACAAGGTGACTCTCTTTACCAGCGGGCGCCTTCCGGCCTTTGGCCTCTGGGTGGAGCAACTCCTTGCCGAGAGCACGGGTAAGGAAGGCCGCGGCCTCCTGCCGGTAACGGGCGAGCCCCTGGGCATGCCAAAGGATTACGGCGCTGACAGGGTCTTTGTCGATGTGCGGGTGCTTGGTGATGAAGCGCCAGAGACAGGCCTCAGGGCCCTCCGGGGAGCGGGGCACCCTATTGTCAGGATCACCCTCGAAGGCCCCTATGACCTTGGCTATGAGTTCATGCGCTGGGAGGTGGCAACAGCCCTTGTGGGGCGCATGCTCGGCATCAACCCCTTTGACCAGCCTGATGTGGAGGCGGCAAAGGTCCTTGCCAGGGCCAGGCTCCAAGAGGTGTCTCCCCCTCCGCCAGGGGTCCTATACCGCGAGGGCCAGGTAAAGGTCTACCTGGGTGAGAGGGCGCTCCATGCACCGGGTGTCGGCAAATCCCTTGAAGAAGGCGGAATCGTTGAGGCCATCTCCGCGCTCTTGGAGTCTATGCGCGATGGAGAGTACCTTGCGCTCCTTACCTATTATTCCACCTTCGATGCCGAGGTGGAGGCCCTGCGGGCCGAACTCCAGGCCCTTCTCATGAGGCAGACGAGGCACGCCGTGCAGGCAGGCTTTGGACCACGTTATCTCCATTCCACTGGCCAGATACACAAGGGCGGGCCGAACGAGGGCGTCTTCCTCATCTTTACCCACGCCGCACCACCAGACATCGAGGTCCCTGGTCTGGATTATACCTTCTCGGAACTCGAACTTTCGCAGGCATATGGAGACATGGAGGCCCTCACTGAAAGAGGCAGGCGCGCTCTACTATTTGAAACCAACTCTCCAACGGCAGAGGCACTCGACGATGCCATGGATATCGTCCGCCGGGCCGTCTCATAGGGGGTTACTTCGTGGCAGAGGAAAGATACGTCCTTGCAGGTGACATAGGGGGTACAAAGACCTATGCCGGGCTCTTTTGTATCGAGGGAAAGAGGCCGAGGCCTATCTTTACGAAGAAACTCCTGAACTCTGGTTTTGACTCCATAGAAGACCTCCTGGCCTCCTTCTTGAGGGATGCCTCTGGCGCCGGGGAAAGGAAGATCTCATCTGCCGCCTTTGGCGTGGCCTGTCCTGTGGAGGGAGAGAGGTGCAGCCTCACCAATACGCCCTGGGTAATAGACGCCACCGCGCTTGCGCGAATGCTGAACCTCCCACGCGTTCGCCTACTCAATGACCTTGAGGCAACGGGCTGGGGGCTCGAGATGCTGGGAGACGAGGATATAGAGATAATCAACGAGGGAGAGAGGAGAGACGGCAACGCCGCACTCATAGCCGCGGGCACCGGCCTCGGAGAGACCATACTCGTCAAATGCGACGGCATGAGGCGTCCTTTTCCCACCGAGGGCGGACACACGGACTTTGCCCCGAGGACTGAACTCGAGATGGAACTCCTCGCCTTTCTCATGAAAAGATACGGTCATGTAAGTTACGAGCGCCTCCTGTCGGGAGACGGACTTGGCAATATCTATACTTTTCTTCTCGAGAGGGATGGCCGCGCACTGCCACGGGAGCAGAAAGAGGCCTTTGAGAAGTTCGGTGCAGGCGAGACGGTCTTCGACGAGGCAAGAAGCGGCAGAAACCCTGATGCCGCTGAGGCGCTCCGCGTCTTTGTCTCCATATACGGGGCAGAGGCAGGCAACCTGGCCCTCAAGGCCCTGAGCACAGGGGGGGTCTTCGTCGGAGGAGGTATCGCCCCAAAGGTCTTCGGGGAAGAGGAAAAGAAGATTTTCATGGAGTCATTCGTCCAGAAGGGCAGGTTCGGGGAGATGCTCGCCGCCATGCCCGTGTACCTCGTACGTAACGACAGGGCCGGGCTCATTGGCGCGGCACGCTATGCGGCCATTGATTGAGTATAGAGGACTTGACAAGAAGAGGAAGGAAGTGCCCGCGGCCCATATGGCATGGCCAGGGCCTTCATCTTGAAAAGACAAGGCCTGAGAGAAAAGTTTGTGTGACGTAAAAAGGCGGCCCATCTGGGCCGCCTTTTTGTATAGTCTTTGTCATCCCGTACCCCTATTGGTCTTCCAGGGGTTACTTCTTTCTGTGGCACTTGTTGCACTCATAGAGCGGGAAGGCCTTGGGGCTGTTGTGACAGCCGGGTGAGCCGCAGAACTTGCCGCTGATGTTCTTCTGCATGTTGATGTTGTTTGCCCCCCTCTTTTTCTTGAATATCTTGGGGTGGCAGGCATCGCACTTGTAGATTTTCTCGTGCTTGCCGTGGGGAAAATCAACGGGCCCTATACCGGCCACCTTTGCCTTGCTCGCCTTCTGCCTGTCAATCACCATGTTGCCGAGCCCGCCCCAGGAGAGGGCGGGCAGGGCAATGATGACGAGTATGGTCAGGGCCAGCCGGAGTCTTCTATTCAACATGCGCGGGCCTTTTATTTATTTCTTTGCAGATTTCTTCTTAGGCACAGTATGGCATCTCGTGCAGTTGGAGAGCGGGAAGGCGACCTTGTTGTGACACCTGCCGCACCACTTGCCCTTTACGATACCGGTCATGGTTATGTTGTTCTGACCTGCCGCTGGGATGAAGATCTTCGGATGACATACCTCGCATTTGAGCCACCACGTGTGTATCTCGTGAGGGTAGAGGACGTCGTTTATGTAGTCGCTCTTGGTGTGTATGATGACGTCCATCTGCAGCGGTGGAAACTCCTCTGCATTGGGATCGAGGGAGTGCTTGGGCTTGATGAGGCCCTCGCGGACTATCTTGGCCCAGTCGATGAGGCCGAACTTGTCCTTTGGCAGACCTGCGGCCTCCAGTGCCTGGGGATGCCAGGCCCGGCCCTTCTTGTAGCCTATGCCGGGCGGGTTGGATGGGTCGCCGCGGCCTGCGAGTTGACCCTTGGTGCCGAGGTAGATGACACTCGTGGGGTCATCGGGGTTTATCTTCGGTGTCTTCTTCTTGGACCGCTTCGTGGCGGACTGGGCCTCTGTCGTAAGGACCCCGCCCACCGTGAAGGCGAGTACCAGAAGGAGAGAGAAGAGGATGATCAATCTATTCTTCATTGAAGGCATCTTCATTATATCCTCCTTAAGGATTTCCTTTTCCATTAATTGTGGTTCGTAGGTGCATTCGGCTTGTTGCCTGTGTAGGAATGACACCTGTCACAGTAAAGCGGGGCCCAGGCGATTAGTCCGTTGTGACACTTGCCGCAGTACTTTCCGCTTATTATCTTTTCCATGTTGATGTCGTTTGCGCCTTTCTTGAGGATGAAGATGTCCTCGTGGCAGACCTTGCATTTGAACCTGATCCTGTGAAACCAGTGGGGGAATACCACGGGCTTGACCCCTGCCTTTTTCATGCTCTCTGACTTGCTGTTCAGGACTACGTCCCCCCATTCCGCGTTGACAGTCCTCGAGGTGAGGAGAGCCCCGGAAATGGCCAGACAAGTCACAAGAAGAATCACGAAGATCTTCTTCTTCATCAGATGGCCTCCTTCGTAGGTAGTATGAATTTTTCGTTGGGGTTACAATAGTGCTACTATATATAGGTAGGTTGCAAGTGTCAAGGCAAAAATTAAGGTTTTTTAACAAAACTTTTGTTTTGAAAAGGCAGAGCCCCTGTGTTATAAAGCAAAGTCCTCTGCGCTAGACTTAGAGGCTCTCCCAAGGAGGTTTTCTGTTGAGGGAAAAATCTTTTTCATGGAAGAGGACTTGTGCCTCTGTCCATATATCCAAGGATACTGTGGGCAAGACCGTTACCCTTGCGGGCTGGGTCCAACGAAGGCGAGACCACGGCGGTCTCATCTTCGTGGACCTGCGCGACAGGGAAGGCGTTGTGCAGGTGGTCTTCAATCCTGACTCTGGAAGAGAGGTCATGGACAGGGCCCACGACCTCAGGAGCGAGTACGTCATAGCCGTTACGGGGACCGTGGGCTTTCGGCCCGAGGGCACGGAGAACCCGGCACTAAAGACCGGAGAGGTGGAAGTGGTGGCCGAGCGCCTCCGCGTCCTGAACCCATCGGCGCCGCTACCCTTCGTCATAGAGGACGAGACAGATGTGAGCGAGGAACTGAGGCTCAAGTACAGGTACCTCGACCTCAGGCGGCCGTCCCTCAAGAACAACATCATGCTCCGCCACAGGGTGCTTCTTGCGGCAAGGAATTTCCTCTCCCACGAGGGTTTCATTGAGGTGGAGACGCCTGTGCTCACGAAGAGCACTCCCGAGGGGGCGCGCGATTTTCTCGTGCCGAGCAGGCTGAATGCGGGCGAGTTCTATGCCCTCCCGCAGAGCCCTCAACTCTTCAAACAGATACTCATGATAGGGGGGCTCGAAAAGTATTTTCAGATAGTAAAGTGCTTTCGAGATGAAGACCTTCGGGCCGACCGCCAGCCCGAGTTCACGCAGATAGATGTTGAGATGAGTTTCGTTGATGCCGAGGACGTGATGGCGGTGATGGAGCGCCTCGTGGAGGTCATGTTCAAGGAGGCGGGCATCACTGCCTCGCCGCCCTTTGCGCGCATCACATACGAAGAAGCGGTCTCGCGTTTCGGCCTCGATGCGCCTGATACGCGCTTTGGCCTGGAACTCAGGGACATAAGCCCCCTTGTCGCCGGCTGTGGCTTCAAGGTCTTTGCCTCTGTCGTTGATGGCGGTGGCATCGTAAAGGCGCTCTGCGTCCCCGGCGGGGCAGAGATGAGCAGAAAGGACATTGACGACCTTACCGAGGTGGCCGGAACCTACGGAGCAAAGGGACTTGCCTGGGTGAAGGTTACGGGCGAGGGGTGGCAGTCTCCCATAGCAAAGTTCCTCTCCCACGATGAACGGACCTCAATATGCAGCGCCCTCTCTGCCAGCGAGGGAGACCTTCTGCTCTTTGTTGCCGATACGCACTCCGTAGCCAACACGGCCCTTGGAAGACTCAGACTCTTTCTTGGAAAAAAACTCGGCCTCATCCCAGAGGGGGTCTATAACTTTGTCTGGGTCACTGAGTTCCCCATGTTCGAGTATGACGAGGAGGGGAAGCGCCACAGCGCGGTGCATCATCCCTTTACAGCGCCCATGGACGAGGATCTTGCCCTCCTCGATACCGAGCCCCTGAAGGCGAGGTCCAAGGCCTATGACCTGGTCCTTAACGGAGTGGAGATAGGCGGCGGGAGTATAAGGATACATGAGACCCTTGTGCAGTCGAAGATGTTCTCCCTCCTTGGCATAGACGACGAGGAGGCGGAAAAGAGATTCGGCTTTCTCCTTAATGCCCTGAAGTACGGCGCTCCGCCGCACGGCGGGCTCGCCTTCGGCGTTGACAGGATACTTGCCATCATGACAGGCGCTGAGTCCATAAGGGATGTAATCGCCTTTCCAAAGACGCAGAAGGCAGTATGCCTCATGACCGAGGCGCCATCAGAGGTGGACGAGAAACAATTACTTGACCTCTCGCTCCGAGTGCTGAAAAAGAAAGGAGAGTAAGTTCTCCCGCTTTCTTTTGGAAAAAAGAAAGCGGGGTAAAGAAAACCAATTCCCCAGCCGCGCCCTGCGGGCGCGGCTGGGGCTATCACAGTAAGTTTTTTCCAGCGGCAGAAAGCCGCTGGAACTGGTTTTCTTTGTCTTACTTTCTTTTTTCTAAAAGAAAGTAAGGAAGTTTTTTCTCTCTTTTTTCATCTTTTTGGCGGGCAGGGCCCGCCCACCCCTCCCTCTTTTTTTCTTTTTATCCTTTTCTTATTTTTTCTTCGTATTTTTTCTGTAGGGTGCGCGTCGTCT
>CAYOVP010000029.1:0-24367 GCA_964407495.1 uncultured Thermodesulfobacteriota bacterium
CTTCACGGCCCCTCCTTGCACCATCAGCCCCTCTTGCCCCCTTACCCCCTTGCTTTACGGCCTCTTTTGACCGAAACAGATATTAGACATTAAAGAGATGGTTTTGTCAAGATAATTGAGAGTCAGAGTCTCATTGGCATGATGACGTAGGTGTAGTTGTCCGAGCCTTCAGGGCGCATTATTCCCGGGCTGAGTTGGTCTTTCAGGCAGAAGACGACTTTTTCGTCATCGAGGGAGTCGAGAAGGTCGAGTATATAGACTGCGTTGAAGGCTATTTCGAGTTTTTCGTCTCCACCGGCTTTACGTTCTATGTCTATCTCCACGGTGGCATCGCCTATTTCCTTGCTCGATGCGGTGAGTACGAGTTTTGAGTCTGAAAAGTTGAACCTTACGCATTTTATCCTGTCTTCAGAGAGAATAGAGACACGCTTGAGTGAACCAGAGAGTTCTGCCCTTTGGGCGCAGATGAGTTTGTCGTTGCCCTCGGGTATTACACGTTTATAATCAGGGAACTCTCCCTCGAGGAGTCTGATATTCATGGAGACGTCTTTTTTACGGACAATGAGCGACTTTCCGGCAACCCCCATGGAAAAGTCTTCATCTCCATCTTCCTCGAGGAGTTTACGCAGTTCCATAACGCCCTTTCTTGGCAGTAGGGCTGTGTTTGATTCATTCAGTTCGAGTTCATAGTCTTTTTCTATGACAGCGAGCCTGTGGCCGTCGGTAGCCACCATTCTTACCTTTCCATCTTCCTTTTCGAGTAGAAAGCCGTTTATATTGTATCTTGTCTCGTCTGTAGATACTGCAAAGGCTGTTCTGTCTATCATTTCCTTCAGAGTATCTGCCTTGACGGCATGGAGGTTTTCTCCGTCAAGAGAGGGGATTTCAGGAAAATTGGAACTTGGAAGCCCCATTACATTGAATCTTGATTTAGAGCCCATTATGGTGAGTTTGCTCTCCTCGGTGCAGGAGACACTGAGTTCGTCGTCTGGGAAGGCTTTGACGATCTCGAATAGTTTCCTGGCATTCACGGTTACAGAGCCCTCTTTTTTGAGCGATACAAGGGGGGCCTTGTCGCGAATGGAGACCTCGAGGTCTGTTGCCGTAATTTCTATCTTGTCGCCATGTAGGTTCAGGAGGAGGTTTGAGAGAATGGGCATGGTCGTTCTTTTTTCCACTATACCCTGTACCCTTGCTATGGGCCTCAGGAACTCAGATCTCTTTATAATGAAGTCCATTTTTTCTCCCTCTGTTATTAATATATAAATCTCTTAGACGTAATGAGTAGTAGGCGCTGTGGATACCTTGATAAGGTGCCAAGTATTTGGAATATTGGTAAAAACAGGGTTAGTACCCTGTTGATAACCCCTCATTTCTATTAACAGCACATGGTCTCTTATTCCAGATCCAAGGCCAAGGTCTCTTTTTCTTCAGGTCTTTCAACAGGAACTCAACACCCATTCCTGGCGTAAAAAAAACCGTTTCTCATGTCTATGAGAGAAGGGTTATTCCACTCTTTTCCTTTTGCTCCCGCTGTAATCCCTGGTCATCCCTCCTTGATATCGAGTTCTTTCTTGAGTTTTCTTATGGAGCCCCTGAGTTCCGGGTTGTCCTTCAGTGCGCCTTCTATTTTTTTAACGGCGTGTATTGCTGTGGAGTGATCTTTTTTTCCAAAGGCCGCGCCTATTTCAGGAAAGGAGAAGTTCCCGTATTTTCTGGAAATGAACATTGCAACCTGGCGTGGCAGAGTGACAGCCCTGTGACGGCTTCTTGACTTCAGGTCCGAGGTCTTTATGTTGTAGAAGGCGGCTACTGTCTTCTGGATTTCATCTATGGAGAGGAAGCGTTCTTCTGTCTCACGGAGGAGGTTCTTCAGGGCCTCTTTGCTCATTTCGAGGGTTATGGGCTGGTTGGTGAGGCTCGATACTGCAATGACCCTGTTGAGAAAGCCCTCGAGTTCGCGGATGTTTGAGCCGCTGACAGAGGCGAGCCAATCGGCCACGTCGTCTGGGAGTGTCTGTCCTTCGTCTGCCGCCTTTTTCTTGAGTATGGCTATTTTCGTCTCTATATCCGGCGGCTGGATGTCGGCCACGAGTCCCCACTCGAACCTGCTTCTGAGCCTCTCTTCGAGGCCGGTGATTTCCTTTGGGAAACAGTCGCTGGTGACCACTATCTGCTTGTTCTTTTCATGGAGGGCGTTGAAGGTGTGGAAGAACTCTTCCTGCGTGCGCTCCTTTCCGGCCCAGAACTGAATATCGTCTATGAGGAGTACGTCCACGTTTCTGAACTTTCCGCGAAACTCCATCATCTTCTGTCTGCTTATGTAACTAATGAAGTTGTTCATGAAGCGCTCGGAGGTATAGTAGCAGACCCTTGCAGAGGGGTTGTCGCGGTAGATCCTGTTGCCTATGGCCTGAAGGAGGTGTGTCTTGCCAAGGCCCACACCACCATAAATAAAGAGGGGGTTGTACTTGCTGGAACGCCTTGTGGCAACTGCTGTGCAGGCGGCATGGGCAAACTCATTGGCCTTTCCTATGATGAAGTTCTCGAAGGTATAACGGGGATTCAGCCCCGGCAGGGGCGCTGTCTTTGTCTTTTTTCTCGTCTTTTCCCTTGGGGCCGTCTTTTTTGTTCTTTTTGAGGCCTTTTCTGCCTCGACCTCGTCGAGGGTCCAGCGGATCTTGAAGTCCTTTCCCGTGGTGCGCCTAAGGACCTCCTGGATAAGGGGCATGTAGTGTTCCTTTATCCATTCGAGAAAGAACCTGTTTGGCACGGAGAGGGTGAGAGAGCCCTGTGCCTCGCCGGGCAGGACCCTTACTGGGCGGAACCAGGTGGAGAAGTGCTGGGAACTTACGTGCCTGGCTATTCCATCGAGACATTCTTTCCAGAGAGATTCAGCGTCCATAGTTCCAGGTACGGATAAAGACGGGAAAAGGTTATTCACAGATTTATCCACAAGTGTTAATAAGATTTGTAAGGGGAATTGTTGCCACTTTACCAGAGAAGAAATCTATTTTCAAGGTTTTTTAAGAGAAAAAGAGAACTATTTCTAACCCCTTGATTTTGAAGTGTTTTGTGTGGGGGAGGATCATTGGGGTCCTCTGCGGAAGTTGCTCGAGGGGATGGTCTTCAGGGGTAGAACCCCCGCATCCTTATGGCCTCTGCGACCCTTTTCACACCAAGGATCGTGGCCGCTGTGCGCAGGTCCGTGGACTTGTCCAGAGCGATATCCACTACCTCTTTATAGGCCTTTGTCATGATGTGTTTGAGTTTTCTCTTTATCTCCGAGGTCTTCCAGAGAAGGCGCTGCATTCCCTGGAGCCACTCGAAGTAGGAGACCACCACACCTCCGGCGTTGGCGAGGATATCGGGAATTATTACCACTCCTCTTTCGAGGAGGACCTTCTCAGCCTCTGATGTGACGGGTCCGTTTGCGCCCTCTGCGATGAAGCGGGTCTTCAGGTTCTTGACGTTCTTGGCGTTTATCTGTCCGCAGATGGCCGCTGGTATGAGGAGGTCTGATTCTTTTGTGAGGAGTTCGTCGATCGTGAGGTCTTCTGCCTCCTTGAACCCCGAGAGCCCGCCAGAGTCTTCCTTGTGCCGCGAGACAGCGGTCACATCAAGGCCGCTGGCGTTGTAGATGGCCCCGCGAGAGTCTGCAAGTCCCACTATTGTGGCCCCGAGGAGGTGGAGGAGCCTTGCGGCATGGGCCCCCACGTTTCCGAACCCCAGGACTACTGTTCTAAGTCCTTCTACACAGACGCCCCTTTGTTTGAGGGCCTCGAGCGTTGTTATGACCAGGCCCTCGGAGGTGGCTGTCATGCGCCCCTTGGAGCCGCCAAGGGAGACGGGTTTACCTGTGACGACCTCTGGCACTGTAAACCCCTTCATCATGGAGAAGGTATCCATGATCCAGGCCATTACCTGTTCATCTGTGTACATATCAGGGGCGGGGATGTCTTTTTCCGGGCCTATGAGGGGGAATAGTTCATAAGTGAAGCGCCTGGTAAGGCGTTCTTTTTCGCCCAGCGAGAGGGCCCTTGCGTCGCAGTCCACACCGCCTTTTGCTCCGCCAAAGGGTATATCCACAACAGCGCACTTCCAGGTCATGAGTGCGGCAAGGGCTGTTACCTCGTCGAGTGTTATGCCCGGGTGATAGCGTATGCCTCCCTTGCCAGGGCCGCGCGACATGTCGTACTGGACGCGGTAACCAGAGAAGAAGCACATTCTGCCGTCGTCCATCCTTACGGGTATGCTGACGCGCAGGGACCTGGCTGGTTTACAGAGGCGTTTGTAGACCCCCTCTGGGAGGTTGAGGAACCGGTTTGCCCGCTCCACGGCACCGAGGGCCTGGCTGAAGTAGGCAGGCCTTTTCTCTCTCGTCTGCGTCTCTGCGCTTTTCTTGGCCATGGGCCGGCCCCTTTCTTGGTCTTGTGTACAGGATTTTTCGTGTGGCTTAATTAAAGGCCAAAGTCTCTCTTTTGTCAAGACAGGTCTTTGTCGGGGAAGCCGGCGGGGCGGTGTGAGAGGCAGGGGGGCGGTGAGGGTGCATACAGGTTTTCTTTGCTCCACCTTCTTTTTTCCAAAAGAAAAAAGTAGAGAGTTCTTCTCTTCTTCGTCCACTCTTTTCCGTTTTTTCATTCTTTCTCGTTCAAGAGGGTTTCAAGTGTTTTCAGGAAGACCTCCCTAACTCTTTTCGTCTTTTTCTCATAGTCTTCAAGGAGTTTTGCTCCTGGGTCGGAGCCCTTGTAGTTGAGGGCCCGTGCCAGTGGAGTAAGGGCCTCACTGTCTCTTGGTATGAAGGTCTCGGGCCTGTCCCGCGAGATTCTCTCGGCCATCTCTATGCGGCGCAGAAATGCATGGGCCTCTTCGAGGAAGGAGCCTTCTTCGTGTCCCAGGTGTCGGGCCTCTCTCAGGGCGCGGAGCGCCGGGATGGTTGCGGGCTGGCGGAGTTCGGGCTCAGCGCCGGCGTAGCGGAGTTCCAAGGCCTGGACGAGGAACTCTATGTCAACGATACCTCCGCGGCCTGTCTTGAAGTTGTATCTGTTCCTGTTCTCAGGCCCTACTTCTGCCTCCATGCGTCTTCTCATGGCAAGGAGATCTTTCACCTCCTCTGGCGCAAGAGGTCTTCTGAAGACAATATCCCTGACTTCGTTTACCACCCTCTGACCCATGGACCTCTCTCCTGCCACACACCTTGCCCGGACAAAGGCCTGTCGTTCCCAGAGCGCGGTCTTGGTGGCATGGTATTTGAGGAGCGAAGAGGCACTGACCACAAGGGGTCCCGAACTTCCCGAGGGTCGAAGGCGCGTATCAATGCTGAAGACAGAGCCCTCTCTTGTTCGTATGGTCATGGCGCTGATTATCCGCTGTGAGAGGCGGACGAAGTACTCGAGCAGGTCTGGGTCCTCGTCTTCGCCACGGCCGGCATCATAAACAAAGATTATATCGAGGTCCGAGCCATACCCGAGTTCGCGGGCGCCGAGTTTCCCGAGACCAATTATGGCAAAGGAGGCGCCCTCTGGTTCAGGGTGTCTCTCGATCACCTCGGAGCGGGCCGTAGTGATGGCTGTATCGAGGGCCGCCTCGGCAAGATCTGTCATCTGCTCCGAGACCTCTACATGCCCTATGGCGCCTGAGACGTGGTTGAGCCCGATGCGGAGCACCTCTGCGTTGCGGACGCGGCGCATGGCGTCGAGCCTGGTCTCGAGGTCTGCCGAGCCATCTATAACCTCTTTATTGAACTCTTTGGAGAAGTCTTTTTTCGTCTTTACTGGTTGCGAGAGGCCTGGCAGGAGGAGGATATCGATGTCCTCGGGGCGTTCGATGATACCGTTTGAGAGGAATTCGCTCGTGCCGAAGATGTAGATGAGGACCTCTGCGGCGCCCGGGTTCTCGGAAAGCAGGGCGTACTGGGCGGTCCTGGCGCCAGCGCTCGAGACAAAGCGTTCGAGGTTTGCAAGGGCCATGTCAGGGTCTGGCGAGGCGAGAATCTTGGAGAGGAGAAAAGGGGCCGTGCTTTCGAAGAGTTCTCTTGCCCTGGCGCTCGTGCGTCTGAGCCCTGGAGGGCCTTTTCTCAGGAGTTCGAGTTTTCGTAGCGCAGTGGCATCGTCCCTGAAGCCCATCTCGCGGAGAATGGCCCTCTGCTCGTCCTCACTCGTCTCTGGTGCAAAGAGGAGGAGAACCCTCTTGTCTATCTTACTGACGTCGGCCCTGTCCCTGTAGAAGAGCCCCCTGTAGACTTGGTGGACGATCTCTCTTTTGTGGTAGAGTTCATGCATCAGACCGCCTGCATCCTTGAACCCCATCATCCGGGCTATGCGCTGTACCTGGTCTTTGTCTGCAGGGAGGGTATGTGTCTGCCTGTCCTCTATTATCTGGAGACGGTGTTCGAGGTTACGGAGAAAGACATAGGCACCCTTGAGGGCGCGGGCGTCTTTTTCTTTCATGTATCCGCGCCTCGCCAGGGCCTCCAGCGCGGCCATTGTGGGGCGTACGCGAACCTCGGGGTCTTTTCCACCGTGTATGAGTTGGAGCGTCTGGGCAAGGAACTCTATCTCTCGTATGCCCCCTCTACCGAGTTTTACATTGAAACCCTTGCCAGGAGCATGGGCGCGGCGCGCCATGGCAAGGTCTATCTTCTCCTTCATGGTCTTGATTTCCTCGATGGCCCTGAAATCGAGGTATCTTCTGTACACAAAGGGTCTTATCATCTCCAAGAAGGCCTTTCCAGCGGACCTGTCTCCTGCAACGCAGAGGGCCTTTATCATAGCCGCGCGTTCCCAGTCCCGGCCCAGGGTCTCGTAGTATATCTCCGCCCCCCTGAGAGACTGTACAAGGGGGCCTGACCTGCCGCCAGGCCTGAGATCGAGGTCTATGCGGAAGACGATGCCATGGGCGGTCTTCTGGGAGATGAGGGAGTTCACTCGCCTTGCCAGACGGGTGTAGAACTCGGAGTGGGCCATGGGCAGGTCCATCTTGAGGGCCTCGTCGTATACGTACATGATGTCTATGTCAGAGGAGTAGTTGAGTTCTCCTGCGCCGAGCTTGCCAAGGCCTATTATGGAGAGGCCGCAGGCAGAGGGCTCGGTGGGCAGGAGGCATGCCTCCTCGCCGAGGCGGTCCCTCTCATGGATGAGCGCCGCCTCCAGTGCCGCATCGAGCATGGCTGCGGCCAGGGCCGAGAGTTCTGCTGTTGTCTCCTCCATGGAGGCAAGCCCAAGGAGGTCTCTGCACCCGAGGCGGAGAAACTCGGCCTGGCGGTACAGTCGGAGGGTTTTTTGTGCTTCCCCGGCAAGGTCTTCCACCTTGGGGCCAAGGAGCGCATGTCTCAACTCGCGGAGAAAGAGGTCTTCTGTCTTTGTCTCCAAGAGGCCGCGCCTGGCAAAGAGCCAGTCCAGGAGTTCGGGTCTCGAGGACAGGAGCCCCCTCAGGAAGGGCGAGGCACCGAGGATGAAGACAAGGTTCTCGAGGGCAGAGGTCTCGCGCGCGAGTCTGAGGAGGATTTCCCTCTGCGCAGTAGCCTCGAGGAGCGCCGCAACTCCGTTGAGGGCCTCTACAGGAGAGGGCGAGGCCGAGGCAGAGGATAGTATGGCCCCTGCCTTTGAGGCAAGGGGCGAGGCCTTCAGGGAGTGGAGGGCGAGGGCCGCGGCCCCTGGGTCGGAAAAGCCCATTGCAAGGAGGTCCTCCCTCTCTTCCTGGCGTGTCGTGGTCTTGGGTCCTGGAGGGGTCTTGCCCATCTGGAGATGATAGCACAGGGCCTACTGAGTGAGTAGGGTTTTTCTGGAGTCAGGGGTGAGGAGGGGGTGGTGGTAGCGGCAGGTCGATCTCGTCGGGCAGTGGTACCGCCGTAACAACCGAGTTGACTCTTTTTTTTGGGGGGTGCAGGCTAAGGATATCCTTTCTTGGCCCTCCTCCGGGTTCAGTGCCTTGTCACAGGCATGGAACCTGTTCGGAAGATCCTTCCCTTGAAACCCGAGGAATTGTGTATAAAGCCGTCACTACCCACTATTACGCCCTCGACATCATCGAGGCTCTCTATGAGGGCGAGACCTTTTTTGGGCCCCAGTACAAAGACGGCAGTAGAGAGGGCGTCGGCTATTGTGGGGTCTTTTGCCACTATGGTGGCGGCGCGAGACCTTCGCGCCGGGTACCCTGTCTGGGGGTCGAGGATATGGCTGTACCTCTTACCGTCCTTTGTGAAGAACCTCTCGTAGTCCCCGGAGGTGGCCACTGCGCCGTAGCGCGCGTAGGCCTCGCCGAGTATCTTGTCCTTCTCGCGAGGGTCCTGCATGCCGAGGATGAAGTTGGCGTTCGTCATTGCACCGGCCTTGTTTACGAGGAACATGTCTCCGCCGGCCTTTATGATGGCGCGCGTGACGCCCTTTTTCGTGAGTTCCAGGCCGGCCTGCTCGACTATGTACCCCTTTGCCACACCGCCGAGGTTGAGGGTCATGCCCTTTTTGAGGAGCCTGACGGTGCCGGCCTTTTCGTCCACATACACGTTCCTGTAGTTTACAAGGGGCAGGACCTTCTCTACCTCTTCCCGTGTTGGCACGTGTTTCTTCTCGCCAGAGAAGCCCCAGATACCGGCCATGGCGCCCACCGTGGGGTCAAAGGCCCCGTCTGAGAGGCGCGCTACGAGGAGGGCCTTTTTTATGACCCCTATTACCTCTGCCGGGACCTTTACGGCCCGGCCTGCTGAACGCGAGATGCGCGAGACCGCGCTCCCTGGGTCATAACTGCTGAATACCTTCTCCAGGCCGGCTATCCTCTTAAAGGCGGCACCAGCGGCCTCATCAAATCTCTTGCTGTCCCCCCCCATCATGGTGATCTCGACAACAGTGCCCATGAGTATCTTCTTGTACACAGGGCTCTTTGCCGGCCTCTCGGCGATGAAGCCATAGCCCATGACAAAGAAGATGACTGCAACGAGGGCCACGTAAATTATACGGAGCCTAAGGTTGGAGTTCCGGGGGGTATTACTCGAAGGCATTATATTGAAAAACCCAAATAAATCAAGTGGTTATATGGCAATAGCGGCCTTTGGCAGGGGGCCTCCGGGGCCTTGGGGCGGTTAGTGAAAGGAGTCGATATCCGTGTCCGACCTGTCGATGATCCTTAGAAGCCCCTCGTCCTCGGTCTTGCCGGCTATGCGCTCTTCGCGCTCAAGCCGCGACTGGCAGTCCACGCAGACCCTTGTAAAGGGCAGGACCTTGAGCCTCTTTTCTCCCACAGGCTCGCCGCACTCCTCACAGATACCGTATGAGCCCTCGTTAATCCTCTCGAGGGCAAGGTCTATCTCGGCAAGTTTTTTTCTTTCCCTGTCGCCGAGCATGAGCGATAGTTCGCGTTCGCGCTCATCGCTCGCTATATCGTAGATATCCCCGATCTCCCTCTGGCCCTGGCTGCTCTCCTTGCGGATCTTTGCCGAGACGTCTGCGAGGATCCTCTTTTTATCGCTGAGTAGTTGTTCTCTTATTATATCGTAGAAGGTAGGTTTTTTCTTGCTTTTCTTTGCTACCTTTGCAGACGCGGCCCTTGGGGCGGTCTTTTTTGTCGTGCCCCTGCCTGCCGCTACGCCCTTTTTTTTCTTCGTGGCCGTTCCCGTTGCCCTGTCCTTTTTAGAGGTCTTTTTTGTGGCCGTCATTGGATCAGCCTTCCTTGTTTGAGGTTGAGAACGCCCTTACACCCAGCCCCTTGCCTGCTTTTTTCTCAAGGGGTAACAGTATACAGTTTTTTCACAAATTGTCAAGAGTGCCAGTCCTCAAGCATTTTTTGCAATAAAAACAAGCGGTTGTGTGTAGGAGCCCCCTCTTTTCGTCCTTTGCGGGCCAAAACGGTTTGACAGGGTTTTTTGATGTATTTATACTGGAGTATTAAGGTGCCTTATGGGCCTTCAGGTGTTCCACGTGGAACATCGTAGGCGAGGAGCCAGGCAAAGAGAGGGGGAACGACGGGGTGGAAAGGTATTACGATTACGATGTAATAGTCGTGGGTGGCGGGCACGCCGGGTGCGAGGCCGCGCTTGCCACGGCGAGGATGGGGCTCCGTACGCTCATGGTCACCCTGAACCTCGATACCATTGGCCAGATGTCCTGCAACCCTGCCATTGGCGGCGTTGCAAAGGGGCACCTTGTGCGCGAGATAGATGCCCTTGGCGGGGAGATGGCCAGGGCCATTGACGATACGGCCATACAGTTTCGCACCCTCAACCAGAGCAAGGGCCCAGCCGTACGGTCTACGCGGGCGCAGGCCGACCGCACCGCCTACAGGCTGAGGATGAAAAGGGTTGTGGAGGAGACGCCAGGGCTCTGTCTCAGACAGGGGGTGGTGGAGAGTCTCATCACTTCGAGGGGGGCAGATGGCAGGCCCGAGGTGCGGGGAATCCGCCTCGGCACTGGAGAAGAGTTTCTTGGTGGGAAGGTCATACTTACTACGGGCACTTTCCTGAAGGGCCTGATGCACATAGGTACGAGGCGCTTTACAGGGGGAAGGGCGGGCGATGGCGTGAGTACAGGGCTCTCTGCCTCGCTCTCTGCCCTGGGCCTCGTGCTCGGGCGTATGAAGACAGGCACCTGCCCAAGGCTGGACAGAAGGACCATAGACTACTCCAGGGTGGAAGAGCAACCCCTGCAGGCCCCTTATGAGTTCAACCCCTTTTCCTTCTCCTCTCCTCCCTTTACGAGAGAACAGATACCCTGCCACATTACCTATACAAACGAGAAAACCCATGAGGTCATCCGAAAAAACCTCGACAAATCGCCCCTCTTCAGCGGGGCAATCGAGGGCATCGGCCCAAGGTACTGCCCCTCCATAGAGGACAAGGTAGTGAAGTTCCCTGACAGGACGCGCCACCAGGTCTTCCTTGAGCCCGAGGGAGCGGATACCGTGGAAGTCTACCCCAACGGGCTCTCCACGTCCCTTCCCATAGACGTTCAGACCGCATTTCTCCGCACCATAAGGGGCCTTGAAAAGGTGGAGATAGTAAGGCCCGGATACGCCGTTGAGTACGACTACGTGGACCCGCGCCAACTCCTTCCAAGCCTGGAGACGCGGAAAGTAGGGGGCCTCTTTCTCGCGGGCCAGATAAACGGCACATCAGGGTACGAGGAGGCAGCGGCGCAGGGCCTCATGGCAGGGATAAACGCGGCGCTCGCGTTACAGGGCCGTGCACCCCTGGTCCTTGCCCGGTACGAGGCCTACATCGGGGTGATGATAGACGACCTCGTCACCAGGGGGACCACCGAGCCCTACAGGGTCTTTACCTCGAGGGCCGAGCACAGGCTTCTGCTTCGAGAGGACAATGCAGAACTGCGCCTTCGCAAGAGGGGGTTTGATGCGGGCCTTGTGCAAGAAGATGTTTATGAGTCTTTTATCTCGAGAAAACACGCCCTTGAAGACATGCGCCAGTTCCTCGATAAGACCCGCGTGAGAGAAACCCAGGCAGGTTGCCTTGCCGCGGCAAGCGGCAGGATAAAGGCCTCCATTACGCTCAAGGAACTCCTCCGGCGCCCTGACGTCTGCCTTGAGGATATAGGCAGGGTCGTAGAGTTGCCGGCATGCCTTGACCCGGCACTCGCGCGCATAATAGAGACAGAGATAAAGTACGAGGGGTACATAAAACGCCAGGCCGAGGAGGCCAGGAGGGCCCAGAGGGCCGAGGCCCTCCGCATCCCCGAGGATTTCCCATACCACGAGGTTTACGGTCTCTCTCGCGAGGGCAGGGAAAAACTCTCCCTCACACGGCCCCTCTCCATAGGCCAGGCAGGCCGCATACCAGGCATAACACCAGCGGCCATCTCGGCCATCCTCATTCACATGAAAAAGACGGGCGCGCTCTGATGGCTCGAAAGGGAGGAAAAGCGGTCTATCAATCAGACCTCGAAGGGGAACTCCGCGAGGGCGCCTTGACTCTTGGCGTCAAACTCGACGGTCCTGCCATTAAAAGGTTCATGACTTATCTTCAGGAACTCATACGCTGGGGGACGAAGATAAACCTCACTGGCCCGGCCACGGCGCAGGATATTATAAGGCGACACTTTCTCGACAGCCTCTCTCTTCTACCCATACTTCACGACTTGAAGTGCCGGAAGGTCCTCGACATGGGCTCTGGCGCTGGTTTTCCCGGACTCGTACTCAAGATAGCGGATCCCTCTCTGGAGGTCACCCTTCTTGACTCACGGGAAAAGCGCGTCTTTTTTCTCCGGCACGTCCTGCGGACCCTGGGCCTCGGCAAGGGCATATCGGCTATCCATGGCCGCGCCGAGGCCCTTCTGCCAGAACATGCCAAAGCCTTTGACTGTGTTGTCTCGCGGGCCTTCTCAGCCCTCTCGACCTTTCTTGCCCTTGCAGGGCCCTATACACGCCAGGGCGGTTTTATAATAGCCATGAAGGGGCCAAGGGGCAGGGAAGAGGCCGAGGCCATTGAAGTGAATGGCCTCGCGGGGCCGCGCATCGAGGGCGTAACCCTTCCCTTTGAGGGGCGCGAAGGGTTTTTTATTATGTTCCAGAAGACCTGAGCGGCCCTCTCTCCACGCCCCATGTTCCACGTGGAACATTGTTATCCAGCGGCCATGGGCCGGTGGCATTCTTGTTCCAAAGAGAGTCGGGTGGTGCGCAGGGCTCTATAAAATGGCATTAAACTCGTCCCCAATTGGTTTTCTTTGCCCCGCTTTCTTTCTTTGGCGGGCAGTGCCTTCCTATTTTTCGGGCTTCGCTGATGCCCTACCCAACCAAGTCTATTCAAAATATTGGTTTTCTTTGCCCCGCTTTCTTTTTTCTAAAAGAAAGCGGGAGGTTTTCTTTGTCTTACTTTCTTTTTTCCAAAAGAAAGTAAGGAAGTCTTTATTCTTTTCGCGGGCGAAGCCCGCTTCCTGCCCCTGGTCCTTACATTTTATCTTTTTTTCTTTTCTGCCTTATGGTAGAATCTCATCTCTTATGAGCAGGATAATTTCCATAGCCAACCAGAAGGGCGGGGTGGGAAAGACCACCACTGCCGTGAACCTCGCGGCCTCGCTTGCTGTTGCCGAGTTGAGGATACTTCTTATTGATCTCGACCCCCAGGGCAATGCCACGAGCGGCCTTGGCCTGGAGAAAGACTCGCCAGGGGGGGTTTACAGGGCCCTTATCAAGGAGGCGCCCCTTGGCTCGCTCATAAGGGAGACGGCCCTCTCGTTTCTCAAGGCCGTACCATCGAGTATAGACCTCATAGGAGCAGAGGTTGAACTCATAGACGCAGAGAGTCGTGAGTTCGCCCTCAAGGAGGCCATAGAGGGGCTTGACGAGGACTTTGACTATATACTCATAGACTGCCCCCCATCGCTGAGCATACTCACGGTGAACGCCCTCGTGGCCTCGGACGCCGTTATCATACCACTGCAGTGCGAGTATTACTCCCTCGAGGGCATCTCACAGATAATGAAGACCATAGACCTCATAAAGGCGGAACTCAACCCGGGCCTCGAGATAGAAGGCGTGCTCCTTACCATGTTCGATTCCCGTAACAGGCTCGCCCACCAGGTGGTGAACGAGGTGCGAGAGTTCTTCTCAGACAAGGCCTTCAGCACCGTGATACCAAGGAACGTGCGCATCAGCGAGAGTCCGTCCTTTGGCAAGCCCGTTCTCCTCTATGACGTGCAATCCAGGGGGGCGCAGTGCTATCTGGAACTGGCCCGCGAGGTCTTCAACCGCGACACCAATGCGGGCGGAAGGCTTTCTGCCCAATAAGTTCAATAAAAACAAATAGTTACGGAACATCCCATGGCCGAAAAGAAGAGGGTCCTCGGTAGAGGCCTTGGCGCGCTCATAGGCACGGTCCGCAAGGACGAGGAGACCAAGACACAAGGGGCTACGCCGGTAGAAGACAAAAAATTCTTCTACTGTGCCGTGAGCCACATCCGTCCCAATGCGGCCCAGCCCAGAAGAGACTTCGACGAGGACGCACTCACCGACCTTGCGGCCTCCATCCAAGAAAAGGGCGTAATCGAACCCCTCATAGTGCGCCGAGGCCCAGCGTCCAAAGAGTTCGAACTGATTGCCGGAGAACGGCGATGGCGAGCCGCGAAGATGGCCGGCCTCGAAGAGGTTCCCGTTGTCATTGTCGAGGCCACAGAGGAAGAGAGCCTCGAACTCGCCATCATCGAGAACATCCAGCGCCAGGACCTCAACGCACTGGAAGAGGCCGAGGCTTACCGCCACCTCATGGGATTCGGACTCTCGCAGGAAGAAGTCGCGCGCCGTGTGGGCAAGGGCAGGGCAACGGTAGCCAACTACCTCCGCCTCCTGGGGCTACCCGACGAGGTCAAGGAGGCCCTCCGTGAGGGCAGCGTCACCATGGGACACGCCAGGGCCATTCTCGCCCTCAGCACCACGCAGGCACGCATCAGCCTCCTTCGCGAAATCCTCGCAAAGGGCCTCTCCGTACGTGAGGCCGAGGCCGCAACAAGTAGCGGCACAAAGGGCGCGACGACAAGATCGAGGGTAAAAACCGGGGCAAGGGTAGACCCTGCCATAAGAGCCCTCGAAGACGAACTGAGAGAGATTTTCGCCACAAAAACACACGTAAAAGACAAGAACGGCAGGGGAAGCATAGAGATACTCTACTACTCCCCCGACGAGAGAGAACGTATAATAGAACTCCTTCGGTCTGTAAAAGACTGAGAAAAGAAAAAAAGAAGGGTGTGGCGGGCTTCGCCCACCAAAAAAACAAAAGAGAAAGAAGCGGCCTTTGGCCGCATATTAGAAAACCTTACTTTCTTTTAGGAAAAAGAAAGTAAGACAAAGAAAACCAATTTTGCGCCCTGAACAAGGTAAACCAAAAGAAGAGAATGACCTGCATGGTGGGTGGAATAGACAACCCCTCAAACACGCGAGGTATCCCCATGTTCAAGAGAGAAGACAAGACCAGCGACGACTTCGACATAACTGGCTTCATCGGAGAGGGCATGAAGGTGGAGGGCACGCTCTCCTTTGAGAAGACCGTGCGCATAGACGGGAGTTTCAAGGGAGATATCACCTCCTCAGGGACCCTCGTAGTGGGCGAGAGCGGCTTTGTGGAGGGGAATGTGCGAGTGGGAAGAGCACTCATCAACGGCGAGGTAAAGGGAACGGTAGACGCCACTGAACGCGTGGAACTCCAGAGCCCGGCCCGGCTCTGCGGAGATATAAAGACCCCTACCCTCATAATAGGCGAGGGCACGGCCTTTGACGGCAAATGCGTCATGCTCAAGGGCGGCGCAGGAACAGCCCCGGCCAACGGACTGGCAGAGGTGGAGGACACCTTCCGTGACCTCATGAAACAATCGGGCTGATGCGGCCATACCCCCCGGTTCCAGAGAGCAAGAGAACGGGACGGGATAAAAAACTCGGGAGATTCTTTAGATGATTGAATGCGAAAAGATCTGGATGGACGGTGAACTCGTCTATGGCCCTGAGGCAAAGGTCCATATCCTCACGCACTCGCTCCACTACGGCCTTGCCGTCTTCGAGGGCATACGCTCATACAATAACGGCAATGGAGACGGTGGCGCTGTCTTCCGCCTCAAGGAACATACAGAGAGGCTCTTTGACTCGGCCCATATCACCTTAATGAAAATCCCCTACTCGAAAGACGAGGTAAACAGCGCAATAATCGAGACCCTGCGCGCCAATAACCTGACCCAGGGTTATATCCGGCCCATAGCCTATATAGGCGCAGGAGGCATGGGGCTCTTTCCAGGAGACAACCCTGTAAGAGTGGCCATAGCGGCATGGGACTGGGGGGCATACCTCGGCGAAGAAGGCCTCCTCCAGGGCATACGCATCAAGGTCTCGTCCTTCATCCGCCACCACGTCAACTCCTCCATGAGTAAGGCCAAGGTCTCGGGCAACTACGTAAACTCCATACTATCGAAACGCGAGGCCGTCTCGGCAGGGTATGACGAGGCCATAATGCTCGATACCGAAGGATACGTCTCCGAGGGGAGCGGCGAGAACATCTTCATAGTGAAAGACGGCGTTCTGAAGACAACACCCCTTACGTCCATCCTGAAGGGCATTACACGCGACTCGGTCATGAGAATAGCCGCTGACCTCGGCATAACCGTCGTCGAAGAACGCTTTACGCGCGATGAGGTCTATACCGCAGACGAGGCCTTCTTTACCGGAACCGCCGCAGAGGTCACACCCATACGCGAAGTGGACGACCGTACCATCGGTGACGGAAAACCAGGCCCACTGACCAAACAAATACAGGATGTCTTCTTCAGGGCAGTAAAAGGCGAGGAAAAAAAATACAAAGACTGGCTTACTTTCTTTTAGGAAAAAGAAAGTAAGACAAAGAAAACCAATTTTTGCGCCATCTTTCGTCGCCTTCGCGGCCCCTGCGGCCCGCATACCGCGGTGGCCATACAGGCAAGTAAGACAAAGAAAACCAGTTTTCTTTGGCCGCTTTCTTTTTCAAAAGAAAGCGGGAGGAATCTTTTTCAGTTTCAGGAGGTAAAGCGTTTTGGAGACAGGCGGCAACGTAGCACGGGAACAGGTCCCGGTATACATTGAAGAGGAGATGAAGAAGTCGTACCTGGACTATGCCATGTCCGTCATCGTGGGCAGGGCCCTTCCAGACGTACGCGACGGCTTGAAGCCTGTTCACCGGCGCATACTCTTTGCCATGCACGAGATGGGTGTTGAGTGGAACAAGCCCTACAAAAAGTCGGCCCGCGTAGTGGGTGATGTGATAGGTAAGTTTCACCCCCACGGCGACGCCGCCGTGTATGACGCAATTACGCGCATGGTACAGGATTTTTCGCTTCGCTATCCCCTTGTGGACGGCCAGGGGAACTTCGGCTCCATAGACGGCGACCCTCCGGCGGCCATGCGGTACACCGAGGTGCGCATGGCGCGTTTCGCGGGCGAACTCCTTCGCGACATAGAGAAAGAGACCGTCGACTTTATTCCCAACTACGACGAGTCCCTTTCCGAGCCCCTGGTCCTCCCTTCTGTTGTGCCCAACCTCCTTGTCAACGGGTCCTCGGGCATTGCAGTGGGAATGGCTACGAACATGCCTCCTCACAATCTTTCCGAGATAATAGACGCCCTCGTCTATGTCCTTGAGAACCCGGAGGCAGGTATAGAAGAGATACTGCCCCTTGTGCCGGGCCCGGACTTTCCCACAGGCGGCATAATATACGGTCTTTCAGGGATACGCGAGGCCTACACCACGGGACGGGGCGTAATACACATACGCGCCAGGGCCTTCATGGAGAAGCACCCCCGTACAGGAAAGCAGTCGATTATCATAACCGAACTCCCTTACATGGTGAACAAGGCGCGCCTCATCGAATCCATAGCGCGTCTTGTAAAGGACAAGAAGATAACGGGGATATCGGACATCCGCGATGAATCCGACCGCGAGGGTATGCGCGTCGTCATAGAACTCAAGCGCGACGAGGTGGCCGAGGTGGTCCTCAACAACCTGTACCTACATACCCAGATGAAGACCTCCTTCGGCATCATCAACCTTGCCATCGTAAACGGCCAGCCTCGGGTCCTGAACCTCCTTGCTCTCTTGAAGGAATTTCTCCGTTCGCGAAAAGAGGTGGTGGCGCGAAGGACCATCTTCGACCTCAAGAAGGCCCGGGCCAGGGCCCATGTCCTCGAGGGCCTGAAGATTGCCATCGACAACCTCGATGCCGTCATAAGACTCATCAGGGCGTCCAAGTCGCCGCAGGAGGCCCGAACAGGGCTCATGGAGAAGTTCGGCCTTACGCAGATACAGGCCCAGGCCATACTGGACATGAAACTACAGAGGCTCACGGCCCTCGAGCGCGAGAAGATAATCGAAGAGTACAGGAATATCATGAAACTCATAAAGTCGCTCGAGGAGATACTGGCGAGCGAGGCCCTCATAGAGAAGATAATCATCGAGGAACTGAGAGAACTCAAGGACCGCTATGGCGATGAGCGCAGGACCGAGATAGTGGAGGACCAGGGCGAGATCTCCATGGAGGACATCATCGCGCAGGAAGACATGGTGGTGGCCATCTCCAAGCGCGGGTACATAAAGCGTACTCCAACGAGCCTCTTCAGGATTCAGAGAAGGGGCGGCAAGGGCAAACGCGGCATGACGCCAAAGGACGAGGACTTTGTGGAGAACCTCTTCATCGCCTCCACGCACAGCAACATCCTCTTCTTCACGGACAAGGGAAAGGCCTACTCGCTCAAGGTCTACGACATACCGCAGGGCGGCCCTGCGGCAAGGGGCAAGGCCATAGTGAACATTCTCAATATCGCCCCCGGCGAGAAGATAACGGCCTTTCTGCCAGTGAAGGAGTTCGAGGAGGGGCACTACATAGTCATGGCCAGCGAGGGCGGGATCATAAAGAAAACAGACCTCATGAGTTTTTCCCATATCCGCTCCGGCGGCCTCATAGCGCTCAGCCTCAACGAAGGCGACAAACTCATTGCCGCCCGTCTTACGGACGGGGGGCGCGAGTTGTTCCTTGGCACGCGCCTCGGCAAGGCCATACACTTTGGCGAGGGAGACGTACGCGAGATGGGGCGCCAGGCGCGGGGAGTGCGCGCCGTGAAACTTTCTCCCGGCGACCACGTCATCTCCATGGAAGTGGCCGATGCATCGTCGTGCGTTCTCACAGTTACAGAGCACGGCTATGGCAAGAGGACGCGTTTTTCCGAGTACAGGCTCCAGAAGCGCGGCGGTAGCGGCATCATAAACCTCAAGGTTACGGAGAAGAACGGCCCTGTTGCGGGCATACTCAAGGTTACGGACGCAGACGAGGTGATGATTACCACCACAAAGGGCAAGATAATAAGGATAGCCGCACGGGATGTCTCGGTCATAGGCAGGAGTACGCAGGGCGTGCGCCTCATGGATATAGAAGAGGGCGAGAAGGTGGCGGACATTGCCCTTATTGCCGAGCGCAAGGACCCAGAGGCAGAAGAGGAAGAGTAAGGTCTCTTTTTGTTGGGCAGAGCCCACCGAGTTTTTCGCCTGTCTTACGGGGCGCGTGGCGCGGCATAAGTGGGAGATAGACGGCCCCATACTGGTTTTCTTTGCTCCACTTTCTTTTTTCCAAAAGAAAGTGGAGGGTTTTTTGTCTTACTTCTTGTTCCAAGCAGAAAGTAAGCGAGGCATGGCATTGGGTATGGAGCGTACAAGGGGTTCTGGCGCCCTTTTTTATCCTGCCGTTTATCTGCTTTTTTTCCCTCTTCTTCTTGTTTTCGCAGGTTGCGGCAGGGGTGGCGGGGCATCGGGCACGTACATGGAGGCCGAGGAACTCCTTGGGAGGGGCAAGTTTCTCATTGCCATAGAAAAGTATGATAGTGTTGTCCGCGATTATGCGGATTCTCCCTTTGCGCCAAAGAGTCTTTACAAGAAGGCGCGCATCTACAATCGTTTTCTGAAAGACAGAAGGCGCGCCATAGAGGCCTATTACAAACTCCTCTCCCTCTATCCTGGCAGCCTCGAGGCCTATCTCTCTCGTCGCGACCTCGCTCTCATATACTCTCTGGCCGGTGACCACACCAAGGCTGTCGAGCAGTACCAGTGGCTTCTTGACAGCGGGCACGAGCCCGGCAAGGAAGAGGAGTACAGGTACACCATAGCCCTCGAGTACTTCAGGATGAACGACTTCGAGCAGGCCGGCGCGGAACTCAAGGAACTCCTCTCCATGGCCACCAAGGACGAGATCGTCTCAGAGGCGCTCCTTCTCCAGGGAGATACCTATTACATAACCGGGGACCTCGAGCGGGCCATGGAGGCCTACAGGGAGACGATCGAGAGGTTCGCCTCCAGGCCGGTTGCCATCAGGGCCCGCTTCAACCTAGCGCGTGCGCTCGAGGAGGCGGAGAGGGAGGACGAGGCCATTCTTATTCTCGAGGGGCTCAGGGGCGTTTACCCCAACGAGGCGGCCCTCGAGAGGACCATCAGGGGGATAAAGGCGCGAAAGAGGGAGAAGGCCAGGCAGAGAAGGAGACGGAGGAGGTAGGTTCATGGGCTCCGCGCAGAGGATAAGGATAGCCGTAATCGGGGGCGGGAGTTGGGGTACCACCCTGGCAGACCTTCTTGCTCGAAAGGGGCACGTAGTGGTGCTCTGGGCAAGGGAGGCCGAGGTAGTCAAGGAGATCTGCGAGCGCAGGGAGAACGGGCTTTTCTTGCCTGGTACAAGGCTCTCGGAGAACCTTACTGCAGAGACTTCTCTTGATAAGGCCCTGGAAGGGGCGGACCTGGTCCTGAGCGTAGTGCCTTCTCATGGTGTTCGTGCCGTCTTTGAGGGGATCAGGGGGGCTGTGCCTCCTGGTGCCACCCTTGTGAGCGCATCCAAGGGCATAGAGGAGGGGTCGCTTCTTACGCCTGCGGCCATCATAAGAGATGTTCTCGGGGGCGGGCGCGAGGTGGCCGTACTCTCGGGGCCGTCCTTTGCCGCGGAGGTGGCCCGGGGTCTTCCCACGGCGGTCTCTCTGGCCGCGCGCAAGGCCGAGACCGCGAGGTTTGTTCAGGCTCTCTTTTCCACTCCTTCTTTCAGGGTCTATACCTCCACCGATGTCATTGGCGTGGAACTCGGCGGGGCTCTCAAGAACGTAATGGCCATTGCCGCGGGCATATCCGACGGCCTTGGTCTTGGGTACAACGCCCGTGCCGCCCTCATTACGCGGGGACTTGCCGAGATGAGCCGCCTCGGCGTGGCCCTTGGGGCCAGGGAGCGGACCTTTTCCGGGCTCTCGGGCCTCGGAGACCTGGTTCTTACGTGTACAGGCCCCTTGAGCCGCAATTATACCGTGGGCCTCGATCTTGGCAGGGGCAGGGCCCTTGAAGAGATAATCTCAGCCAAGAAGACCGTTGCCGAGGGTGTGAGGACATCGCGGGCAGTACTGGCCCTTGCAGGGCGAGCGGGTGTGGACATGCCCATTGCGCGGGCCGTTGTGAGTGTTGTCGAGGGGAGGCAGAGGCCTTCGGATGTGGTCTCAAGCCTCATGGGGCGGGAGTTGAGGGAGGAATAGGGGACTCTTTCCTTCCGGGCTGTATCGCCATTGTTTTATGGTCAGAGCCCTGCTCTACTCCCCAACGAGTCCTCCTGCAGCCCTTCCGGGACGCTGGAGCCGGTTTTACTTATCTCCCCTTTTTTTTGCGAAAAGAAGTGGGAATCTCTGGATTTGCGCCCCTCGTACGCTTTTCCCCTGGACCCCTTTTCGTTTCCTCCTCATATCGGTCTTTCCAGGGTCTTATTTTATCAGGCCTTTTCTTGACATGTCGCCCCTCTTCTGATACCTTAAAAAATCCGTTTTTACAGCATAAGATAGGCGCTCTGCCCCTTTTTGTGGTTCATCGGGCACCGGGCCTTCTCCTTGAGATATTATGGCACGTTAATAAAAAAGAGGGAGGTTTTTTTATTCATGAAAAGGTATCTTCTCGCACCAGGCCCAACACCTGTGCCCGAACGCACGCTCATGGCCATGTCCGGGCCCATCATCCACCACAGGACGCCGCAGTTCTCCGAGATCTTCGCCGAGGCCGAGGAACTCCTCAAATACGTCTTTCAGACCACGGGCGAGGTGCTCATCATCGCCTCTTCTGGTACAGGAGCCATGGAGGGCTCCATATCCAATCTCTTCAGCCCAGGCGACGAGGTTATCGCCATCAATGGCGGCAAGTTCGGCGAGCGCTGGGGCCAGATAGGGGAGGCCTATGGCCTCAAGGTCCACTGGCTGAACGTAGAGTGGGGCAAGGCAGTGGAGGTGGGGGCCGTGAAGGAACTCCTCGACGCCAACCCTGGTATAAAGGGCGTGCTCTGTCAGGCCTCCGAGACATCCACAACGGTTGCCCACCCGGTGAAGGAGATAGCAGCCCTCACAAAAGACAGGGACTGCCTTACTATTGTTGACGGCATCACGGCTGTCGGCGTCTTCGACGTTCCCATGGACGACTGGGGCATAGACGTTCTCCTCTCTGGCTCGCAGAAGGCACTCATGCTCCCGCCTGGGCTCGCCTTTGCGGCGCTCAGCGAGAAGGCCTGGGAGGCGCAGAAAAAATCGACCCTTCCGCGCTATTACTTCGACTTTGCCAAGGAACGCAAGAAGATTGCCCAGAAGACCACGGCATATACGCCTGCCGTCACCCTCGTTATCGGTCTTCTCGAGTCGCTCCGCATGATTAAGGAAGAGGGCCTCGAGAACGTCTTTGCCCGCCACGACCGTCTGGCCCGCGCAACGCGCGCCGCTGGCACGGCCCTTGGGCTCAGACTCCTTGCGCCAGAGAGCCCCAGCAACGCGGCAACAGGCATGTTCATACCCGAGAGCGTGGACGGCGGTGCCTTTGTAAAGTATCTTCGCGATGACATGGGCGTCACAATAGCAGGCGGACAGGACCACCTGAAGGGAAAGATAGTGCGCGTTGCGCACCTTGGATACATAGAGACCTTTGACATCATAATCGCCATCTCTGCCATCGAGATGGCCCTAAAGAGGTTCGGCGTGGACGTGGAGCTCGGCAGGGGCGTAAGCGCCGCCGAGGCCATACTCAGCGAGGCATACAAATGAAGGTACTCATAAGCGACAGCATGAGCCCCCGCGCCCAGGAGATTTTCAAGGCCCGCGGCATCGAGTGCGTGGTGGATACCGGGCTCAGCCCAGAGGAACTCAAGGAAAAAATAAAGGACTTTGACGGACTCGTGGTGCGAAGCGCCACTAAGGCCACGCCCGAGATACTCGAGGCCGCCGTGAACCTCAAGGTCATAGGCAGGGCCGGAACAGGCGTTGACAACATAGACATACCAACAGCAACGAAACAGGGCATAGTGGTCATGAACACGCCCGGCGGCAACACGGTCACTACGGCCGAGCACGCCGTTGCCATGATGCTCTCTCTGGCCAGGAAGATCCCCCAGGCCACTGCCTCCATGAAGGCCGGAAAGTGGGAGAAGAAGAAGTTTCAGGGAACAGAAGTCACGGGCAAGACCCTCGGTATCCTCGGCGTCGGCAACATCGGGAGTGTGGTTGCCACGCGGGCCCTGGGCCTGAAGATGCAGGTCATTGCCTATGACCCCTACATATCCGAAGAGGCCGCAGACAAACTCGGCGTAACCGTTGTATCCATGGACGAACTCTTCGCGAGGAGCGACTTCATCTCCATCCACGTGCCAAAGACCAACGAGACCAAGGGCCTTCTCTCGAAGGACGCCTTCAGGAAGATGAAAAAGGGCGTACGCATCGTAAACTGCGCGCGCGGCGGCATAGTGAATGAAGAAGACCTCGTCTGGGCCGTACAGGAAGGGATCGTTGCCGGAGCGGCCTGCGACGTCTTCGAGAAAGAGCCCCCAGATCCGGACAACCCTCTTCTGCACCTCGACGAAGTCATCGTAACACCGCATCTTGGCGCATCCACCCTCGAGGCCCAGGAGAACGTTGCCGTTGCCGTCTCCGAGCAGATCTGCGATTATCTCCTTACGGGCACGATACGCAACGCCGTGAACGTTCCCAGCGTTCCCTCTGAACTCCTCGCCACGCTCGCCCCCTACATCACCCTCGGCGAGAAGATAGGCGCCTTCCAGGGTCAGATACTTACCGGCGGCATAGAAGAAGTCACCATAGAGTATAGCGGCGACGTGGTGGACCTCGATGTTACGCCCATCTCAATCGCCTGCGTAAAGGGGCTCCTTTCACAGGTGCTCGACACGGTGGTCAACTTCGTCAACGCCTCTTTCGTGGCAAAGGAACGGGGCATCCGCGTCATAGAGACAAAGAGTTCGAGGAGTATTGACTTTGCCAGTTCCATCACCATAAAGGTAAAGACAAAAGAGGGCGAAGAACTCGTAGAGGGCGCTCTCTTCGGAAAACGCGAGCCCCGCATAGTGCGCATCAACCGCTTCTTCCTCGATGCCGTGCCAGAGGGCTTTCTCCTCCTCCTTTACAACGAGGACATACCCGGCGTCATCGGCCAGGTGGGCACACTCCTTGCCGAGCACAAGGTCAACATCGCCCGCCTGCACCTTGGCCGCGAGGCAGTTGGCGGCGAGGCCGTCTCTGTCTGGAATATTGACACAGCCCTCTCTGACGAGGTCATAGAGAAACTCACGGCCATTCCCCCGGTCATTTCGGCAAGGCTCATAGAACTCTGAGCCAAGAGGGCTGGTCTGGGCCGAGGAGGGGTTGGGTAGAGCAAAGGGGGGCAGGTTGAGTAGAGGGGGGCAGGTTGAGTAGAGCAAAGGGGGGCAGATACCGTCTTTGGAGTCAAGGGGTTGGGTAGAGCAAAGCGAAACCCAACTGCCCATATGCGGAACCTGCTACCTGGGGGACGGAAGAAGGCCGGGCGCAGGTTGTAGGTTGGGTAGAGCAAAGCGAAACCCAACAAAAAAGAATCTGCTCCTCTTTGCCC
>CAYOVP010000030.1:0-22496 GCA_964407495.1 uncultured Thermodesulfobacteriota bacterium
ATGCCCCTTCTTACCCCCTATGCCCCTTCTTACCCCCTATGCCCCTTCTTACCCCCTTTTGGCCCCCTTGGCCCCTTTTGGCCCCCTTGGCCCCCTTGGCCCCCTTATCCCTCGTACTCGCCCACGACAGGGAGTTCTTCCATAACCTCACCGTCGTGGGGCGCGTCTTCTATGTATGGCGTAAGGTCGCAACCGGCATAGTGCTCAAAATGCATGCCATCCACGAAGAGCGGGCTCTTGGTGGCGTCATAGACCTTGCCTTTGTAGGCGAAGTATATGGGCTGGCCGGCCTCGGAGCCGTCGTATTTCTGGAGTTCTTCTTCAGTGAATTTCTTCATGGTTCAGATAATATAGAATGGCGTTGGCATGAAAGTCAATACAAAAACAATGATTGCAGAGAGTGCAGTCAGGCGCCTCCTCGTGTCCAGCGGGAGGTAATAGCCCTCTATGGGCGGGTGCCAGAGCCCTATTACAGCGATGAGAATGCCCCATATGAACCAACCCGGCCAGGTGAAGTAGCCGAGAACTGCCATGATTATGACGAGGACCACGGTAAGCGGCCTTTGCCGCTCGCCGAGGAGGGCATATACTACGTGTCCGCCGTCGAGTTGTCCGAGGGGAAGGAGGTTCATGGCCGTAACGAAGAAGCCTATCCACCCGGCAAAGGCCACTGGACTAAGAAATACATCGTATCCCTCTGGCACAGGGCCGAGCATCAAGTAGGTGAGCCCCTTGAAAACAAGGGAGTTGCCAAAGCCAAGTGCGCCGGAACCACGTACGAGCGGGGTAACCGCGGAACTATGAAGCCCTATTGCCGTTACCACGCAGGCCACGACAAAACCCGAGAGGGGCCCTGCGGCCCCTATATCCACGAGTGCATTCTTCGTGGTAATGGGCGACCTTATGCGTATGACCGCGCCAAAGGTGCCTATCATGGGTGGTATGGGAGGGGCTGGTATGAAGAGGGGTAGTGTAGTGAGTACGCCATGCCGCCTCGATGCAATGTAGTGGCCGAGTTCGTGGGTGCCGAGTATGAGAATGAGGGAGACGGCAAAGGGCAGGCCGAGGAATATCTCGTGCGGGTGATTCAGTATATCTGCTCCCTGGTAGAGGGCACCTGCCGTAATTGTTGTAAAGAGCGTGACCACGAAGAGTACGGCTGGAACGAGTCTTCCCCTTCTCCTTCTGAAGATGTCACGTTCTTTTCTCCGCGGCCAGGTCATCTCAGGCAGACCCCCCTACACGGCCCTCTTTGATGGCCATCCTGTATATATCGAGGGCAGACTGTGCCACGCTCAGTATAATGGGGCCCGCTATGATGCCTATGAAGCCAAAGGCATGTACTGCTCCCACGACACTGAAGAAGAGTAGCAGGGGGTGCTGGTTCGTCCTGCCGCTTATGATAAAGGGGCGCAGGAGGTTATCTACAAGGCCTATGACGAGGGCGCCCCAGACAAGGAGCACAAAGGCCTTTACAAAGGCGCCCATAACGAGGAGGTAGATGATGGCCGGCACTACCACGGCAAGGGTGCCGATGCCTGGAAGGAAGGAGGCAATGAACATTACAAATCCCCAGAGAAAGGGCGATGAGATCCCCAGTATCCAGAAGGCGAGCCCGCCGAGGGCCCCCTGGAGCCCGCCTATGAGCACACCACCCGTAATGGTGGCCGTAATGATGACCCTGTTCTTGGATATGACCTCTTCCTTTCGGGCCTCGCCAAGAGGGAGAATATCCTTCACAACGCCGAGGAGGAGTTCGCTCTCCATGAAGAGGAAGAACATGGTGATAAAGGAGATGACGATATTGAAGAAGAGTTGGGCGAAGTTGCTCACAGCGCCCTTGAGCCCAGGCAGGACATAGACGCTTGTCTGCTGGAGCGTCTTTGCGATGAAGATCTGGATATCAGCCACAGTGACCTGGAGGTACTTTTCGAGGACCCCCTGGATGGAACTGAAAAAAGAGAGTTTCAGGCCCCCTGGCCCAGGGGGGTGGCTTGCGAGATAGCGCTGGGCCCCGACGTAGAGGTCGATCGCCTCTTTGGCAAGGAGTCCGGCGAGCACTGCCATGGGCACCAAAAAAAACAGGGCTATGGCAAGGCAGACAAGGGCCGAGGCAAAGGGCCTCAACTTGACACGCCTCAGGAACCAGGCGTAAAGCGGGTGAAAGAGGATGACAAAGACCACTGCCCAGAAGATGGGTATGAAAAAGGGCGCCATTATGAGGTAAGTGAGATACCCTATAATGGCGGCAAAAAACAGGCTGACAAGTGTCTCTTTCTTCAAAGAGGTCGACCCCCTTCTTACCCTCGAGGCGGGCCAGCGGCGCCAAGCCCTTTGATTTTCCCTGATAATAACAGTATAATTATATGGAAAAAAATACAAGTACTTTACCCCCTGGCGCAGACCGCCGCCCTTGGGAGAGGTGTTATGCACCCTTGGCCGGGGCGTAAAGGACAAATACAAGAGAGAGGAAGACAGATATGACAAAGGCCGTGGCCCTGCTATCCGGGGGCCTTGACAGCACCCTTGCGGTAAAGATGATACTCGACCAGGGCATAGAGGTACATGCCCTGAACTTCACTTCTGCCTTCTGCACCTGCACCACGAGTGCAAGAAAGGCCGGCGGATGCAAGAGCGAATCGCGCCGCGTGGCCGAGGAATTCGGCATTCCCATCAAGGTGATGGTAAAGGGAGAGGACTACCTGGACATAGTACGCTCGCCTGCCCATGGGTATGGCAAGGGCATGAACCCCTGTGTTGACTGCCGTATCTACATGTTCAAGGCGGCGAAGAAGTACATGGAGGAGATCGGGGCTTCTTTCATACTGACCGGAGAGGTCCTGGGTCAGAGGCCCATGAGCCAGCGCCGCGAGACCATGCGTATCATAGAGCGCGAGAGCGGCCTCGAGGGCCTCATCCTCAGGCCCCTCTCTGCCGGCAGGCTCGAACCCACGAAGGCAGAGAAAGAGGGCCTCGTTGACAGGAACAAACTCCTTGCCGTGGCAGGTCGTGGCCGAAGGCAACAGATGGACCTTGCCGAGGAACTGGGCGTAAACGACTATCCCTGTCCCTCGGGCGGTTGCCTGCTTACGGACCGCGTCTTCTCGAAGAAGGTCCGCGACCTTTTTGAACACAAGGAGGATATCGATAAAAGAGACCTCATGCTCCTCAAGGCTGGCCGTCACTTCCGGTACAAGGGGTTCAAGATAGTAGTTGGCAGGGACGAGGTCGATAACGCGCGGCTCAAGTCCCTTGCCGGCCCTGGCGACACGACTATTGAGCCCGTGGACTTTCCAGGCCCCTTTGTCCTCATTACGGGGAGGGCCCCGGAAGAAGTTTCTTTCTTCGCAGGGGGTCTACTGCTCCGCTATGCCGCCTCAAAGGCCGGGCCTGGCGTCAAGTTGCGTCTCTGCCAGGACGGGGAAAGCCGCGAGTTCTGCCCAGAGGGGCCCATTGACGAAGAGGACCTGGAGAGGACGAGGGTCTGCTCATGAAAAAAAATACTGCGCTAAGGCCCTCTGGGCAGGTAGAGGAGGATGCCGGCATGGCAGGAGGAGAAACCTCTGAGAGAAAAGAGGGAGAGGGCAGGGACGGTGCTGGTCTCTGGCCTGCCATCGGGGCCCTCGATCCCGCTATAAGGGCGAAGTTCCGCACACTCGTGGAGGAGATAGGCTCCATGGGCTCGCTCCTTGTGGCCTTCTCTGGCGGGGTGGACTCCACCTTCCTTCTCCGCGTAGCAGTTGACGTACTCGGCGAAAAGGCCGTTGCCCTGACCGCTACCTCGCCCACGTACCCGGCCCGTGAACTCGACGAGGCCAGGCGCCTCGCCGTCGAGATGGGCGCACGGCATATTGTAGTGGAGTCCAGGGAGATAGAACTACCGGGGTTCTCGGAGAACTCGCCGAGAAGGTGTTATTACTGCAAGGACGAACTCTTCAGGATAGCCTGGCAAGAGGCCAGGGCCCTTGGCATAGAGCATGTTGCCCATGGCGCAAACGTGGACGACCTCTCGGACTACCGCCCGGGTGCAGAGGCGGCAGAAGAACTGAGGGTAAGAAGTCCCCTCGTGGATGCCGGGCTCGGCAAGACCGAGATACGGGCCTTGAGCCGCGCCCTTGGTCTCACTACTTGGGACAAGCCCGCCCTTGCCTGTCTCTCATCGAGGTTTCCCTATGGTACGGGCATTACAGAGGAAAACCTGGGGCGGATAGGCTCTGCAGAGGAAGAGATGCGCGGCCTGGGGTTCAGGGAATTCAGGGTAAGGTACCATGATAAGGAGACCGTCAGGATAGAGACCAGTTTGAAGGAGATGGGCCGCCTCCTTGAAGCGGACACCAGGGAGAAGGTCGTAGGGGCCATGAAGGCCCTGGGCTTTACCTACGTAACCATAGACCTGCAGGGATACAGGCGGGGCAGCATGAACGAGGTCCTCAGACTCGACCAGTAGACCAGAACAAGGACCGCCAGACCCCGCAGGATGTCCTCATGGAGAGGCAAAGTTACAGGGTCCCTCTCTCCTTTCCCGTCCCTCCTCCCAGTACCGGCCTGAGAGGGTCTACATGGCCATATCTCCTGCCTCTCTCGCCTCGCTCAGCCACTGTTCCATGTGGTGCTCCACGAGGGCCCTGAAGAACTCGCCCTCAGGGTTAAGCATCTCGTACACGCCGCGGGGCGGCTCTGCCTCGAAACCACGGAATATGAGTTCGCCTGCGTGATAGAATATCTCCACGCTACCAAGGTCTGGCGTGGTCGTAAAGACGAACTCCATCTGGTTACGGGGGAGAAAAAATGCTTCCTGGATACTCTCGTGGAGGTCTTCCCTTGCGACTATCTTCCTGTAGAAAGTCTTCTCACCCCTGCTCTCTTTTATATAGGCCGCAAGGGCCTCGTCGCTGAGGGCCTGGCCCTTGTTATATATATCCGTCACAGAGGCGATGAGCCGGAGCGATGAGAATGACTCGCCTGCTATTATCTTCTCGAAGTCCTTGAGGTAGTTCTCGGTAATGAGCCTCGATAGGGCCTGGGCGTTGGAGAGTTTTCTGCCGGAGATTAGTTTTTCGAAGGCATGCTCCAGTTCCGGCGGCATCCGCAGGGTGTATGCCGTATGGATATACACATCAAAGGGATACTGGATGTCCTTGTTCCTGCGGCGTTCTCTCTCGGCAGAGAGGAGGAGTTCGAGGTAGGCCTTTACCATGGGATGGCGGAAGGTTCCGCGCGAGGCCTCGTTTATCTTCTCTCCGATAGAGACGCAGACAGGCCCCCTGTAGCCCTTGGAGTACCCCAGTTCTATTATCTCGGCCCTGGCGCCATAGGTGATAAATAGCCCGGCCTCCATCTCGTGCTTTATGGCCGCCTCCAGTTCTTCCTTGTATATCCTCTCAAGACGGCTCTCTTCCTCGCCGAGCCGTATCATGGCCTCTGTGGCGTCCTTTCCGCCTGCCTCGAGGTTTGTTATGGTATTGAGGCGTTTCTTCCTGAGCGAGGCCCTCCTCTCCTCGAATCTCCTGTGTACCCTCTCAAGGGCCTCCCTCCCGCCTCCTGGTGGCAGGCGTTTCTCGAGGGCCTGGCCCGATTCCTGGATTATCCGCCTGATGTCCCTGGCAAGGGCCACAAGGCTCCTCATGCCTCCGGAGAAGATAATGGCGTCTCCTGGTATGTTCGTGAGTCTTATGCCTATGTCGTTCTCGCCGAGTCCCTCGCCGTCTATATAGTCCTTTGCCGCGTCCAGAATGGGCTTGAAGAAGTGCTCCTTCATGAAGTCGGCCATGGCTATTTCTTTTATATTATGGGTCTTGCGGCTGAAGTCCTTCATGTCCACGAAGAGTTGTCCCTCTTCCCTGGATTCGAGCGCCTTGATCATGGGGCGCTTATCCGTTGAAAAACGATATAGCCTGCCCTTCTGGTACTCCTCGCGGAGCAGGTCCGAGGATACTTTCTCGCGCCTGTCAACGAGAAGGTCCATCATGACCTCTATGGTCTCCCCTATTTTCTCGTCTATATCGTGGGCATATGCCCCCCTCACCACCTGGGCAAATTCAGCGGCATCCTGCGACCGCAGGCCGGTAACGAGCCCGCCGAGTACCGACTTCTTGTGACCCAGTTCAAGGACGAGGGTCCTCAGGTCTGCGAGCCTGCCGGCACGCTCCCTGTCCTTGGCTACTACCTTCATGAAGGCCTCGAGTCTGCCCGCCAGGGTGGAGGCGAAACGGGGGTCGCGCATTAGGTTCAGAATATGGCGGTCTTCTCCATAGAGTTCGAAAAGTTCCCTGCCCAGTTCCTTGTCTGGCATGTCATAGGACTTCATATACGCCAGGACCGCACGCCTCAGGCGGTTTATCCTCACCTGTCTCAGGACCACTTCCAGGGTGCCCCTATCGGCCCTGATGCGCCTCACTCCCTCTTCCACGAGAACGTCTACGGACTCTGTATTCGACGTCAGGGGTACGAGGAGTGCTGATATGGCGGTGAGAGTATCGGAGGAGAGGAGGTAGGGGTTGTGAGACGTACCGAGGAGGCCGGTGCGCAGCATAACAAAGTGCCGCGGACTGATGGCCGTACGGAGCATGAGCCCCATGGCGTCGTCTTCGCGCCAGGGCCCTGTGAGTTCGTCTATGATGGCGTAGAAGATGTTGAAGAAGACAAGGCCCACGGCGCGGTCTATCTTGTCGTATACAAGGCCCTTTATACGAAAGTCCCTGAGTTGGAGGAGATGTTTGCGCAGGGCCTTCAGGAGCACGAGGAGCGCAAGGTAAGAGGTCTGTTCCTCGAGGCCGCAACGCAACTCGTCGTTCCTGGCCTTTCGCATCATGGCTCGGAGCCATTCCACGAACCTGCCGCCAGCCTCGGTGTGGTCGAGCCAGGTATGGAGGAGGCCGCTGTCCACGTATGGTGTGCTCTCCAGTATCCTGGCGACGAGTTTACGTTCAAGGGAATGTGGCGTGAAGATATCGAGGCGCATGGTCCTCGAGCGAAGTGGCGGGCTCTTGACATATATGCCGCCGTCTTTTTTCCGCTCCTCGCCTGCAAGGCCTCTCTGTTCTTCATAGCGTTTCTTAAGGAGCGCTGCCAGCCCCATTACCGCGGCCCTGATTATGGATTCATCTCCAGAGCCGAGATGATAGGGGACCTTGAGGTCCGCGAGCCCCCTGCCGTGTCGAAACCTCAGCCCCTCGGGCGAGATAGTCCAGAACGAGCCCGTAGCGACAGTCTCCAGCCCGCCCGGGATCAGCCCAAGGAGCCTCATGCGCGTATCAACGTACCATGGATCCATAGAAAATTCGCCTGCCTCCTCCGGTTCTCAGTTTACACCAAAAAAGCCCCAAAGCAAAGGCGGATAATCCTTGTATCCATATGGGACAATAAGTTAAAATAAAATATTGACCTTGGGTGGCAACCTCAGGTACTCTCGTTCAAGGCCTTGACGGGTATCAGCCACCCCTTTGGCCATGCCTATATGTTCCTGAGCCTGGGCACATCTTAGGCAGGGCAAAGGCATGGCCCAGAGTGACAAAACCGTCAGGACAGGTAACTTGCGAAGCAGAAAAAGTCTCTTCATACGCCAGATCCCGCTCCTCGTCGTCTTCCTCGCCCCCTTCATAGTATACTCCGTAACCCTTGCGGCTGGTTTCGTATACGACGACAATGTCCAGATACTGACCAACCCATGGATACGCGACCCCGGGAAGATACCCCGTCTGTTCGTATCCTCTACCATGAGTTTTCTCCCTGGCCGCACCGCCAATACCTACAGGCCCGTCTTCTATATAGTATACATGGCAGAGTACATGGTCTTTGGCCTCAGGGCCTGGGGCTGGCACCTCGTAAACATAATTCTCCACAGCCTCAACGCAGTGGCGGTCTTTGTGCTTGCCTCGCTCTTTATGCAGAAGGACCGCGGCCTGGGGCCCGGCCTCTCCCGGCCCGGCAGAGGCTGGGCCGTGACCAGTGCTGTGGCCGCAGGACTTTTCTTTGGTCTGCACCCGGTGAACAGCGAGGTGGCATCCTGGGTGGGCACCATACCTGAACTGGTCTTTACGCTCATGGTCCTCACTGCCATGGTCCTCTACATCCTGGCCATAGACCGAGGCAAGAGGCCTGGTCTCTTCCTTGCCCTCTCGCTCGGCTCTTTTACCGTGGGGCTCTACTCCAAGGAAACGGCCATGGCCCTCATCATCATACTTCCGCTCTACGAATTCATAAGAGGCGGCATCAGGGGGTGCCTTGGCCGGTGGAAGGTCCTTGCGCTGTATCTCGTTCCAGCGGTCATATATATGGTTATGAGGACATATGCGCTCGGCGGCATGACGCAGATGAGCCTCATAAAGATGACCCCCTACGAGGGGCTCCTGAACGTACCGGCCCTGGTGGCCAGGTATCTCGGAAAACTCATCCTGCCAATGGGCCTTACCATCATATACGACTTTGAGCCCGTGCGCTCGGCTCTTGCACCCCTTTTCTTCGCTGGTCTAATGGGTTGCGCCGCCTTCGCTGCTCTTGTCTACTGCCTCAGGAAAGACCGCAGAAAGGTATTCTTCCTCATCTGGATACTCGTACCCCTGCTCCCCGTACTCTACATGCCCATACTCTCGGTGGGCGGCTTTGCCGACCGTTACCTCTACCTCTCCACCGCGGGTTTTGGCTGTTTCCTGGGCATCTCCATCTGTGAGATGGGCAGTAGGCCGGGCAATAAGGGCCTGTCCCCCTCTCTTCTGACAATCGTCCTGGCCCTCGTACTCGCTCTATATGCCGGGGCCTCTGTAAAGAGAGGCCTTGTATGGAGAAACGATCTTACTCTCTGGTCTGATACCATAAAAAAATCTCCCAGGAGCCCCTATGTACTCTACAACCTGGCCTGGACCCTCCACAAGAGGGACTTGCCTGGCGACAAGGACAGGGCCCTCGAACTATACGAGAAGGCCCTGAAGATAAGACCAGACAAGGAAGACGCGCACTACAACGCGGCCCTCATATACCAGGAACGGGGCCAGTACCGAAAGGCCCTCCAGCACTTCATGGCCTCTCTCCGCCTGAAACCCTACTACTCGACTACCTACTACAATATCGCCATGATATACCAGGCCGAGGGACGCATAGCAGATGCGCTCCGCTTCTACAAGGGCGCCATAATCGTTGACCCCCGGAACGAAGACGCGCACTACAACCTTGCCTGGCTATACCAGGACATCGGGGATTACAAGAATGCCCTCACCCATTACACTGAGGTCCTGAGGCTCAACCCCCGGAGCGTAGACGCGCACTTCAACATGGGCCTCATATACGAAGCAGAGGGCCGTTCAGACCTTGCGGCCAGGGAATACACGAAGGCCCTCTCCATAGACCCTGGTTACGGCCCTGCTATCTTAGGCATGAAAAGGCTCAAGCATGGCGCCTCCTGAGACCCTGTGCCACCTCTTCTCTCACCTCAGAATGACGGCCAAATACCTCCAGTGGTAATGAGAGGCCTGCAATCCGAAGGAAGTCCGCCTCTCGGGAACTTCCAAAAAGATTTGCTTGCAACAATAGTTACGGTTATAATACATTCACCTTGAGGCGGTCTGTATCATAGGGGCAAGGAGGCGTACATCTCAAGGACGTTTGAGTGGAAGACGCAGGGAGAAGGAAAGGTGCGCGCCCATGATTCGTGAGCGGTGCGGGCCCTCTTCTCAAGGAGCCTCGGTCTTATTTAGAAACCTCTGGATGATTCGTCACTGTATTGAAGAGAGGCGGAGGGGGAAAAGAGGGTGTGGTCTTCTCATAGGCCCCTCGAAACTTAGAGTCGCCGAGATTGGCGGGGCCTCCATGAGTTGTAGCAAGGTCTGGATCTATCAGCCCGTCCTTAGTGATGAGTCCATTACCCCGGTGGCGTACAAGAAAGGGGGTCTGCCAGAATGAAATACCATCAAAATGGACGAATGCCCAGTGGCCGGGGGTTTGCCCGTGGCCCAAGGCCAGGACCATTCCGGCGCGACCTTCGCGAGAGCATCGCTGACATGAACCCTTTTATCCAGAAACTCACGGTCATGTTCTCAAAGATTATCGCCGGTACCGTCTCAAGGGAAGAAGGGGCCATACTCATCAATCACCTCGTACGCGAGAACAGGGACGAGACGATCAGGAGCCTTGCCTACCTCATAGAGAACCCCCCGCGCAATGTATTTCAGAAGACTGTCCTGCATACCATCGCCCTTGCACGCAACAAGGCCCTCTTCCGCATCATGGCCGAGAGCATTCACAGCAAGGACGAGGATGTCTCATACATGGCGGCATCGGAACTTGCCCGCCTCCGCACAGAAGGGGCAAAGGAGACCCTCGTCAAGAACCTTGACCACGACATCTTCCACGTGAGGAGAAACGCCGCCGTGGCGCTTGCAGAGGACTATGGGGACGAGGGCATCGAGATACTGAAAAGGCACATCCTCTCTCACGAAGAGCCCTTTTACCGCGCTACATCCGCCCAGGGGCTCGCTACCGCCGGCACCAAGGGAGCAGAGGCGCTCTTCACCATTCTTGCGAGTGGCTCGCCTGGAGCCGCACTATCTGCGGCAGAGGCCATAACTGGCATAGAAGAAGAACTGGACGAAAGACACCTACCCACTGCCATTGAGGCCCTCATGAAGGCCGGTGACAGGCGTGACATACCCCTCGTGGTGGAACTACTGCGGATAATGGCCCTCTTCGGCAAGAAGGCCCTGCGGTACGAACCCTTCATAGGCGCCTTCACGGGAGACGCATCCGAGTCAATACGCCTTGAGGCCCAGAAAACCATGCACAAGATACAGCGCCGGGTATGAATAGGGTTTCAAGTGGCCATAGTAGCCCTTGAGGCCGTCTTCCTCCCAAGATCAGCCTTGATTGGTCCAGGCCTTACTGCAACGCATCGAGGCGCCGCCAATCTCGGCAACTCTAAGTTTCAAGGATTCTATGCGAAGACCCGGATCCGCTTTTTCTCCGCCGCCTCTCCTCTATCCTGGTGCGGATTATCCAGTGCTTGGTCAACCGCTTCGGTAGAAGAAGGATTATCTCCCCTGGATACGACTTAGCCTCTTTCTCGCTTCCACCATCCCAGGCTCAATCCTCAAGGCCTGACCATAAGCGCGCGCCGCCTCCTCGAGCCGCCCATCTCCTTCCAGCAGAACACCCAGGCCGTAATACCCCTGGGCAAAGTAAGGGTTCAACTTTATGGCGCTCCTGAAGGCCCCATAGGCATCGGCCCTCCTGTGCTGCTCAAGGAGCGCCAGGCCGAGGCCGTACAAGAGTTTGTCGGTTACGCCGCCGATCTCCATGGCACGGCGGTAGTCCGCCTCTGCGCCAACGGGGTCTGCGAGGTCCAGCCTGAGGTCTGCCCTGTTCTTGTAGGCCCTTGCATACCCTGGGTCGAGCCTGATGGCCTCGTCAAACTCCTCCCTCGCCTCGTCCAGCCGCCCGAGGCTCTGCCAGGCGACACCGAGATTATTATGGGCAAGGGCAAGGTCAGGACGCAGGGCAAGGGCTATTCTGTACTGTCTCACCGCAGCCCGCACGTCGCCTCGGCTCTGGTAAATGGCCCCAACATTGAAGTAGGCCTTGCCAAGAAGGGGGTTCAGTTCCAGGGCGCGGAGATTCTCCTTGAGGGCGGCATCGAGGTCGCCCCTACCAGCAAGCGTCACTGCATGGTTGAAGTGTGGTCTGGCCTTGGAAGGGCTCTTGGCCACGGCGTCGGCCCAGAGCAGAACAGGTGAACGCCAGACAAGGTTGCGCCTGAAGGTGGCCATGCCAAGGCCAATGGAGAGGGAGATGAATAGGAGAGAAAAAAGTGCGCCACTCCTGAGGGTCACGGTCAGAACATCCTGATAAATTGACGTCCAGCCTTGAAGAGGATCCTGTTCTCACGGTGCTCCCGTGTCGAGTCCTCCTCTATACGGTAACTGTGCTCAAGTGAGAAAGACCAGGCCCTGAGCCTGTAGAAGGCCGTATTGGAAAACAATGTCTGCCTTGAGAAGAACTCCTCGATCTTGGACTCTGTTCTCGATGCAAGGAACTTCCACATCACACGGCGGATTAGAACCCTCTCATACCCCAGTTCGTAGTTCAGCGTGCGGGTTATATCAGAGCCTCCGGAGAATGTCCTGTCAAAGATGCTGTAAGATACATTTCCGTGTGCATTGCCGCCAAAGATCTTGTGATGGTACGAGGCGGTGGCAGAGACTGAGTTGCTGTGGCTGAACCCTACGAAGTCGGTAAAGAAGAGGCGGCGATTAGCGCCCAGCGAGAGAGAGCCCCCCTTGACAGGATGCGTGGATATGGTGAGATCATAGAGCTCGCTCTTTTCTTCTATGGCCTGCACAGCTTCCTTCTGGTCGTACTTCTCGAAGCCGCCGTTTATGTCCAGGTATTTGCGCCAAAACCTGCTGAAAAAGCGGGCCCTGTACCTGTTCAGGTTCTCATTAACCGTGCCTGATGTAGTCTTCAGGATTCGTCTGAATTCGTAAGAGGTCTCAAAAAAGAAAAGCCTCGTAATATCTATCCTGCTGAAGGCCACGGAGCCTTCGTGCGTAATGCCCTGGCCGCCGTTGTCAGGGAGGTTCAGGTTTATGTCCGTATCATAAAGATAACCCAGGCTGTATCGCGTAAAAAAGTTGAAGCGGGAGAAGTTCCTCATATACCCCAGGCCGCCTCTGTAATTGAGCGTCTTCCTGTCGCTAAGGTTCGCCTGGCCGGGGTTGGACGAATTCGACTCGCTGAAGGAAAAACTTACAGAGTGTGTAGTGGAAAGGTTATTAGTGATTTTATATGTGACGTTGGAAGACAAGTTGGTGCTGGTAGTATCGTCAGAACTGGTGAGTGTCTCACTGAAGACCCTCGAGACCGACATACCCAGGTTGGAGGTCAACTTCTTTGTAATCCGGTAACGCAGGGTTCCGGCGTAGGTCGTTCCATTGAAACTGGAGTCACCTGAGACTGTATTGTAATAGGTAAGATTGTGACTCTGGTCAAAGAAGCGGCTCGGATCCGAGGTCACTCCCATGGTGAGCCCAAAGGTCCTTGTTGTCCCAGCGTCTGCGGCATCCGAGACATCGCGCGTCAGGCCGAGGTTAAAGGTAGAATGCCTGGAGAGATGGGTAATATTTGTAAAACCGAGATTTGTGTTACTATCAGAGGACCCGCTCGTATCATCTCGGAAAGACCCTGTATAACTGAAGGTGTTTACGGTAGGGCCATAATGCTTGTCTGCATGGAAGAATATACGGGTATCCTTGTTCGTGTCGCCGTTGCCAGAACTCTGGGTATTTCTCGTAACATTCAGGCTCATGACCGGCAGTTTGACGAACTTTCCGGTCCAGTTTATGCCCACTGTGGAGACTATGGTATCGTTAGTGTTATCGATATTATCCGCCGAGACAGAACTGGAGTTTCTCGATCCAAAGATAGTCAGTGGGATACGGCTGAGGGGGAGGAGGGTGGTCCTGATATCGAAGAAGAAGGAGTTGGTGGTATTATTGGCAAAATCAGTATTGAAGTTCTGCCTCTCAAAGGTAAAGGAGGCGTCATAGGTGGCAAGGAGCCTCGAGTACACATGACCCCTTGCAGAGAGGCCGTAGTCCTGCCTGAACGAAGAGGTAGTCTCTACAAAACCTGTCTCCTGCTCTGTGCGGTTCTCGTGCTCATACTCGAAGAAGACCGTTCCTATGACCGTGGTAAAGGCATAGGGGTCTATTCTGACAGACCAGGCCCTGGAGGGGAAAAAGAGGACCATTGGCAACAGGCCCAGAATAATGCATACCCTCCTGATGAAATCCATAGTGGTTGTCCCTTTTTGTAATGGGCACGATGAGAGGCATTATGTCATACTGCGTCTTTAAGAGACCTTAGCCCAGGGTCTCTTCAAGGTGAGACCAAGACCGGCATAATAAACCTCACATCAGCGCACCCCGCCTTGCAGAAAGAGGAGATCACTTAACACATCTAAAACCTACGTCATTATAAACCCCGTCTGGAGGGGCTATGGTCCTGAAAGGGGTCGTGACATAGACCTGCATGGTATAGTGGCCCATGCCGCCCCAACCTCCTCCCCTCACAACCTTGTACTTCTCGCCATAGTCCTTGTCATTGTACGTGTTTCCGGGATACTGTCTGTACCAGTCGGCGGTCCACTCCTGCACATTACCGGCCATATCGAGAACGCCGTAAGGGCTTGCGCCCTCTGGGAACTTTCCAACAGGCGTAGTGCCGTTGTACTCTCCAAGGGTGTTGACCTTCTTGATGTCGAACTCGTTGCCCCATGGAAAGAGACGCCCATCCGTGCCACGGGCGGCCTTCTCCCACTCCTCCTCTGTGGGGAGCCTCCCGCCCTTCCATTTACAGTACGCCGAGGCATCGAACCAACTCACGTTTACCACAGGGTACTTACCCTTTCCCTCCGGCACCTTGCCTCCTAGCCAGTCAACTGGGGGTTTTCTCGAAGTAGCGGAGACGAACTTGGCGTACTCGTCCATCGTAACCTCGGTCTTGTCGATATAAAAATCCCCGAGCCTTACCTTCCGCTCCGGAGACTCGTTGGCAAACCAGGGCTTGGTGGAACCATACTGCACGGCCTTGGCCTCTGTGTCAAGCCTGTTACTGCCCATGAGGAACTCGCCTGCCGGCACAAGCACCATTCCTTCGGGCTTGACGTTTTTCTTCTCACCACCACAACCTGTCATGGCAAGGGTGAGGAGAAGAAGGATCATGACCAGGAGCCCCTTGGCAGGGCCGAGAGAGCCGCGATTAAACACTATCTATCCTCCAAGAAAGAATTATTATTGAGTAACTTCCGAGTAATCAGTCCATGAGTCATTCAGAGTCAGGAAAGAAAAAGCGTGGTTTTTCGTTCCCTGACACTTCTCGGGCAACTTGCAGTTGCCGAAAATTGCCGTGCTCCCTGCACCGCAGGAAGGTCTGGATTGATCAGACGTTTCTCACGCCGCTCCCGCATCTACTGTCCTTCGCGCAAGGCACTGAGACGGCCCCGCGCCTTCCATCCAGGCACCTACTTGGCATCTGCCGCGCACCTGAAGCCAAAGTTGTTGTTCCTGGTCTCTGGGTTGAAGAATATCCTGTTGTAACTCGGCGCGCTTATGCCGCACTTGTAATAGGTGCAGTCATACCAAGAGCCACCGCGCAGGACCTTGAACCTCTCGCCATAATTCTCGTCCGGGTGCTTGTTCCCGGGGTATGGTTTGAACCAGTCTTCCACCCACTCCCAGACATTCCCAGCCATGTCATATACACCATAGGGGCTTACGCCATCCGGGAAACTCCCCACGGCCATGGTATTCCCATAACCGTACTGCGGTGTGTTGGCCTTTTTCCTTGAGAACCTGTTGCCCCAGGGAAAGGCCCGGCCATCTGTTCCGCGCGCCGCCTTCTCCCACTGTTCTTCAGTGGGCAAGTGCTTGCCCTCCCAGCGGCAGAAGGCCTCGGCGTCATTCCATGAGACATAGGTAACGGGGTGGTTCTCCTTACCCCGTGGTATGCGCCCGCCTATCCAGTTTGACGGGGGCGCGTGGCCGGTGGCCTTGACAAAGGCGGCGTAACGCCTGTTCGTAACTTCGTACTTGTCTATGTAAAAGGGCTTTACATACCTCTTGTGCTCGGGCTGACTCTTTGGCCACCAGTCGTCAGACCCCATGATAAAGTACCCGCCAGGCACGTATGCCATATCCTTTCTCTTCTTCAGGGCAGAACCATTATGGCCGGCCTTTTTAGTCTTCTTTCTCTTCCCGCCCGTGGCCTTGAGACTCTTCCTGCTCTTGGCCCCTGTCCTCGTAGTTGCGGCCACGACAATCTGAGCCGTCTCTGCCCCTCCAGGGCCCTCTAACTTCTTCCCCTCCGTGGCCTCTGCCACAGCCGGGGCTCCTCCCTCTTTCTGCGCAGGAAGGTGCGGCAGGAAGCCCACGTCACCGGGCTCGAGTCTGTACTTCTTGTTTATCTCGATATACCTCTGGCTCAGGCCGGGCCCATGACAGGAAAAACAGGAGGGCTCTCGCGTGTAATCTATGGAGTACTTCTTCTCGCCGTTATGACACTTGATGCACCTGGGCTCCCCTGTGACGCTGTCATAATCGCCAGGGGCCGGCGGCAGGGCAAGGGCCGGCATTGCGCAGGCGAGAACCAGGAGGACAAGTACTGTATATACTATGAAAGTGGATCTCTTCTGCAATCTCTACCTCTTTATTTAGTGCCCGAGTCCTTGTCTCCCTCATGGACGAGAGGCGATAGCCCTTCCCTGGCCCTCCCCTCTCTCTCAAGTTCCCTTACGTAGGAGAGGACATCCCATCTCTCCTTCTCGGTGAGGACCCCGGCCCACCTCGGCATGGCCATGGCCTCACCGCCTATCTTTCTCTGTATACCCTCGCTGATGGACCGGAAGAGTTTCTCATCTGACTTTCTCATGCGCTTTTCGTCATGGACAAAGTCCGCCGGATGCGGGGTTATGGCCATACCAACAGGGCCATCTCCATAGCCGCGCCTGCCGTGGCAGAAGTGGCAATACCTCTCGTATATGGCCTTGCCTGCCACAGGGTCGCCGCGATGGAGGCTGGCCTTGTTGTACCCTTTTTTTGCCTTGGCCTGGCCCGCGGCAAGCGCAGTGGTGTGATGAAGGGGAGAAAGGGGGCCAAGGAGAAGGATCAGAGAGAGAACGGTGAGGACCAGACGCCACGGCACTCCAGAAGACACGGTTAGGCGATTCACATCTGCAGACATGGGCAGACCTTCCACCTCGTCAGATCCTTCTCAGGTACTCTATCTTGGCGTTCTTCCTCAGCCCCTTGAGCCAGGCATCCCACCTGGTTCTGAACTCCTTATCAACGAGTTCTGCCTTCAGACGCTTGTGATTGAGTTCAGAGTACTTTTTCTGTCTCGATGGCTTCTTGTCCTCCAGTTTGAAGAGATGGAAACCATAGATGCTCATTACAGGCTTGGAGATATCACCAATCTTGAGGCCTGAGACGGCCTGTTCTATGTCTGGAAGAAGACTCCCCTCGTGGGCCCAGCCCATATCACCGCCATTGGCGGCACCTTGCGACTGCGAGTACTTCTTGGCAAGTTCAGCAAAATCCGCGCCCTTCCGCGCCTCATCGGCAATCTGGTAGATCTTTTTCTTTGCCTGCATCCAGACCCTCTGGCTGGCGCCGGGCTCCACCTTGATGAGTATGCCCCTCAGGTGCAGTCGAGCAGGTTCCACGAACTTGTCCAGGTGGGTATTGTAGTAATCCCTCATGTACTTCTCGGTGACCACACCCTCTGCTTCCTTCCTGAGTCTATCCTCTGTGTCCTTCCTAATCCTGGCAACGATTATATTGTACTTTATCTCGTTTCTCAGGCCGTCCATTGTAAGGTTACTGCGCTTCAGTACCTTCTCGATGGTGTCTCCCGGTGCGAGCCTCTTCTTGAGTGCATCGAGGCCCTCCTGGAACTCCTTGTCAGTTATCTTGTCCTCTTTCTTCGAGACGGCAAGCCCGTATATGAGTTCATTGTCAATGAGTTTTTCCAGCGTCTCCTTTCTTATGGCCTTGAAACGCTTGTCCGAAACAGAGGTATGAAAACTCAGCATGGGCATGACGTTATTGACAGCGATACGGAGGTTTTCCTCGGTTATCTCCTTGCCGTTTACGCGTACAATAGGATCTTTTACGGAGCGTATGAGCGGAAGGTCCTTGGTCTTGTCAACGTTCTTCTCGGCTGAGATGGCCGCGCCAGCGGTAAAAAGGAGCGCGACTAAAACCCCCAGAAAGAGTACAGGGCGTCTCATTGGGCTTGTCATGAAATCTTCCTCCATCGTGATAATTGAAAGGTTAAGGTCTTTTCCTAACTTTTTGGCTATTCAGATGGTCCAAGACCACAATTATACAGCACTATTTTATTATTGTTAAATAAAATAAGTATTATACTGAAATTAAAATATTTTAACGTGGAAAATGTGCCTCTGGCGGGGTCGCTCTCTTGGGGAGAATGAAAAAAAGAGGGCCGGCTGATACCGGCCCTCTTTTCTGGTTTAGTGGCGTACAACTTACTTGTCGTGGCAGGTTCTGCAGACGCCGGAACCCATGTTGCCGCCGACCCTTCTGAGGAACACACCATCACCAGCGTTCAGACCGATGAAGTTGTTGTTCGAGTCCCTCTTGTACTCAGGGTAACTGTGGTTGTTGAAGTGAGGATCGTGACAACTGGAGCACTCTACGTTGCCGCTCGAGCTGTTGTCAGACCTCAGGAGGTCGCCGATGGTGGCCGTGGAACTGATGAAACCACTTACGGCCCACTTGTTCTGAGTCATCCACTGGAAGTAAGAGGTGGTGTTGTTAAGGCCAGTGGAGAGGTCGATTGTGCCTATTGTGGTGTTGGTAGGCCTCAGCGATGCCTTGGAGCCACCGGAGTAGGGTACGTTAACCGGGTGGTCGTTGGTGAGGTCTGTGCCGAGGTTTACCCTGGCAAACCCGGGGTCTGTGTTGAAGTTGCTGGTGCTAAGAAGAACCGTACCGTCATCCCAGAAGGTCCAAGGTGTTGCAGGCAGGGAAAGACCCTTACCAGGTGCGTTTACGAGGTTGTCAAAGGTGGTTACACCATCATGACAGGAGAGACAGGCCAGAGAGGCGGAACCAGCCTTTGGCTTGGCTACGGAGGTGCCGGCTATTGTCGTGCCATAGCCGACATAGGAACTGGAGTTCGGCATGTTCCTGTTCCAGAGGGGCCTGGCATCGGTGTTGGAGTGGTGAGGAGTATGACAGAATACGCATATCTGCGTTGTACCGGTCACGGTACCAGAGGTGATGTCATTCCTCGTTCCAAGATGGGAACTGAAGGCGCCGAGGTTGTGCCTGGAACTTACGACACCATTGGCCGCCATTCCCACTGTGTAGTCTCCGGGGCCTGTTACGTTCGTTACACCAGATGTGCCTGTGGCCGCGGCGTTGGCGTGGCCGGCATAAAAGAGGCCCATGGTTGCCGCTATGGCGATGGCTAGAAATCTTTTCATTTTCTCTTGCTCCTTTCGTTCTGCTTATGTTTTCAAGATTGCGCTTTGGGAGGTTTTTTACACAAAAAAACCTCCAACTCCCGCCACTTATCGAAATGGCAGATGTCGAGGCATCCATCGCCTTGGTTCCCATGAGGCCCGCCGTGAGCCCCGGAACCCTATATTAATTTTCATTATACAGAAAAATTAAAGCCTGTCAAGAAAAAATTAATGCTTTTTTAATAAAAACATCAATCGGCAGGGCAGAGAACCTGCCCTGCCGATTGCAGGGGTCTTGTACAGGCCTTGCGCCCATCTGTTACAAACATATATTGGGCCAGGCCAAGACTACTTCTTGGTATCTTCCGTACCTGCCGCCACCCTTTCCTTGTACTTCTTGCCAAGGAACTCGTAGACATTAACCCGTTCGTTCCACGAGTCCGTCACGTATATATAGTCATCCTTGTCTATGGCTATAGATACGGGGAGGATCATCTCCCCCCTGCCATTGCCATAACCGCCAAAGGCCATGAGTATATTGCCCTCATCATCGAAGATCTGTATGTTGTTGAAGGCCGCGTCCACAACATAGACATGCCCTTCGCTGTCGATGGCTATCCCCTTGGGCCTTGCGAACTCACCGGGGGCGTCGCCAAAGCGGCCATAGGCGTAGAGGAAGCGGCCCTTGGTGTCAAAGACCTGGACCCTGGCGTTCATTGTGTCAACGACATAGACATTGCCCTTCTTGTCCACAGTGATATAGGAGGGAAAGTTGAAACTGCCCTCTTCCTTGCCGCGCTCGCCTATCTTTCTGAGATACTTGAGTGTCTTGAGGTCATAGACCTGTACGTGGTGCAGGTGGGTGTCCACAACGTACAGCAGACCCCTCTCGTTGTCCACGGCCAGGCCGGTAGGCTGCTTGAAGGGAATGCCTGGCTTGAGGTACCGCATGAGGCGGCCCTTGCTATCAAGTACAGAGACCTGGTCGGTCCTCGTGTCCGAGACAAAGATCCTGCCAGTGTTGTCCGTGACCACCCCTATGGGCTTGAAGAAGATCCGCGTACCTGCGGCGCTCACCGATGAGACCTTCTTGTTCTTGATGTCAAATATGAAGACATCGGCATGGGCAGTGTCAGTGATAAGGATCCTGCCGTCCTTGTCCACATGGACGCTATTGGGCTTTCTCAGGGTAAAGGACGTATCAGTGCCCAGGACCACGCTGCCGACCACAGAGGCGCCCTTGATGTCCTTGGCGCTGTGAAAGGAACGGACGAACTTTATGCGCGGCGGGTCAGGGGGCCCTGGCCAGACTATATCCGGCTCCTTGGGGGGCGCGCAACTTATTACGAGCAAGGGCACCACCACGACCAGGAGGCCTTTCAGTACCTTTATAATAGCAGTTGTCTTTCTATTTTCAGACATACTCACCAGCTCCCTTTATCATTATATATAAGATGAACCAAAACTGCGTTTCCATTCGCAAGGTCTCTGGTAAAGACCGCCTATATCCCTATGGGGCGCCTCGCTCTCACGGCGTCATCCCGTTGTTTTTATTCCCAAAACAGGGCCCCTGGAGGCCATGCCCGTGACAGGGCAAAATTTTACTACGCAACCACAAATTAGTCAAGTACAAGGAAGGCTGGCCCTCAAAATAAACCCCTCCCTAATGGAAGGGGAGTGACCGGAGGAGTCTCTGGGGCCACCTACTTCCAGCGTTCCTTCTCAAGGGAGCGGCCCTTGAGTATCATGTGGCAACGAAGGCAGTTGGCCCGCGGCCAGAACCCGAAAGCAACCTTGCCATGGCACCTGCCGCACCACTTACCCTTCCATATCTCGTCCATGGTGATGGGGTTTGCGCCGGCCTGGGCAAGGAAGATCTTTGGGTGACAGTTACTGCATTTCAACCAGTATGTATGAATGGAGTGAGGAAAGATGACATTGGCCATGAGGGGGACCTTGGCCTCGATGAATATGTTCATATTGAGAGGCGGCCTTTCCTTGTCCGCGTCTTTTGGGTCCAGGGTGCCGCGGGGATTGATAAACCCGCCCATGACCGCTGCAGTCCAGTTTACGCGTCCCTCTGTATCCTTGGGCAGGTCCCTGAGGGCCGGCAGGTCCCCTGGCTGGGGATGGATGGAGGCCCTCTCGACTACAGACCTGAAGAACTGGTCATAATAATCCGTCATGTGCTTGCCGGCCTTCTTTTCCTCGGCCCTCTTGGTGCCGGCATCGACATTGAGAAGGTACTCAGCGTTCTGGCCACAGCCGCTCAGAAAGAGGACAGCGAGCAAAAGCGTAAGAAGGCAGGGCAGTGCCCCCCCTCCCCGCAAGGTCCGGTTCAGGGCCTTCAAACCCCGCGACCATGCCGCGACCCGGGAAAAAGGGGCCGGGTTCCCCATCTTTTTTTGCACCATGTTGTTTACTGTTACTACAAAAAAGCCTTTCCTGTCAAGGTCTTGTAATCTCAACTTGTGACAGGCCCGCTCTCTGCCGGCCACTTTCCCGCTCCAAGGGTCCGACAGACCTCTTCAACGCTGACCTCGTGAAAGTCGAGGTAGAACTGGCTGACGGCGAAGAAAACCTCTGGCACCCAGGGGCAGACCACTTCCTCCACATCCTCAAGGGCCCGAAGCCGCGTTATCGCCTCTGAAGAGGCAACTGGGGCGGCAACGATTATGCCCTTAGCCCCTGTAGCGCGCGCGGCAAGGACGGCGCTGGTCATGGTGGTCCCTGTAGCAAGGCCATCATCTACGATGACAACGTCTCTTCCCCCGACCGGAACCCTCTTCTTGACGGCCCTGTAGGCCTTGAGGCGATGGCGCATAAGGGCAATTACCCTCGCCCTTTCCTTCTCTATCCAGGCCTCGGGGGCACGAGCGCCTCCAAGGATACCCTTCTCGAGATATAATGCGCCCCCCTCGCTCACCGCCCCAATGGCGAACTCTGGATTGCCCGGAGCGCCGATCTTGGCCACAGAGAGGACGTCAAGATCGGTCTCAAGGTCCCTGGCCACCTCTGCCGCAGGTATCACTCCCCCTCTCGGAAGACCGAGGACAAGGGGATGGCGCTCTCTGAACGAGGCAAGTTCACGGGCAAGAACACGGCCAGCCTCCACCCTGTCTCCGTATGGTTCTCTCTCTGTGAGAAACGGCATCCCTGGGCCCGCCATACTCAGCCCTTCAAGCATTACATATATAAGAAACCTCTCCTTAATTCGTCCCTGAATTGTTCAGAGACGGGAAGGAAGGCGCGTTTTTCTTTTCCCCCACATTCTCGAGGCCTTGTAGGCCTGAAAATGGCGTCCCGTACATGAGCCGCAGGTGAGTCTGAATCAATCAGACGTTCCATAACAAAAAAAGGCCCTCGAGCCTGCCCTGCCTCACTCTGTGCGCACCGGTTGTTCCCGAGAGTCTCCAAACCCGGATAAGCCCTCCCACTTACACCTGGCCCCCTGCGCCGCGAACCACCTGGCGCATCTAAGAGGAACGCGGGAAATCAAAACCCGCCCCCCCCTGCGCCGCCC
>CAYOVP010000031.1:0-21781 GCA_964407495.1 uncultured Thermodesulfobacteriota bacterium
GGGCAGGGTCTTGACGCTAATACTGGTTTTCTTTGCTCCACTTTCTTTTTTCTAAAAGAAAGTGGAAATTTTTTTCTTGTTTTTTTCTCTTCTCCTCTCTCATCATTATCATGGTATCTCGTAAAGAAAAAAAGATACGTCTTGACGAGGCCTTACTGCGTCTTGGTCTTGTCGATTCACTCTCAAAGGCCCGTGCCCTCATCATGCGTGGTGATGTCTTTGTGAAGGGCCGGCGTCTGGACAAGGCCGGGGCCCAGGTATTGCCTGGGAGCGAGATTACCCTGAAGGAACGGTGCCCTTATGTGGGCAGAGGCGGACTGAAACTCGCGGGCGGCCTCGATGCCTCGGGTTTCGACCCCGCGGGACTTACTGTAATGGACATTGGTTCGTCGACTGGGGGGTTCACGGACTGTCTTTTGCAGAGGGGCGTGGCAAGGGTCATTGCCGTGGACGTGGGCATTGGCATAATGGACTGGAAATTGAGGACAGACCCCCGCGTCTCTTTGCTCGAGGGCATTAACGTTCGCGGGCTCACCCTGGCGGATATTGGTGGAAGGCCGGTGGACATGGCTGTAATAGACCTGTCTTTCATCTCCCTCAAGAAGGTCCTGCCAGTTGTAAGGGGGCTCCTTAAGGGGGGTGCAAGGGTCCTTGCCCTTGTAAAGCCGCAGTTCGAGGCCAGGAGGGAGGAAGTGGGCAAGGGGGGCGTGGTGCGAGACCCCGAGGTCCAGCGCCGCGTGGTAGAGGAGGTCATGGCCTCTGCCAAGGAGGCAGGCTTACGGGTCCTTGGCCAGGCAGAGTCGCCCATCAAGGGCGCAAAGGGCAACAGGGAATTCTGGGTCTTCCTCGAGGCACCCTCATGACACGCCAAGATAGGGTGGTGCAGACGAGGTAGGAGGAGACATGGCCCTTGAGGCAAGGCCCGGCCTGTTATGTCCCCACTTGGTCATCGAAGGGGTCGTCTTTTTGGGTTTGCCTTGGCACTTTTATTCTGTTAAGATTGAAATTCTAATAGTATCATGAGGATCTTTACAAAAGGTCAAGGAGCACCCCATGTATGAGATTACAGAGAAGATAGAACTTTCCCACAGCGTGTACATCTTCAAGATAATGGCGCCTGCCATAGCAAGAAAGCGAAAGGCCGGCCAGTTTATCATGCTCCGTACCGATGAGCGGGGCGAGCGCATCCCTCTTACCATAATGGACTCGGACCCAGAGGCAGGTACCATAACCATACTGGTGCAGGAGGTGGGTAAATCCACCACCGTACTCTGCGGTATGAATAAGGGCGATCTTCTCGCAGATGTGGTAGGCCCTCTTGGGCATCCCACCCATATCGAGAAGTACGGTACCGTGGCCTGCGTTGGCGGCGGCATCGGCACGGCCCCTGTGCTCCCCATATCAAAGGCCATGAAGGCCGCAGGAAACCGCATCGTCTCCATCATAGGGGCAAGGACAAAGGGCCTCGTTATCCTTGAGGACGAGATGCGCGAGGTGAGCGACGAACTCTACGTCACGACAGACGACGGGAGTTACGGCCACCATGGTTTTGTCACTGATGTGCTCCAAAAATTCCTCGAAGAGGGAAAGACCATAGATGCCGTGCTTGCCGTGGGGCCGCTGCCCATGATGAAGGCCGTCTGCAAGGTAACGCTTCCCTTCAACGTGCATACCATAGTGAGCCTCAACCCCATAATGGTGGACGGCACCGGCATGTGCGGGGCCTGCCGAGTAAGCATAGGCGGAAAGACACGTTTTGTCTGCGTGGACGGCCCGGAGTTCGATGGCCACGAGGTGGACTTCGACGAGATAATCAAGCGCAACAGGACCTACTTCAAGGAAGAAAAACTGGCCATGGAGGAACTGACCTACCATGAAGGCCCAAGATGCTATGAGGAGGCATAGGCCCTGATGGACCCCAAGGACAAGAAGAAGAAACTTACGCCCAAGCGGACCCCAATGCCCGAGCAGCCCCCTGCCGAGCGTGTAAAGAACTTCTACGAGGTCCCTCTCGGGTATACCCCCGAGCAGGCCATGGAAGAGGCGAGCCGCTGCATACAGTGCAAGAAACCGCTCTGCGTGGGCGGTTGCCCCGTCAATATAGACATCCCCTGGTTCATAAAGTATATTGCCGAGGGCAAGTTCGTGGAGGCGGCCCATAAACTGAAAGAGACGAACGGTCTTCCCGCGGTCTGCGGCAGGGTCTGCCCGCAGGAAGACCAGTGCGAGAAGGTCTGCATAGTTGGGAAGAAGGGCGACCCCGTCTCCATAGGCAGGCTCGAACGCTTTGCCGCCGACTTTGAGCGGGAGCACGGCGAGATGATCATACCCGAGATACCCACATCCACTGGTAAGAGGGTCGCAGTAGTGGGCGCCGGGCCTGCCGGCCTCACCGTTGCCGGAGACATGGTAAAGAAGGGGCACCACGTAACCGTCTTCGAGGCCCTGCACATGGCAGGCGGGGTGCTCGTATACGGCATACCCGAGTTCAGGCTCCCGAAGAAGATAGTGGAGGCAGAGGTCGAGTACCTGAAGCGCATGGGCGTGGAGATACGCCTCAATGCCGTCATAGGAAAGATAGACACTGTTGACGAACTCCTGAGTGAAGAGGGCTATGACGCCGTATTCATAGGCACTGGTGCAGGTTTTCCAAAACTCCTCAATATACCGGGCGAGAACCTCATTGGCGTCTACTCTGCTAACGAGTACCTTACGAGGGTCAACCTCATGAAGGCCTATCAGTTTCCGGAGTACGACACCCCTGTGCTCCTCGGCAGGCACATAGCCGTCATAGGCGCCGGAAACACGGCCATGGACGCGGCCAGAACGGCCCTGCGCCTCGGACCCGAGGAGGTGAGCATAATATACAGGCGCTCCCGTGAGGAGATGCCCGCAAGGGTCGAGGAGATACACCACGGCGAGGAAGAGGGCCTCAAGTTCAGGCTCCTGACCAACCCCAAGCGTTTTATCGGCGACCATGAGGGTAAACTCACGGCAATCGAGTGCGTAAAGATGGAACTCGGTGAGCCTGATGAATCGGGAAGGCGCAGGCCAGTGGAGATAAAGGGCTCTGAGTTTACCATCGAGGCCGACGTTGCCATCATCAGCGTTGGGAATGATGTCAACCCCCTTGTGCCGCATTCCACGCCTGATATGAAGGTGACCAAGTGGGGCACCATTATAATAGACCAGGCCACCGGGCGCACCAACAAGCGCGGCGTATTCGCTGGCGGAGATATCGTTCGCGGCGGAGCCACGGTCATCCTCGCCATGGGTGATGGGAGGCGGGCTGCCAACTCAATGCACGAGTTTCTCGAGACAGGGGTCTGGTAGGGAGGGCCTGGCCTGGCGATGATTCTGAGAGCAGGAATGTGCCCTTAATGCTCTATGCCCGTTCCCTATAAAGGCAGGCGCAAGGGCTACACCCGGTCTGGGTTTGCTGGCCCGGGTGTTTTTTTACCATGCAATGCTCATGGGCCCTCGGGAGGGGAGGGGGAGGCAGGGGGGTGCAGAGAAAGGGAAGTCTCGGTGAATAGGGCCTGGTGATGGGAGATAAACCAGGAGGGCGTCTATTATATGAGAAAAATCTTGTTCGTCTGCGTGGGAAACACATGCAGGAGCCAGATGGCCGAGGGATTCGCGCGGTTTCATGGGGCCGGCAGGGTAGAGGTACGAAGCGCCGGCACGAGCGCTTCCGGCTACCTGAATCGCACCACCATAGAGGTGATGCGCGAGCGAGGTATAGACATAACCGGCCAGACTTCAGACCAACTCACTGACGAGATGCTCGACTGGGCGGACGTGGTTGTTACAATGGGGTGTTGCAGTGCTGACGAAATCTGCCCCCTATCGTTTGGCGGCGAAAAACAGGACTGGCCCATAGAAGACCCCCTCGGCATACCCATCGAGGAGACCAGGCGTATCAGGGACGAGATAGAGAAGAGGGTTCTGGAACTCATAGGTCATGAGTAGCGTAGAGAAGATCCTTGTAGTTGACGATGAGGTCGATATCCTGAACCTCCTCAAGTATAGCCTCTCTAATGCAGGGTTCGAGGTGATTACAGCCGCCGACGGACCCGAGGCCCTGGAAAAGGCGCGTAGCACTACGCCCACGCTCATTGTCCTCGATATAATGCTCCCGGCCATGGATGGTACAGATGTCCTCAAGAGACTCAAGGACAACGACTCCACCCGCCATATCCCCGTCATAATGCTTACCGCAAAGGGCGACGAGATAGACAAGATCGTGGGCCTTGAACTGGGTGCCGAAGACTACGTGACAAAGCCCTTCAGCCCCAGGGAGTTCGTCCTGAGGGTAAAGGCCGTACTGAGAAGGGCCTCTGCCAAGGAGGCCGATGACAACAGGACCATTACCCACGGCGAGATAGTCCTGGACATCTCGAGGCACAGGGTAAGCGTTGGAGGCAGACCCGTCTCTCTCTCGTCCAAGGAGTTCAAACTTCTAAAGAGACTCATGCGCTCCGGCGGACGCGTTCTTTCACGTGATGGACTTCTGGACAGCGTCTGGGGCGAGGACTGCTATGTTACGCCCCGCACCGTGGATACACACATACGGAGGCTCCGCGCCAAACTCCAGGAGGCAGGCAGATACATAGAGACCGTGCGGGGCGAGGGGTACAGGTTTGTGGAGTAGCGCACCGGCCTCAGAGGCTTTCTGCCCGGGGCCTTGTCTTTTCAGTGGTCTTACAGGAGGGTAATGGATAAGAATTTCGTCCTCGAGGCCGTGGCCCGGGAGATGCGGACCGGTATAGCCGTCCTTGACGAGAAGGGGAGGGTGCAGTATGTGAACCCCTTTTTCGAGCGCTCCTTTCCTGGCAGAAACCCTGCTCCCGGGAGTCACATAAGCGAGATAATAAGAAACCCCACGCTCCTTGAGGCAGTGGAGTGCTTTGTGGGTAGCGGGGATGATGGGGCCAGGCATGGCGAGAGAGGGTGCGGGGAGTGCCCTACGGAGATAGAGATCGAGGAGGCCGAGAGGGTTCTGAACATCAGGATGGTACCTCTCTCGGAAGACGGAGCTACGAGCCTCATTATCTTTCTTCGCGATATAACGGAAGAAAAAAGGGTGGAGACCATAAAAAAGGACTTTGTGGCCAATGTCTCCCATGAACTTCGCACGCCCCTGGCTAGTATAAAGGGGTACTCCGAGGCCCTCCTCGATGATGGCATGGACAGGGCCCGTCAGAGAGAATTCCTGGAGGTAATAGACCGTCACGCTACGCGCATGTCGCGTATAATAGACGATCTTCTCATCCTCTCGCGCCTCGAATCCAGCGCTGTCTCCCTTGCCTCGGCCCCGGTGGACATGGCCGACCTCATACGCTCCACGCTCAAGGGGTGCCTCAAGCAGGCATCTGACAAATCCATAGACATAAGGTTGGACCTCCCGGAGAGCCTCCCAGGCGTAATGGGAGACAGGGACAGGCTCGAGCAGGTGGTGGTCAATCTCCTCGACAATGCCATCAAGTACACCCCAGAAGGCGGGAGCGTCTCCGTGACCGCCGTGGACCTGGGCGCCGAGGTGCGCGTTGACATAAGCGACACCGGCATAGGCATACCAGAGGACGATATCTCGCGCATCTTCGAGCGTTTTTACAGGGTGGACAAGGCGAGGAGCCGCGCCCTCGGCGGCACAGGCCTTGGTCTTGCCATAGTAAAACACATCATACAGGGCCATAACGGGAGGCTGGAGGTGAGGAGCACGCTGGGCAAGGGCTCTACCTTCAGTTTTTTCATGGCCGCAAGACGAGAACAATGAACCCGCCAGAGGCGCTGGGATGCTCCGGGGCCAGCGCGGCCCAACCCCTGGCCCGACGATTGTTCTCTCTTACGCCCCTGCAGGCATGCTGAGAACTTTCCCGTGCCCCTCTATCCACTCTGCCTATGAATAACGAAGACACCATTATAAAGGTGAGGGACCTCGTAAAGAAGTATGGCGGCGTAGAAGCCGTGCGGGGCGTCTCCTTTGATGTCTTCTCTGGCGAGATATTCGGCTTTCTCGGCCCGAACGGCGCCGGGAAGACCACAACCATAAGCATCCTCTGCACGCTCCTTGGTTTCGACTCCGGCAGAGTCGAGGTCAATGGCTTTGACTGCAGGCGCCGGTCCCATGACGTGCGTTCTTCCATAGGTCTCGTCTTCCAGGAGGTGACCCTGGACAACCAACTTACTGCCTACGAGAACCTCATGTTCCACTGCTACATGTACAACATGGACAAGAAGACCACTGGGGAGAGAATAGACGAACTCCTCGATGTGGTGGGGCTCTCGGCGCGGCGGGGCGACCTGGTCCGGGAGTTCTCCGGCGGCATGAAGCGCAGGCTCGAGGTGGCAAGAGGGCTGCTGCACAGGCCGCGTGTGCTCTTTCTCGACGAACCGACCCTGGGCCTCGACCCCCAGACGCGAAATCATGTCTGGGACTTTATCTGCGCTACGCGCAAGCGGTATGGCAACACCGTCTTCCTAACCACCCACTACATGGACGAGGCCGATGTATGCGACCGCGTGGCCATAATAGACGGCGGAAGGATAATCGCCTGTGACACCCCTTCTGAACTCAAGAAGTCCATGAAAGGAGATACCATATACCTGAAGACATCCGATAACATGCTCGCGTCCTTGGAAATTGAGAAGGGGTTTGGCCTGAAGGCCCGCATGGTGGACGAGAGCCTGGCGCTGAACGTTGAGGGGGGGGAGAAGTTCATCCCCAAACTCTTCGATGCCCTCAGCGTGGAGGTCCTCTCTGTGAGCCTCAAGAGGCCGAGCCTCGAAGACGTCTTCATAGACCTTACGGGGAGGGAGATCCGTGATGGTGAGGCCCCCCCACGCCCCGGCGCAAAGGCCAGTGGATCGAGGCCACGCAGATGAGGTGTTGATGCTCTTCTCATACAAGGCCATATACGTCATCGTGATGAGGGAGTTCAAGCGGTTCTTCCGCCAGAAGGGCCGTTTCGTGGTCTCCATAGTCCGCCCCCTCATCTGGCTCTTCATTGTGGGAACGGGCTTTACGAAGATAATCGATGCCAGGGGAGGGGCCGATTACATACAGTTCATACTCCCTGGCATAGTGGGTATGACCATTCTCTTCAGTTCCATATTCTCCACCATTTCCGTGGTATGGGACAGGGAGTTCGGTTTCTTGCGCGAGATGCTCGTTGCCCCTGTCTCGAGGGTCACCATAGTGATGGGAAAACTCCTGAGTGGTACGGCCCTTGCCGTCTTCCAAGGCACGCTCCTTCTCTTCATCGCACCCCTCGTCGGCCTCGATGTCGGCCCCCTGGACTTCATCGTAATGATACTCCTCATGACTGCCCTGGCCCTTGCCATAACATCGCTGGGGCTCTTTGTGGCATCCTTTCTCACGTCTTTGGAGGGGTTCAACGTTATAATGAACTTCATCGTACTGCCCATGTTCTTTCTCTCTGGTGCGCTCTTTCCAATAAGGGCCATACCTGGGGTCATACGCGTCTTCTCATACGCCAACCCCCTTAGTTACGGCGTAGACGCCTTCAAGCACGTCCTCCTGCCAGGTGGCGGCAGGCTCGTGCCCGAGATGTCCTATGCCCTGGATATCGTCTTTGTAGTGGTCTTCGCCGTTGTCATGACCAGTGCCGCGGCCATGGTCTTTGAGAAGAGGAAGTAGGGGGGCATATGGTCCGAAAGACAAGAAATAGCCTCACGCCCGGTACACTGTACCTCGTATCAACACCCATAGGCAATCTGGAGGACATCACGCTCCGGGCCTTGAGGGTACTCAAGGAAGTCGACCTCGTTGTGGCCGAGGATACGCGGGTTGCGAGGAAACTCTTCTCGCGTTATGGCATAGATACCCCCATGGAGAGTTCCTTTGTCGCCAATGAAGGTGCGCGGGCAAGGCTTTTTCTCAGGCGCCTGAGGTCTGGTGCCAACCTTGCCCTCATATCCGACGCCGGCACGCCAGGGGTCTCTGACCCTGGTTTCCCTCTCGTAGAACTCTGTATCCAGAACTCCATACCCCTTCGGGTAGTGCCGGGGCCCTCGGCAGTGATAGCGGCGTTGCAACTCTCTGGTTTCCCCATGGACAGGTTCTCCTTCGAGGGCTTTGTGCCGCGTTCGAGCGCCAGGCGCAAGAGGTTCTTTCTCTCCCTCCGTAGAGGCTACGGTGCAACAGTAGTCGTCTTCGAGACAGCGCGCAGGCTCGGAGCCTCGCTCGCCGAGGCCCGCGAGGTGCTTGGCAACGTGAGCCTGGCCGTTGTGAGAGAGATGACAAAGGTATATGAGGAAGTAATAAGGGGAAGACTGGACGAGGTAATGGCCGGCCTGGCTGGACGTGGCCTGAAGGGCGAGATAGCCCTTGTCTTCCGTCTCGAAGAAGTGGCCATGGACGAGACCGGGGCAAGGGCGATGATGGAAGAACTCCTTGGCCAGGGTTTGCCCCTGAAGGAAGTAGTCCGGGCCGTAACGAGAGAGGCGGGCCTCAGCAGGACAGAGGTCTACAAGGAAGCGCTGGAGATGAGGAAAAAACTGGGGCTAAGGAAAGTCTGATTAATTCAGAGTTTCCTGCGGCCCAGGGATGGGCCGCCATTTTCATGGCTGATAAGTCCTTGAAAATGTGAGGTAAAGAAAAACCGCGCTTTTTCTTTCCCGTCTCTGAATAATTCAGGGACGAATTATTCAGAGGTTTCCTAAGTTGAAGGGGACTGGATAGAGACTGCAAAAGGCTGGATAGGTGGGAGAAAGTACCCACCTCTATGATCTTGGGGCCTTCTTCGGGCCCGGCAAGGAGAGGATAGAACGTGTTTTTGTGTGAAAGTAGACCGAGGGTGCGATGGACAGGGTTGAGACGGTATAGGGGAGACAGAAGATGACGAGGTTCCTCATAGGTGTTCTCGTAGGCCTCTTGGCCGCCTTTTTCTTTGTTTTCTACGGTGGCGCCGATTATCTGAGGTCTCTTGGAAGGCACGCGGACAGGGCCGCAGTGCGTGTGGAAGCGTATGAGAAGAAACTCCACCATATGACCGAGAGCGCCAGGAAGGCAGGGAAAAAGGCCGAGGAAGCGGGAAAGAAGATAAAGGAACTCATGCCCTGAGGCTCTGGCCCTGTGCAAGGCGGGGGTATCGTCTCAAGGACAGGCCTCACCGAGATAGAGGGGGGCGTTCAGAGAAGAGATGGGCGGGCCACTGGTTCTTTCCTGCCCAGGCGCCTCATCCCTTCTGTCCCCTTTTCTCAGTTCTTGGCCCTCTCTCCCACTTTTTCGGGCCTTATCTCGAAGTTGAATGTGAGGTCGAGAATCTCTTTTCCCACGTATATGCTCTTCATCACGAGTTCGGCCTCATCCGCCTTTTTCGTGAGGGGAGGAAAGACCAGTATCTTGGAGACAGTGACACCGGGGCCGACCCTCTCGGCAAGGTCATAGAAGGTCTCACCCGCTTTTTCGAGGGAAGAGCGTATCCTCCTCTTCTTGACCTTCATCATGTACAGTTCCGTAAAGTCCAGCGGCTTGAAGTAGCCCATCCCGCTGTCGCGGAGCGAAGTAAGTGCCGGGTCGTAGAGCAGGCGGTACCTGGACTTGTTGGTTATATCCATCCTTACGAGGACAAGGCCTTCGTCAAAGAGTTCTGATGTGAGCGAGGAGACCATGGACGTCTTGTCCCTTATCTGCCGCGCCCGGATCCGCACCATGGGGTCTTCGTAGAAGACCGTATCGCCCTCTGCGCCGTAGCCCTCGAGGGCGTACTGGCCTGGGAAGAGAAAGGCGCGCGGAGGCCTCTCATGGGAACAACCCGTTGCAAGGAAGACTGCCAGCATGAGTGCCGCCATGAAGATGGGTATGCTGGCATGGTGTCTTGTTTTTCTTCTCCCCTGGTTTTTTAGCATATCGTGGCAAGAAGGCCCTGGGGCCTTGCATGGTGAGGTCGGCTCAGGGCTTGGACGAGTTGCGAGTTGCCCAGGGGCCTGCTGCTTATCAGTAACCGTACCTGTAAATATCTTCGTACGCGCCCCCTGGCCAGGTCGCTATCTAATGGAAAAATCCCTGAACTCTCCGCAGTACTCCTCCCAGTTTACGAGTACTTCCGAGACTTCTGCCATTGGCGGGCCCTGCCTGCACCAGGATATGAACCGCTTGACAGAGGCCTCCTCGCCCTCTACCATTACCTCTACCGTGCCATCGGGCCTGTTGCGCACCCAGCCCCTGCAGTTGTCTGCGCTGGCCGTCTTGATGGTGCTGGCCCTGTAGAATACGCCCTGTACCCGGCCCTTGATTATGAGGTGTGCCCTCGTCATCTTTGTTTCCATGGAGAAAAATTAACATATCCGCGGCCCTCTGGCAAGGTCTGGCTCGATGTTTGCGATGTGGTCCAGGGGCCGGGGCCTTGATAGTATCTCCAAGGGGCGGTATCATGTTGTCTGGGACCACAAGACAATACCTTACATTTTTCTGGGGCGAACCAGTAATGGGGGCCTTGGAAATAGTCTGCGAAGGGGTCATGCATTGAGAAAGGTAACCATCATAGGCGGGGGACTTGCGGGCATAGAGGCCGCCGCTGCCGCACGGCGCCTCGGTTGCGAGGTAAGGCTCTTCGAGATGAAGCCCAGGCGTTTCTCGCCTGCCCACAGCATGGATGGCCTTGGTGAACTCGTCTGCTCCAACTCCCTGAAGTCTCTCGCCCTCCATAGGGCCCACGGCGTACTCAAGGCAGAGATGAGGTCCCTTGGGTCACTCATGATGGAGGCGGCTGACGAGGCACGCGTGCCAGCGGGCTCGGCCCTTGCCGTAGACCGCGCCGAGTTCTCGCGCATAATCACCGAGAGGCTCGAGGCCATGGGCGTAGAGGTCGTTCGGGAGGAGATAGGGGAGATACCCACAGACAGGCCTCTTGTCATTGCCACAGGGCCCCTTACCTCGGAGGCGCTCGCGGCCTCCATCGAGGAGGGCCTCGGGGCCGGCAATCTCTACTTCTTCGATGCCGTCTCGCCGGTCATAACATCTGAGTCAGTGGACATGACAAAGGCCTTCTTCGGCTCTCGCTACGGAAAGGGAGAGGACGATTACCTGAACTGTCCCATGGACGAGGCTGAGTACCACTGCTTTGTAAAAGAACTCCTCTCGGCGAGGCGTGTCACACCAAGGTCCTTCGAGGACTCGGCCCTCTTCGAGGGTTGCATGCCCATCGAGTCCATGGCCGAGCGCGGCCCCGAGACCTTGCGGTACGGCCCGCTTAAGCCCGTGGGCCTCGTAGATCCGGCCACTGGCAGACGGCCAGCGGCTGTGGTGCAACTCAGGAGGGAGGACAGGGCCGGTACGCTCTATAACATGGTCGGTTTCCAGACACGTCTGGCCTTTCCCGAGCAGGCCCGTGTCTTTCGTCTCATACCAGCCCTCGCAGGGGCCGAGTTCGTCCGCTACGGGAAGATGCACAGGAACACCTACATGGATTCTCCGCGTGTCCTTTTACCCTCGCTCGAGGCAAGATCTTCTCCAGACCTCTTCTTTGCAGGGCAGATAACCGGCGTAGAGGGATACTGCGAGAGCGGTGCCACGGGAATAATCGCCGGCATAAACGCGGCGCGTCGTGCCCTGGGCCTCGATACAGTTACCCCTCCCGGGGTGACCATGACAGGGGCCCTGCTCTTGCATATAACGGCGCCGAGAGAAGGGGCGCTTGAGCCCATGAACGCCAACTTCGGCATACTCGCGCCCATAGAGGGCTACAGGAGACGGCGCGAGAGGCGAGATGCACAGGCCGAACGCGCGGTGCAGGCAATGGAGGCATGGAAAGACAAATTTCTTGCAGGCCAAAGGTGAATGGTATAATATTTACGACATGAGTAACCTTGCGAAGCGAAAAGAGATTCTCCTCCAGGACCTGCAGAGCGATGACGTGGAGATCCGCAGGCTCTCTGCCGAGGCACTGGAGAGGCTCCAGGTGCGTCTTAGCCTTGAGCGTCTGAAAAAAGTCCTCCAAGAGGGAGATATGCTCGACAAGATCCGCATAGTGTACGCACTCTCGGATCTCAAGGGGCAGGATGTAATAGACGTCCTTGCCAGCGCCCTCAAGGACCCTTCTGAAGACGTACGTGCCGCAACTGTGCGCTCACTGGGGAGCATGAGGGACGAGGCCGTTCTTGTACACCTCGTCGAGGCACTGAAGGACGAGAGCCCCATAGTGGTGCGTTCGGCAGTGGACGCCATAGGCCTGTACACGGACAGAAGGATCATAAACCCTCTCATGCATGCCCTCAAGAGCGAAGACCCCGGTGTGGTGGAGCGCGCCATTGCCGTTATAGGCCGTATAGGCGACAAGAGGGCAGAGGATGCCATGCTCTATTTCGCTGTAAAGGGCAATCGGCGGATGAAGGCCTCTGCCATTAGGGCCCTGGGCGTGATGGAAGCCTGAACCTGGAGAAGTGCAGGGGGAGCCTTACGGGCATGGCGGGGCTGAGCAGGAGGGGGGAATGGGGGAAGGGTGGATATGTTGCAATGATGCTCTGCTACTGACCAGGAGCCAGGTGGCCTTGCGTTCTTACCTTTCTCATTAAAACTTGTCTTACACGGATGGAGCCGCCGGGCAGGAGCGGTTTTCTCTGGAGGGTCTCTGGAGGTGTCTTGCAGGCGGGCCTCTCAGATGGTGCCGGCGCCTTCTTTCTCAGAGGTGGCCTCGCTCTTGAAGAAATCGCCCAGTTCCATATTCAGCGTGGCCGGGTTTACGGTGGAGACGATTTCCAGGTTTTCCCTGCCCTCTTCCGCGAGGTCCAGCCTCACGGGGGCTTCAAGCCTCTTGCCCTCGGTATCTGTAATGAGTTTGAGAGTGGGTCTCAAGGGCCTCTCGGCGTAGACATGGGTGACAATGCCTACCTCCTTGCTGGACAGCCGCACCAGCGTGCCCACGGGGTAGATGCCTATCATGTTGGTGAAGGTCTTTAGTATCTCGGGGTGAAAACTTCTGCCAGCAAAGTTGTTCATTATCTTGAGGGCCTCTACGGGGTTGTGCGGTTTCTGGTATACCCTGAGCGTGGTGAGGGCATCGTAGGCGTCGCAGATGGTGATGATATGGCTGTAGGGGTTGAGGTCGCCGTGCTCCTCCGGGTAGCCTGTCTGGTCGTATTTTATGTGGTGCTCGTATACTATGCTCGAGGCCGTATCGTCTATGCCCTCCATCCTCTTGATGATGTCTGCGCCTATTTTGGGGTGGGCCTTTACCTGTTGCCATTCTTCGGAACTGAGCCCGCCGGGCTTGCGGATTATATCCTCTGATACACCCGTCTTCCCTATGTCATGGAGCAGGGCACCAACACCTATGCTGTGGATGTCCTCCCTGTCCAGCCCCATAGCCTCGGCAAGCGAGACAGCGAGTATGGCCACATTGACCGAGTGATTGAAGAGGTAGTTGTCATAGTTTTTTATCATGGCAAGGCCAAGCATTGCGTCCCTGTCTGCAAAGACGCACTCGGCCACCTCGTCGATAACGTTGTTTACTGGGCCTGACTGGGGAATCTTACCGAGGCGTACCTCGTCCATGGCGTTCCTGACAGCGTCCACAGCACCGTTGTACACTTCGAGGTAATTACTCGGCCCCTCGGATGCAGGCTTGATCTTTATGTGAGATATGCCGCGGGCGCTCATGGCGTTCTTAAGTTCCTTCTCCATCATGGGCGGGCCCGTGAGTATCTCGATGAGCCCGAAGATCTCCTCCTCCGAGACACCGCTCTCGAATATGATGGAGGCGATCTTCTTATCTCTCATGAACCCTATGAGTTCCGGGTATAGCCTCTCGCTCTTGGGGACAGGGTCTTCATCGAAGATTATGGCTCCCTCCACGAGTCCTATGAGAAAACTCTCCTCGCCATAGAGCATGTTCTTTACGTGCTCGCCCGTCTTTACGGCACTGCCGCGTATTGCCGGGTGACCGGGGGGGTAGAGTTTGGTGCTTCTCAAGGCGCCGTTCAGGCTCTTCAGTATCTCTGTCCTATACATTTTCAGGTTTGCGGTCCTTTCGTTCGAGCACCCTCTTGCACGTAGTGTAGAGCGAGCCCTCAGTCTTTTTCATGGCCTGGCGGAGAACCTCATATGCCTCGTCATCGCCTATCATGCCCAGCGACTTGGCAGCGAGTTCGCGGAGTTCTTCGTTCTCCTGCTTGGCGAACCATGATCTGCGCATGAGTATCTTTTTAAGCGTGGGCGTGGCCGCGTTGCTCCCGATGTTACCGAGGGCCTTTATGGCCTCTTTCTGTATGTTGTGGTCCTTGGCAAAGGGCTCCCACTTGAGGGCCATCTCCGATATGGTGACGAGTGCAGAAGTATCGCGGAGACATCCAAGGGAGACTATTGCCTGGGCAATGAGAGAAGGGTCGTCCTCGGAGAGGGCCATGGAGAGGATCTCCGCTGCCTCGCGTGAGGGGATGCGGGCAAGGCTCTTCAAGGCCTCTTTCTTCACCTTCACGTTCTCGTGGGAGTATATCTGCTCCAGTAGTCCTATGTTCTGCGGGTCACCTATCTCACCAAGGAGCACGGCCATCTGCCGTACCTCGTACCATGTACTACTCTTGATTCGCTCTTCGATATGGGGTAGAAGCCTTTGGCCGAAGAGGAGAAGAGTGTCGAAGATGTTGCGCCTGACAGTGGCCTCTGCGGCCTGTACAGCGTTATCTATGAGTATGTCGATGACATGGTCTCCTGCAAGAAGGAGGCACTCCTGTAAGGACTCTCGTCGCACCTCGTCCTTGGCGCCTACCCTCTCTGCCATGTAACGGAGAAGTATCTCGGAACGCAGAAGGGCCCTTAACTGTGTTCGCGCAAGTCCTGCGAGGTCCTGTGGCAGGTCTGGCTCTTCTTTCGAGAGTTCGTGAAAGACGAGGACCGCCTCCAGTACATCGGCAAGGGAGTTGATGGCAATAAGGGCGGTGCACCGTTCCTTGATCCTTACGGAGAGGTCGTTGAACCTGAGAAAATCTCTCTCCGTACGTATCTTTTCTATCATATCGAGGAGGGCCTCGTCCGATGCCTCGCCATCTGCCTCGGGGCGTACTACCTTGTCTCCCTCTGTATCGTCGGCTTCTATGCTCTCATCACCAGGCTCAACGGCCAGTACCTGGGGTTCTTCCTTCTCTATCTTTATCTCGGACTGTATCTCCGACTTGAGCCTCTTCAGGTCCTCGTAACGCATTTCATTGAGCAGTATGCCCTCGATGCCGCGTTCAGCGAAGACCCTCTCCGGACCGCCCGCGCCCGAGACCTCGGATGGCTCCATGCGAAGGACCTCTACAAGGCCCTGGATGTCCCCTTCCGAGACCCTCCAGGTTATGGAAAACTCGCGAATCTTCCTGAGGAAGAATCTTTTTGCCAGTTCCACAATTTCTTCCGAGTCAGCGCCGATGCGTCTCGAGCGGTGCTCGAAACCCCGCGGGCTTATGGTGTATTTCAGGTCCTCAGATTCGGTGACAAAGTCCTTTATATGCTCCACGCACTGCGAGAGAGCCCTCTTGAAGTGAGGGTGGCCGGTGGGATAGAAGTTGTGCATCTTGACAGCCTTGTTAAGTTCATTTAGTATTGTTGTGGGAGTTGCCTTGGCTGCGTTCATCATTATCCCGAGTTTTTGCCTTATCATAACAAAACAGCCTTCTTTGTCAATCTTTTACTGTTTTTTCCATGCCTTACGGCAATGGCCGATACTTGCCTGATTGCCAGAGAAGCAGGGCTCTAAAGGCCCTGGTCTGATACTTAATCAGTCATGCCCCCGGCCATGAGAGGAACCCATGATGAGCAGGAAGAACCGCCTTCAGTACAGTTGCCAGACCTGCGGGCACAGGTCTCTGCAGTGGCTCGGGAGGTGCCCCGGGTGCTCATCGTGGAACACCTTCATCGAGGAAAAGGTCGCCGGGGGCCCTCGCGCCTCTGGCATACCTGGCGAGGAACTGAAGGTCCTTGCTGTAAATGACCTCAAGGGGGTAGAGGTCTGCCGCGTACAGACAGGCCTTGGCGAGTTTGACAGGGTCCTTGGCGGCGGCATGGTGCCAGGCGGGGCCGTGCTCATTGGGGGAGAGCCGGGAATAGGTAAGTCCACGCTCATACTCGAGGCCATGGGCAGTCTTACCAGGAGGGGCGGCAGGGCCCTCTATATCACTGGTGAGGAATCGCTCCGCCAGATTGGCATGAGGGCAGAGAGGCTCGGCGTATCCTCGGATGACCTGCTGGTGGCAGCCGAGACCTCCCTTGAGAAGATATTCGAGGCCATCAAGATGACAGAGCCAGTGGCCATTGTCATAGACTCTGTCCAGACCCTCTTCACCTCGGAGTGCGAGGCCTCGCCAGGCTCTCTCACCCAGCTCCGAGAGACCTCGGCACGGCTCATTACCAGGGCAAAGGGCCTCGATGCAACGCTCTTTCTAATAGGACACGTTACAAAAGAGGGCTTTATCGCCGGGCCCAAGGCCCTTGAGCACATGGTGGACACGGTCCTGTACTTCGAGGGAGATAAAGACCACCTCTACAGACTCCTGCGTGCCGTGAAGAACCGCTTTGGATCGGTCATGGAGACAGGCATCTTCGAGATGACCGATGCCGGGCTGAGGGAGGTGAGAAACCCCTCTGAGGCCTTTCTGGCAGAGCGCCCCCTCGGTGCCCCGGGCTCTGCAGTGGTGCCGAGCGTAGAGGGCACGCGCACAGTCCTCGTAGAGGTGCAGTCGCTTCTCTGTCCAACGGCCTTTGGGGTGCCAAGGCGGACCATAGTGGGCGTGGACTACAACAGGGTCATGATACTTGCCGCTGTCCTTGAGAAAAAGGCCGCCATGACGCTCAATAACCACGACATATTCGTAAAGGTTGCAGGCGGCATTCGCCTCAACGAGCCTGCCGCAGACCTTGCCATTATAGCCTCCATCTCGTCAAATTTTCTCGAGAGGCCCCTTGACCCAAAGACAGTGGTCTTCGGCGAGGTGGGGCTTACCGGAGAGGTACGTGCAGTGGGACGCCCTGGCGAGCGCCTGGCCGAGGCATTCAAACTCGGCTTTACAAGGTGCGTCCTTCCCAGGGGGAACCTCAAGGGGGTCAAGAAGCCGGAGGGGATGGGCGTAGAGGGAGTGGCAACAGTTGCCGAGGCACTTGAAAAGTTTTTCTGAGAGGCGTCAGAAGAGGAGAGAAGACAAGGGCCTGGCCGAGCCTCTGAATATCTGAATAGAAGGGGACGAGAGAGCCTGAACGCCCCTGGCCGCTATAAGGGCCAGGCGGGCTTTGTGTAAAGGTACAAATCTGTTATAATGAAATAGTCTGAAAAACAAGGTGCTTAGGCAAGTCGGCCTCTCTGGGCCAGGATCTGCCCTTGGCAGTAGTAGACCACAGCACCCGACCTCAACCGCAGGGGCCATGGGCCCATAAGGTGAAGTACATGGACACAGGTACACATCATGGTGATTACTGCTCGCTCTGCCAGTGCCTCATAAAGGAGAACACCCTCTTTACCGACCTCTCGGAAGGACAACTCGACGCGTTCAAGGACGTCATAGTTTTTTCCACCTTCAGCAAGCGCGATGTAATCTTTCTCGAGGGCGACCGTGTAGAGGGCCTCTACGTGGTGCGTTCCGGCAGGGTAAAACTCCTCAGGGCCGCTCCATCTGGCAAGGAGCAGATAATAAAGATACTCAACCCAGGCGATATCCTGGGCTTTGAGATATTCTATGGTGCGGAGTTCTTCACCAATACTGCCATAGCCATGGAGGACTGCGAACTCTGCTATATCAGCAAGAGCGATTTTTTCCATATCATAGACAGCGACAGCGCCATAGCGAGAAAACTCATCCTCTCCCTTGGTCGTGAACTCAACGAGGCCTATGAACGCATAGGCAATCTTGGGCTCCTGAATGCCAGGGAAAAACTCGCCCACCTTCTGGCCACCCTTGCAGGTGAGTACGGCGTGCGTACAGACGAGGGGATACGCCTGAACCTCACGCTCTCGCGGCTCGAGATAGCCGAACTCCTCGGCATCACACAGGAGACGAGCATCAGGCTCCTCAAGGGTTTCAAGGAAGAGGGCATCATATCGATCAAGAGAAAAGAAATCATCATCACAGCGCCCGAGAGGCTCATGGAGATAGCCGGAATAGAGGCCGCGCGCGGGTGGGGTGGCGGGGCCTGATGAGATTGCCGGAGGGGCTATAGATGACCTTTTCCATCCGTACGCGGCTTACCTTCTGGTACGTCTCCCTGCTCATGATAAGTTTCCTCTCCATGGGCGTCATCTTCTCCTACTCGCTATACAGCATATTCATAAGGCGCATAGACGAACAGATAACCTCTGTGGCGGATATGCTCCCCCATACGATCATCAACCCAAGGGGTGAACTCTTTCTTCCAGGCGATTTTGTCGTCATACTGGAGAAGTTCTTTGGCATACGTACCTCGGGCAACCACATACAGATCCGCGAGGCCCATGGCAAGGTGGTTGCCGTCTCCTCAGGGCTCGGCAAGTTCGTCCTCCCGCTCAAGAAAGAGACCTACAAGAACGCCGTAAAGGGACTTGCCACCTATGAGATAGTGCACATCAGGGGGAGGTTCCCGGTCCGGCTCCTCTCAAAGCCCGTCATACTCAAGGGCAAGGGCCTCGTGGCCATCGTGCAGGTGGGCTCTTCCCTTGAACTCATGGAAGAGGTCTTTCACTCGCTCTTCTATATCTTCATCTTCGGTGCCGCGGCCTCTCTCGTGGTGGCCGGTGTAATAGGGTTTTTCCTTGCGCGCAAGGCCCTCGCGCCAGTGGCCTCCATTACGGCAACGGCACGGCGCATAAGTGCAGAGAACCTCAACGAGCGTATAGAGGTGGAGAACAGGGGGGACGAGATAGGCATGCTGGCGAGCACGGTGAACGAGATGATAGAACGTCTCGAGGACTCCTTCCGGCAGATAAAGCAGTTCAGCGCCGACGCCTCGCACGAACTCAAGACGCCCCTTACCATACTCAAGGGCGAGATGGAGATAGCCCTTCGAAGCGCCGGTGACGTGGAGGCCATGCGCGAGGCAATAAGGAGCAGCCTCGAGGAAGTGGACAGGATGAGCGGGATAGTCAAGAATCTCCTTGATCTCACCAAGATAGGTGTAGAGAGAGATGCCGCGCCGAGAGAGGATGTACACCTCGAGATGATACTCACCGAGAGGTACGATCACTTTAAACGCTTTGCCATGGAGCGGGGCGTAAGCCTGAGGATAGTGAGAAACGTGCAGGCAGTTGTGGAGGGAGACCCCTTGAGGCTCGGCCAACTCTTTTACAACCTCATTGACAATGCCATCAAGTACACTGAGAAGGGCGGAGAGGTGGAACTCTCCCTTGACATAGAGGGCGCAGAGGCTGTATTCAGGGTAAGTGACACTGGCGTGGGCATTGGCGAGGAGGACCTTCCACACATCTTCGACAGGTTCTACCGAGTGGACAAGGCACGGTCCCGCGAGGCCGGCGGTGCGGGCCTTGGGCTCAGTATCTGCAAGGAGATTGTAGAGACCTATGGCGGCGTAATCTCCGCGGAGAGCAGGCCCGGCGGTGGAACGGTCTTTATGGTTCGCCTTCCCATTGCAAAGGCGGACTGAAGTCTTCCCGGCGCGGTGGGTCGTGAGACCCCTGTGCAGAGGCAGGGCCCTGATGCGAGGCCCTTCTTTCCTCTGCACAAACCCTTGCAAGAGGGCAGGCCAGTGTGCGACTCAGAAAGAAACCTGTAACCTGAGACGGAGGTGGTGGCTATGAAGGTAGGCATACTCACAGGAGGAGGCGATTGTCCGGGCCTTAATGCCGTCATAAGGGCCGTGGTAAAGCGTGGACTTCAACTCGGTTTCGGGTTTACGGGCATACGCGACGGCTGGAAGGGGCTCGTGGACGGCGATGTCTTCGACCTTACCGAGAGGGAGGTGTCTGGCATACTTCAGAAGGGAGGTACCATACTCGGCACATCGAGGACAAACCCCTTCAAGCAGGAGGGTGACCTTGAGAAGACCCTTGCCAACATAAAGGCCCTCTCGCTGGACGCCCTTGTCTGCATCGGCGGCGATGATACGCTTGGCGTTGCGGCCAAACTCTTTGATATGGGCATAAATACCGTGGGTGTGCCAAAGACCATTGACAACGACCTTACGGGTACTGATGCTACCTTTGGTTTTGATACGGCCGTAGGCATAGTCACCGAGGCCCTTGACAGGCTCCATACCACCACTGAGTCGCACCACAGGGTCATGGTGGTAGAGGTCATGGGCAGGCACGCAGGCTGGATAGCCGTCTGCGGAGGCCTTGCAGGCGGGGCCGACGCCATACTCATACCTGAGAAGCCCTTTGAGATGGACGAGGTCTGTGGCTTTGTGAAGAGCCGCATGGAAAAGGGCAAGACCTTCAGCCTTATCGTCGTTGCCGAGGGTGCCTATCCCAAGGGCTCTGGAGGTGTGGTGACGAGGAAGAAGGGCCTCGACGCCTTTGGGCACGTACGGCTCGGCGGCATAGCAGAGTTCGTGGCCAATGACATAGAGGAGAGGACGGGCATCGAGACGCGTTACGTGGTGTTGGGCCACCTTCAGCGCGGCGGATCGCCATCGGCCTATGACAGGATACTTGCCACGCGTTACGGCATAAAGGCCATAGAGATGGTGCGCGACGGTAGTTTCGGGAAGATGGCGGCGCTTCATGGCGGCGAGATTGTCGAGGTATCGCTGAAGGAGGCAACAAGTACCACTCGTACCGTGGACATGGAACTATACCGTATCGCCCAGGTATTCTTCGGTTAGTGGATGAAGAGGGGTGGTTGCACGAGGCGGTTCTTTGTGGACGCCATGCTTGGACGCCTTGCTACGTGGCTCCGCATCCTTGGCGTGGACGCAGAGTATGAAAGGGCCATAGAGGACGAAGAACTCATAGAGCGCGCCATTAGAGAAGATCGCGTCGTCCTTACAAGAGACACACTGCTGGCAAGGAGGCGGCTGCTTCGGGGCCGCGTATTTCTCGTTCATGGCGATTGCTTCGAAGACCAGGTCCGCGAGGTTGTAAGGTGCTTTGGTCTCAAGTTGGACAGATCCTTTACGAGGTGTGTAAGGTGCAACGTTGCCCTTAAGGAGATCTCCAGGGATTCTGTCGAGGGGCAGGTTCCGCCCTATGTCTTTTTCACGCAGGGTCGCTTTTCCACGTGCCCATCTTGTGGCCGCATGTACTGGGCCGGTACGCACAGGGCAGAGATGGAGAGAAAGATAAGGGAGATGCTCGGTGAATAATGCTAAGGATAAAGATGCAGGTGAAGGTACTATGGTATGTCTTGTCACCACCTCTGATGTCGACGAGGCGCGGCACATTGCGCGCGCCCTTGTGAGAGAGAGGCTTGCTGCCTGTTGTAACATAGTCCCCAGGGTCGAGTCCATTTACAGGTGGGAGGGGGAGGTGGAGGAAGAGACCGAGGCCCTCTGTATCATAAAGACCACGAGGGCCCGCTTTGGTGCGCTCAGGGACAGGGTCATCGAACTGCATGGCTATGACGTGCCGGAGGTCATTGCCTTTGAAATCGCGCAAGGAAGCGAGGCCTATCTGAAGTGGCTGAAGGGGGCCTGTGTATAAGGGCCGTCATACCTCTGGCATGCAGATGGGCCATGCAGGGGGGATGGGGGCTATGAGACCATGGTGAGGGTAGAGTGTCGTCTGATGAGAGCAAAAGATTTTGACAATTCTCGCATATCTGTGTTATTAAAAGATATTGAGGTTTTTGTGATCCAAAGATTAGGAGCCGCTAGCTCAGTTGGTAGAGCATCTGCCTTTTAAGCAGGTGGTCCGGGGTT
>CAYOVP010000032.1:0-21410 GCA_964407495.1 uncultured Thermodesulfobacteriota bacterium
TCGCTATACCCTCGACAGCGCCTCTTACGGCGTTACCCTGGGCAAGACCGGTTCCGAAAGAGGCTATGGCCATGCCTATTGCGGCGGCCAGGCCCACAACCGTAAAGAACATGATGTGCCCGCCGCCCGCGCCGTGTTGCGCGCCTTCTGCCGCCTCTGCCCATACATTGGGCGCCACGGCAAGCGTTAAAACGGCGATTGCGGACATTAACGATAGACTCTTCTTCATAACCGGTTTTACCTCCTTAGGTTTCTGCCACCTGCTCTGTCCAGGAGCAGGTTGTTGTTTTTTTGTGAGGCTAAATCTTACTAAAACGCTGATTTAGTGTCAAGGCTTTTTAGGCCCTTTTTTTTGCTTATTCTTCATGGCTTTCCTGTCATTGTCCGAGCAGGTGACCGGGGAGGGTAGACCCGGGAAGGTAGGCTCACCTGTTCTCATGGACCGCCTCAATGCCCCCCCTGGCCAGGTCTCTCCACCCTGATGCTGACATCAGGGAAGAGTCTGAAAAAGACTATCAGGGAGAGCATGGTTGCGGCGAGGAAGCCGAGAAATAGAGAGATGTTCACGTATGTGCCGAGCGCCGCCTCTGAGCCGTCTGAGTAGACAGGGACTATCATGAGGTAGCGATTCAGCCAGAGGCCTATGCATAGTATGATTGCCACTGCAGTGATGCCGATGGTAGTGAGTTTTATCCTGCGGAACAAGAGGAGAAAGAAGGGCAGGATAAAGACGGCAAGTAGCATGGCTATGAAGACGGGCTGGTAGTGGCCGCTCATCTGCTTGAGCAGAGGGCCGTATTTTTCCGTGAGTTCCGGGTACCACTCTACGATGTGCTGTGACCAGAACATGTATACCCAGGTAAGGACGAACCCCATGAAGAACTTTCCCATGGGCTCAATGTGGTCGAGGTCGGGGTCGGGGTCTTCTGGGCCTCTCTTTATGAAGACGCGAGCCATGAGGTAGAGGAAGGCCGGCCCTGCAAGGAGGTTGCCAACCCAGTAGAAGCCTGGGAAGATCGTGCTCTCCCAGTGAGGTATTATCATCATGGCAAAGTCCCAGGCCACGTTTGTATTGGCCCAGACATAAAAAAACATGACAAAGCCCCCGAGGAAGTTCATCTTTACCCTGAGTGCATCGGGTATGTTCTCATAGGCCTCTTCTTCTCGGCTACCGCGGAAGTAGAGGTAACTGAGGAGATAGAAGAGGGGCATGGTGACGACGTAGCGCCAGATGAAGAAGTCGGTATTGAGCCAGGGGCTCGAGTGGCCCCCATGTGCAGAAGCGTGTTCTGCTGTTTGTTCTACGGCTTGTGCGGCTGCGTTTGCGGCGTGCCCGGCGCCGTGCTGCATCCAGTAGAAGAGGTGCTCTGCTCCTCCGAAGTATATGATTACGAAGCCTATGAAGCCCACGGGAATGAAGGAGAGCGTCAGGATCTCGCCAAGTCTGTTGAAGTACTGGGCCCATGTGGATTTTGCCACGCGCATTATTGCAGAGAAGACTATACCTGTCTGCGTGAGCCCGAGGAAGAAGAGATAGTTGACGGCAAGGAGCGCCCAGAGCGTGGGGCTCTCGGAGTTGTGCGAGGCAACGTAGGCGAATGATACTATGCCGTTTGCCAGTATTATGAGCAGGACCGGTAGGAGCATGGACCTTATGCCGTATTTGTTCATATCTCTATTTTCCCGCAGTCTCTTCTTTTTTTAACTGGTGCAGTATGTAGTTTACTATGTACCATCTGTCCATCTTGTCCACGGAGTCTCCGTAGGAGGGCATGACGGCAAGGCCGCCGTTGGTGATGGTGTAGAAGATATCCCCATCGGGCTTATTCTGGACGTAGTCAGAGGTCAGGTCCGTAGGGGGTATGTATTTCTTACCCACCAAGCCATCGCCGTGTCCTGTTGCGCCGTGGCAGGGCAGGCAGTATATCCTGAAGAGGGAGCGTCCTTTCTTGAGGGCCTCTGGTGTAGGCTTTACCGGGTTCTTCAGGGTTGCGGCCTCGGCCCTGTCTTTGGCAAAGAAGGGTTTACCCTCTATGGAGACAATGCCATCTGGTTGCGGGGGTGCCGGCTCTTCCTGTGCGCGGTGGTTCCTCTGGTGGTACATGTCCCAGGACCAGGGCCATGCATAGGCCAGGGCAGGGACCATGAGGGCCAGGAAGGCAAGCGCTGTTATTGTACTAAGCCTCTTCATATCAGGTCTCATCATAGAGGGAGAGGGTATTCTTCAGTTGTTTCACCTCATAGGCGCCAAAGTCCCTGAGTATCTCCTCCACCTCGTCATACATGTCTTCTCTTATGCCCTCGACGAGCAGACCGAATCCGTCTACGCTGGCGATGGGGTCATAGAGCCTTCCCTTGCCAAGGTTCGGCAGTCTGGCGATAATACAGAACCCAAGGAGTGTCATGAGCACGCCAGCAAGTATGCTCGTCTCGTAAGAGAGCAGGAGCGTGGGTGTTGCCGCGAAGATGGGCTTACCGCCCCTGGGGAGTATATATAGGGCCGCTGTGCCGAGGGTAAGGATTATACCGCCAAAGAACCCGGTCACACCGCCAAAGAGCGTAAAATAGCGGACATAGTTGTGGCGCTGTGCAATGTTGTGATACTCGGGCTCGTGACCAAGGGGCACGGGCGAGAAGAGCGTGACTCCATAGCCAGTCTTCTTGAGCCTGTCCGCCGCCTCCATCATGGTATCGGCGTGTTTAAATATACCAAGTAGGGGAGCCATCTTCATGGGGCGTTCCTTTTTTACGTCTCCTGGGTATACCCAGGTCTTCCTTTATCTCGTATATGGAGAGACTTGGCCACAGTTTTATGAAGAGGAGAAAGAGCACGACAAAGAAGAAGAAGGAGCCTACTGTCATGGATATCTCCGTAAAACTCGGTATGTAACTGTTCCACATAAAGGGGAAGAACTTTCTCGGCAGAGAGGCGACTACGAGGAGGTATCTCTCTATCCACATACCAAGGTTTATTCCGAGGGATATGAAGAATATAACAGGGATGCACCTTCTTACCTTTCCAGAGATGAGCAGGAGCGGGGCAAAGGTGTTGGTTGCTATCATGAGCCAGTACAGATATGCGAGGGGGCTATTGAGCATGCGGTATATGAGGGCCTCGTTCTCGTAACTCGTATTTGCGAACCAGCCCGTGAAGACCTCCACCACATTGATGTAACTCCAGATGAGCGACATGACGAGGAGGAGGATGCAGAGTTTCGAGAGGTGCTCGGTGGTGATGTACTTCTGTATCTTCAGGGCCTTTCTGAGGACCACCATAAGTGTTACGATGGCGGCGGACCCGGAGTATATGGCGCCCACGACAAAGTAGGGGCCGAAGATGGTCTTGTTGAGGGCCGGCACCATGGAGAGCGCCAGGTCCCAGGAGACGATGGAGTGGACTGAGACTGCCAGCGGGATGATGAAGATGGCGAAGAAGCCGTAGGCCTTGTTCAGCCAGTGCCACTCGGCGTCTGTTCCTCTCCAGCCAAGGGAGAGATATCCGTAGAACTCGCGCCTCCAGCCCGTGGTCCTGTCACGTATGGCCGCGAGGTCCGGGATGGAGCCGAAGTAGAGGAAGATCATGCTGGACGTGGCATAGGTGCTGATGGCGAAGACGTCGAACATGAGGGGAGAGATGAAGTTCACCCAGAGCAGGCGCTGGTTGGGGTAGGGCATAGTCCAGTAGAAGTTCCAGGGCCTCCCCATGTGTACGAAGATGAACATGGCCGCCGTCAGGACGGAGAAAAAGGTCATGGCCTCTGCACTCCGGTAGATGGACCTTCGCCAGGGCGTCTCTGTTATGAAGAGGATGGCAGAGAGGAGCGTGCCGGAGTGGCTTATGCCTATCCAGAAGATGAAGTTTGCGATGTAGATGCCCCAGAAGGCAGGCGTCTGGAGCCCGGTCACTCCCTGGCCTGTGTATATCTGGCGGACCCAGGCCCCGCCCCAGAGCCCGGCGGCAAGGAGGACGCAGACAACGAGGAGCACGTAGTAGCCTGTGCCCGTCTTTGTCATTGTGCGAAGTACGTCATCGTTTACTTCGCTGTAGGAGATGGTTCTGCCCGCCTCGTTGTTAGCCATTAATCCATAACCCTTTTAAGATATATGACCGATGGTTTTGTCTCGAGGTCCTCAAAGAGCCTGTACCCGCGAGCGTTTTTTGCGAGTTTGGAGACCTTGCTCTTTGGGTCCATGAGGTCTCCGAAGGTAAGGGCGCCTGTGGGGCAACTCTGCACGCAGGCCGGCTGAACCTCGCCGTCGCGTATCTCTCTCTTCTCGTCCTTTGCCTTGTCTCCGGCGGCGCGGATTCTCTGTATGCAGAAGGTGCACTTTTCCATTACACCCATCTCGCGCACAGTAACATCGGGGTTCAGTTGTTCGTCAAGGGGCTTGTCCCACTTGTAGGTAAACCAGTTGAAGCGCCTGACGTCATAGGGGCAGTACGTTGCGCAGGTAAAGGTGCCGACGCATCTGTTGTAGACCTGTACGTTGAGTCCGTCCTGGTTGTGGTACGTGGCATAGACAGGGCAACCTATCTCGCAGGGCGCCCGGTCGCACTGCTGGCACATGACGGGTATGAACTTGACCTTTACGTTGGGGTACTCGCCCTCTATGTATCTCTCTATCCTGAGCCAGTTGAAGAACCTGTTGTCATTGCACCCCTGCTCGCCCACGACTGGAAGGTTGTTCTCTGCATAGCAGGCCACCACACAGGCCTCACAACCATTGCACCTGTCTATATCCACGACAATGGCCCAGTGGTGGTCGAACTTCTTGTAGTACCCCGGCCTCCTCATGTCCTTGAGCCGGTCTTTTATTCTCGAGACTATGCCGGACAATTAAACTTTCTCCTTTTTGAGTTTCCTGTACTCCTGGCTCGTAATGGTCTGAACAATGGGCCTTCCGTGCTCTGTGGGCGGGCCGTGTTCCTTCACCGTGGGCTCTACCTTTACCATGCGTCCCATGCCCGTTGTGCGCTCAACGGCCACACGCGTACAGTTCAGGGCCATGGCACCAGACTCGGGGTTCTCCACCGCTGGGATTATTTCTATCGGATTGACGCCCCTGCCCTCGGCGTACCTGCCGTAGAGTTTGTGTCCCTGGCCTATGGGCATTGCCACGGTATCGGGGCGGATGCCGGGGTAGGGGAAGGCATAGGCCTTTATCTCTCCATAGGGAGATCGGACCCTCACCTTGTCGCCCTCGCTGATACCGAGCCTCTTTGCAGTCTTGGGATTTATCTCCACCCAACTGCCCCAGACCACGGTGGAGATGGGATCAGGGAGTTCCTGGAGCCAGGGGAGGTTGGCACCTCGTCCATCGAGGTGTCCCTGCTGCGGATATAGAATGAGGTAGAGGGGATAGGTAACCTTGTCACCCCTGAACTTCGCCTGCCTGGCCGGGAGGTAGCCCTTTACCCTTGCAGGCGATACCGAGAGGGTCTTCTTGGCAGAGGTCTTTGTATCCCACCAGCCGCCTCTCTGGAGGAGTTTGTTCCAGAACCTCTCGAAGGTAAGGTTTGCGCGTGAGACGGCCTTGTTCTTCTTGTATATCTTTCTCCATGACTCCTTGAGATATGTATGATAATCCACGAAGTCGAGGTCACTGGCCACCTTGCCTCCGAGTTCGCGGGCCAGCGCAAGGAAGATATCACCAGAGCCCCTGGTCTTGAAGACCGGGCTCACCACAGGTTGCATGAGTGTGGCAACGACGCCCTCTGCGACGCCTGGGTTGGCGAAGTCGTCTCCCCAGTCCTCGAGGGATGTACTCAGCGGAAGGATGAGGTCGGCCATGGCCGATGTCTCGTCCATGAACGAGGTCATGGAGCAGATGAATGGTATGTTTTTCAGGGCCCCTTCAAGGCCGAGTTTTGGCGGCGTGGTAAAGAGGGGGTTGGTGTTGTGGACGATGAGGGTCTTTACCCTCATGGCCGCGGCCTCGCGCGCAAGGTGTGTTGCCCCCTTCTCAAAATCCATGTCCTGACGCCCAGGGACAAAGAAGAGTTCGTCGGGGTTTGGCAGTAGGCCGCCCTTTTTTCCGAGGGAGCCGCCAAGGTGGTTGAGGATATTTACTGCCACTACCTGGTTTACTCCGCCGTCGTAGCCTGCCACGACCTCACCGCCGAGGGCAAGGCTCTTAGGGGCCCTTGCAAAGTCCTTTGCCATGGAGTAGACCTTTGCGGACTCTACGTCCGTAACCTGAGCCGTACGTGCAGGGTCAAAGGCAGAGAGGGCTGACTTCCAGCGCGATGCGTCGGCGCCTTTGTATAGCCCTGCGTCCACTATGGCGTAGGCGAGCGAGAGGGCCAGAGTGCCCTCTGTGCCAGGCCTTACAGGCACCCACTCATCGGCATTGGCGCCGGTAAGCGAGATACGGGGCTCTATCTGGATGAGCCTGCCACGGGCCCCGGGCCTACCCTGACGCATATGGCCGTAGGCGCGGCCAAAGTTCACGGGGCTGAGCCAGGTGCCGGCAAAGTCGGCGCCAAAGGAGAGGATATAGGAGGCATTGGCTATGTCGTAATGGGGAATGGCGTCTATGCCGAGGGCAGTCTTGTTGGCAAGGCGCAGGTTCCTGTAGTCAAAGAGTTCGTACTGGGCGTAATTGGGCGAGCCCAGGGCCTTCATGAAGGTGGATATGAGGATGTCCAGGTGGCCTCGGATGGTATTGGCGAGGAGGTATACGCCCTCTGCCTCGTCCTTGTCCACGCGTTCCTTGAGGTTCGCACCAAGTGTCTTTATGGCCTCTTCCCAGGAGACTGTCTCGAACTTTCCAGACCCCCTCGGGCCAGTCCTCTTCATGGGGGCCTTGATGCGGTCCGGGTTGTAGAGGGCCTGGAGCGCGGCCTGGCCTCGCGCGCAGAGTTTGCCCCTGCTCACGGGGTGAAGGGGGTTGCCCTCTATCTTCTTGGCCCTGCCGTCCATGACCTTCACTATGACACCGCAACCTGCGGGGCACTGCGTGCAGAGCGAGGAGTACCACGTCCCCACACCGGGGATGATATCCTCGGGCGGAATGAGGTAGGGGATGAGTTTCGCACCAGGGGGGCGCGAGACCTTGCCGAAGATCCCTCCGAGGACCACGCCAGCGCCGCCTGCGCCTATGTACTTGAGAAAATCTCTGCGCTTCATACCCTTCCCGATCTTCTTAAAACGCCATGGAGCGAGTGGACTTATTTCTCAATCATGCCCTGCCTGCATCCGCTACCGGCGGGCCTTGCTGAAGTCTCCGGGCCCCGCCCTGCCCCCTGACCAGCCCTTATATGTGGCAGGTGGAGCAGGCCTGGCCGTTCTTGACCTTGTACTTCTGGTGGCACTTGAGGCACCACCCCATCTTGAGCGATGATACGCGCCTTATCCGGCTCATGGAGGGCACATCACCATGACAATCCGAGCACTTGCGCCCTGCCCTTATATGCCTCTTGTGAGGAAAATAAACATAGTCCGGGAGGTTATGGACCTTTATCCATGGTATGGGGGTCTTCGTCTCCCAGTACTTGGTGAGTTTCTTTATCTCCGGGCTCTCTGTCTTGATTATCTTGTGGCACCCCATGCATCGCTGAACATTGGGGGCCCCAGAGATGCGCGACCTTCTCACGTATATATGACAGAACTGGCACTTTATCTCGTTGGTGCCGGCGTGTATCTTGTGGCTGAAGTTGATGGGCTGGACAGGGTCGAGGTCTGTGCGGAGGGCGTTACTGATGCCATAGCCCACGCCAAAGGCCACGAAAAAGACTATCGCCGATATGACAAGTTTTTTAAGTATCATGAGTCACTTCTCAAGCGATTGCCCCTGGCCTTTCTACGGCCCTGTGCCGGACACGAAAAAGCCTCGGTGGCTACCATACCCCTGCCAGAAAGGGCCATCACCCCGTAAGAGGTGGTCAACCATAAAGACGGACCTAGGATGAGAACCCTTAAAATATAAAAAGTATAACTGTTCGCCGCATGATAATATAATTCCAAATCCATTGTCAAGAGGAGATTTATTTTTATTAAAAGATGCCCCCCTGAGGCCGGTAACGGGCATTAAAGGCTGATGTAGCAGGAAAGGCGCTCGGCATGATATGGGTTCCCAGGGCAGACAAAAGTCATCGGAACGCGCGGTCAGAGGACCTGCCCCCCATACTATCCCTTCCTCACGGCAACCTCACGCCTGTATGCGCTGAGGAGGTCGTCCTTGGAGATGGTGCCCGTAAGTTTCGTGCCTTCCCCTACTTTCTTGACCACGGGAAGTATATCCATTCCGCTCTCAACGAGCATACGCATGGCCTCCTTGAGAGAGGACCCCTCTTCAATGCAGGGTACGCCCTTGGCAATGTCCTCGGCCACTATTACATTCAGGAGGTGTTCCCTGTTTCGGAGAAGGGGTATGATGAGGTCCAGGGTTATTATGCCGTGGAAGATGCCTTCTTTGTCGACAACAGTGACGCTTGCGCGGTTCTCCCTCTCCACGAGGCGGATTATCTCGTCGATGGGAGCAGAGGGGAGAACGGTGGCGCTGGGTTTACCGAGGATCTCGCCCACCTTGATGCTCTCCATTATGTCGCGGACCCGTTCCTTCTTTACGTCGATACCGCGCCTTATGAGTTTGAGCGTGTAGATGGACTCGCGGTGGAGCCTCTCTGAGAGGGCCGTGGTGATGGTTACGGAGAGCATGAGGGGGAGTATTATGAGGTAGTCTCCCGTAAGTTCGAACATTATGAGAAAGGCCGCCATGGGCGCATGTGCGGCACCTGCGAAAAAGGCGGCCATGCCCACGAGGGCATATGCGCCCGGCTGTATTCCCAGTTCCGGGAAGAGGAAGGCGAGTATCGTCCCGAAGGCCCCGCCAACGAGGGCGCCAACGACGAGCGAGGGCGCGAATACGCCCCCAGAGCCGCCGCTTCCGAGGGTAAAGCATACGGCCAGCATCTTGAGAGGAATGAGGATGAGGAGGAACTTCAGGACCATGGTGGCGTGAACCGCGCCCTCTATGTTCTCATAGCCCACGCCGAAGACCTGGGGAAAGTAAAGCCCCAGGAAACCCAGGAGCAGTGCGCCTATGACGGGTTTGAAGAGTTCATGGGTCTTGAGGTCCTCGAAGACGTCCTCGAACTTGTAGAGCATCCTCACAAAGGCTATGGAGCAAGGGGCTATCACGAGGCCGAGGCCGATATAGAAGACGAGTTCAACGGGGCTATTTATGGAGTATGCAGGCGTGGCTATGAAGTGCTCGTTGCCGAGGAAAATCTTGGCTATCACGCTTGCAGTGACCGAGGCGATGACAACGTTTCCGAGGCGGCGCGTGGAAAAATCCCTCAAGATGACCTCGAGGGCGAAGAAGAGCCCGCCTATGGGCGCGTTGAAGGTGGCGGCTATGCCGCCTGCCGCGCCGCAGGCCACGAGGTTCTTTATCTTCTCGTCATTGAGATTGAAGAACTGCCCGAGCGTGGACCCGAGGGCCGCCCCAACCTGCACCACAGGGCCCTCACGACCTGCCGAGCCGCCAGAGCCTATACAGAGCGAGGAGGCAAGGGACTTTACAACAGCCACTATGGGACGAATCCGCCCGCCGTTCTGCTCCATGGCAAGCATTACCTCCGGCACACCATGTCCCTTGGCCTCGCGGGCAAAGTAGTATATGAGAGGGCTGAAGAGGACGGCCCCTATGGCAGGTATGATTATGATGGCATACCCCCCCATGAAGGAGAGCCAGCCCTGGAGCGTGGTAAAGAAGAAACCGTGGAAGAGATCTATCATCCACCGGAAGAGAACAGCCGCGAGACCTACGCCCAAGCCCACGAAGGCCGAGAGCACGAGCATGGACTTTGCCGAAGTGGAGAGAAAAGAGACTGGACCGGAGAGGTCCTTCATCCTCGAAAAAACACCTTTCTCAGCGTTTGCCAACTCGACAGACCCTCACTCCACTAAAGAATGGACATGACACTACATGAAGAAGATGAGTAGACCCGCGAAAAAAAAGACCTGGCGGCCACGCGGGTTACCCTAAAAAGAGACAGGGGAAGGGGCATGACCTGTTGATTACAACAAAATGCCCGCAATGGAACAGGATTATGCGTTAATGTCAAACTATAACAAAAAGAACCTGGCTACGCAAGGTCATGATGGAATTTTTATTTTCATTTCATTTTCTTTGCTGAAGGCAAGGCCTGTTTTTTTACCCCTGCCATATACTTCCTCATGCCAGTCTCCCCCTCAGCCTCGGGCCGGGGAAAGCGGCCCTCAGTAGTCCCTCGGCACCTCGAGCATCCTCTGCAGGGCCTTCTCGGCCCGGGCCCTTATCTCCTCTGGCACGGTTACGATGTTCTTTTCTTCCCATAGGCTCTCTATTACGTCCTCGAGGTTGGTAAGTTTCATATTGGGGCAGATTAACCCCTGCGATGGTATAACGAATTTCTTATCGGGGTTTTCTTTTTTCAGCCGGTAGAGGATGCCCATCTCTGTTCCTATTATGATGGTCTTGGCATCGGTCTGGCGGGCGAACTTGTACATTCCCGAGGTGGAGCAGACGTGGTCCGCCTCGGCCACGACCTCGGGCCTGCACTCCGGGTGACAGACAAAGACGCTACCCGGGTTCTCCTCCCGGGCCTTTCTTACCTGGCCGAGGGTAAGCCTCTCGTGGGTGGGGCAGTACCCATTCCACCACTCCATGTGTTTCTTCGTCCTCCTGGACACATACTCGCTGAGGTTCCTGTCCGGTATCATGTACACAGAGTCGCCTGGCACAGAGTCCACCACGCGGGCGGCATTGGCCGAGGTACAGCAGATATAACTCTGGGCCTTCACGGCGGCACTGGTGTTCACATAGGCGACAACAGGCACTCCGGGGCGTTTTTTCTTCTCTTCCTCCAACTCCTCCGGCGTTATCATGTCTGCCATGGGGCAGCCGGCGTCATACCTCGGGAGTATGACCTTCTTTCCAGGCGAGAGTATTGCGGCGCTCTCGGCCATGAAGTGCACGCCGCAGAAGACGATTACCTCGGCATCCGACTCGGCGGCGGCCTGGCTTAGGCCCAGGGAGTCTCCCGTAAGGTCGGCGGCCTCCTGCACCTCGTCGCGCTGGTAGTTATGGGCCAGCATAATGGCCTTTTTTTTCTTTAGTAAGGCCCTGACTTCTTCGATGAGCGGACCTGCATCTTCTCTCACCACCACTACTCCTTTTTTCCTCTTCCCCCTGTTACAAGGGAGGAAAAAATGTGCTATTATTGGACTAAAGGATAATAATGAGCCCCTCGAGACCAAAGGGCAAGTTGTCATGTCTCTTACAAGAGAAGAACGCGATTTTCTACTGCGCCTTGCGCGCCAGGCCATCGAGGCCAGGCTCAAGGGCCAGGCCGCCCCGGCGGTGCGACCGCCTGAGAAGAAGGCGGCCCTTCAATCACACTCCGGCGTCTTCGTAACCCTGCACAAAGACGGTGCCCTCAGGGGTTGCATAGGGAACTTCACCTCTGATGCCCCCCTTTACGAGAACGTAATCGAGATGGCCCGCGCATCGGCCTTCTCAGACCCAAGGTTCAGCCCCGTGCGCGCCGGGGAACTCGCAGATATTGACATCGAGATATCCGTCCTCACTCCCATGCGCGAGATAGAGGACGTGAAGGAGATCGAGGTTGGCCGCCACGGCATATATATACAGAAGGGCTATGCCCGTGGCGTGCTCCTGCCGCAGGTGGCGGTGGAGAACAACTTTGATCGCGAGACATTCCTTGACCACACGTGCCTGAAGGCCGGCCTTCCCCCGGGATGCTGGAAAGAGGGGGCCAGGATATTCATCTTCGAGGCCGAGATCTTCGGCGAGAAGGACAACAAGGGCTGATCCGGTCCTCTTTCCTCCTTAGCGGGCAGGCCTTTTGGCGGGCAAAGCACCTGGGTCTCTAATTATCTCTGCCCCTTATTTGTTGGGTTTCGCTTCGCTCTACCCACTTATCTTATACCCTTATCTTTTGGTGGGACGTGCCCTATTGGTTTTCTTTGTCTTACTTTCTTTTTTCCAAAAGAAAGTAAGGAAATCTTTTTATCTTTTTGGCGGCCAGGGGCGCCCCTCCCCTCTCTGTCTTTCTCTCCTTTCTCAGCCCAGTTCACTGAGGGCGAGTTTTATTCTCCCGAGACCTTCTTCTATGTTTTCCATGGAGACGGCAAAGGATAGCCTTAAGAAGTCGTCCTCTCCAAAGGCAATGCCCGGAACAAGGGCCACGCCCACGCCTTCGAGCAGGTATGCCGCCATGTCGAGCGAACCCCTGACCTCGCCGCCGCTGTGGCGGCTTCCGTAGTGAGCAGAAAAATCGGCGAACACATAGAATGCGCCCTCTGGCCGTACGCACCTGACACCGGGTATGGCGTTCAGACCAGAGACGATTACCTCGCGTCTCTTCCCGAACTGGGCAACCATCTTGCCCACCGCGTCCTGCGGGCCCGTAAGCGCCTCTACCGCTGCCCACTGGCTTATGGAAGCAGGGTTGGAGGTGGACTGGCTCTGGAGTTTGGTCATGGCCTTTATGATGGGGGGAGGGCCGGCGGCATAACCTATGCGCCAGCCCGTCATGGCATAGGACTTCGAGACGCCGTTCACCACGACGGTACGCTCCTTTACGCTCTCCGATATGGAGGCCACGGATGATGCGCACTCACCGCCATAGGTCAGTTTCTCGTATATCTCGTCCGAGACTATGAGTATGTTCTTCTCTATGGCAACGTCTGCGATGGCAGCAAGTTCGTCTTCTGAATAGAGGGTGCCCGCAGGGTTTGAGGGGCTGTTGATGATGAGGGCACGCGTCCTCCCGGTCACCGCGGAGGCAAGGTCTGCAGGGTCCAGTTTGAAACCCCTCTCTGCGCTGGTCTTCACTATTACAGGCACCCCGCCGGCAAGGGAGACAACAGCAGGGTAGGTCACCCAGTATGGAGCAGGTATTATGACCTCGTCGCCAGGGTCGAGGATGGACTGGAAGATGTTGTAGAGCGAGTGCTTTGCCCCGCATGAGACTATGATCTCCTCAGGGGTGTACTCAAGGCCGTTATCTGTCTCGAACTTCTCTATCACCGCCTTCTTGAGTTCTGGTATGCCGCCAACAGGCGTGTACCTCGTGCAGCCCTCGTCAATGGCCCGCATGGCGGCCTGTCGTATGTTCTCAGGGGTGGCGAAGTCGGGCTCTCCTGCGCCAAAGCCGATTACGTCCATGCCAGCGGCCTTCATGGCCTTTGCCTTTGCCGTTATGGAAAGGGTCACGGACTCTTCAAGAGAGGCTACCCTGCCGGAGATCTTAGTGATCATGGTCTGAATCTTTCCTTCAGCCGGGCCTCGACGCCGGGTGTGACAAACCCCGAGACATCACCTCCGAGCCTGGCTATCTCTTTTATGAAGCGTGAACTCACGGATGCATACGTATCAGAGGTCATCATGAATACGGTCTCAATATCGGGTGCAAGTTTCCTGTTAGTAAGGGCCATCTGGAACTCGTACTCAAAGTCCGAGATTACGCGAAGACCGCGGAGTATGGTCCCAATGCCCCGTCTTCTCGCGTAATCTATGAGGAGCGTATCAAAGGACTCTACCGTAACGCCGCTGAACCTCCCTGTCTCTTCAACGATCATGGCAAGGCGCTCTTCCACGCTGAAGAGGGCCTTCTTGGGCGTACTCGCGGCTACGGCCACGATGAGGCGGTCAAAGAGTTTGAGGCCTCGCTCTATTATGTCGAGGTGCCCGAGGGTGACGGGGTCAAAGGTTCCCGGGTATATGGCGATGCTACTGGACATGCTCTCTCCGTACGTTGTCCGGCAGGGCCGCCCTTCTCACTAGTCTTCAGTCCTGCCAAGAAAGAAGACGGCCGTGTCGCCATATGTCTTCTCGTCGAGCACGACAAGGCCAGTCTCCGAAGGGTCGAGGAGCGCACCCCTTGGCCTCTCGGCCACCACAATGGCGCCCTCTGCAAGAACCCCGCCGAGGCCCTTAATAACCGCCCCCGAGAGCCCCTCGACATATGGCGGGTCGGCGAAGATGATATCAAAACGCTCGCCCCTCTTGCCAAGCACCCCGATGGCCCGCAGGGCGTCCATCTGCAGAACCTCTGCCCTTGCCTCAAGACCAAGGCTTGCAAGGTTCTTCTTTATGAGCCTGACCGCAGTGAGCGCAGAGTCTACAAAGACAGCACCCCCGGCCCCGCGGCTCAGGGCCTCGATCCCAAGTGCGCCTGTGCCTGCAAAGAGGTCGAGCACAACGGGACGGTCCTCAAAATAACCGCGCGAATCAAGGACATTGAAGACAGCCTCGCGAACCCTGTCCGACGTGGGCCTGATGGCCCTGCCCCTGAAACCGCTCAAACTCCGGCCCCTCAAGGCCCCGCCGACTACCCTCATCAGAAAGAGGCCCCATGGATGATTTCTGAAAAAGAAACAAAGAAAAAACCTCCCACTTTCTTTTGGAAAAAAGAAAGTGGAGCAAAGAAAACCAGTTTCAGCGGCCCTCTGGGCCGCTGAAAAAAACAACCATCAGGGAAAATTCGCCCCCTGCACTGGAGCCTAACCTTCTGTAAGGCCCATGACCTTTACGGAGATAAGGCGCGGCCTGGGGCCGCCGAACTCTGAGAAATAAATGGTCTGCCACTGCCCGAGGCCGCACTGCCCGCGCGTAACAGGAAGGGTTATGCCACGGCCAAGGAGGAGCGATTTAATATGTGCAGGGGCGTTGCTCCCATAATCTCCTGTAGAGTGCCTGTAGGCACCACCCTCGGGCACCATCTCGCCAAGTACGGTCTCGAGGTCTTCTTCGAGCCCCCGGTCACTGTAATTTATATACACGCTCGCCGTAGTATGGGGGGTGGAAACAACCACCATGCCCTCGATTATGCCGCTCTCGCGAACGAGCGCGGCAACGCGCTCCGTAATATTCATGTCCTCGCGCTCACGGCTCGTCGTTACCCTTATGGACCCTGAAAAAACCTTCACAAACAAACCTCCCCGGTATTTTTGTATCCTGCCCAAGGCATGGTGCTACTCATCTCCGCACTCGAGGCCAAGGACAACTGGCACGGCCTCTCCGGCCCCAAGGCGAAGAGATATGTCCGCCATATCAGATAGGGGCGTTGCCTCTGGGTTGACCTCGACGATAAAGGCGCCCACCGACTTTGCCATGCCCACAAGAGAAGCCGCGGGCTGGACCACTCCGGAGGTGCCAACGACAAGGACGAAGTCTGCGCCTGAAGCAAGACCAACGGCACGGTTCAGGACCTCTGCCGGCAGGGCCTCTCCAAACCAGACGACACCAGGCCTCATCATGCCGCCGCACTCGCAGAGAGGCACCCTCGTGATGCCAGTGGTCCTGTCCTCGCGCCCCTTGGCGCACTCCGTACACCTGAGGACCCAGATAGAGCCGTGCAGTTCGAGCACATCCCTGCTCCCGGCCAACTGGTGAAGGCCGTCCACGTTCTGCGTGACGACAGGCACCCTCCTGCCGCCGCCGTCCCGGCACCTGGCCATGGCCATGTGCGCCCTGCCCGGCGCCACACCGCCTATGAGCGAACGCCGCCAGTCATACCACTGCCAGACAAACCAGGGGTCTTTTCCGAAGGCCCCTGGCGTTGCGAGGTCTTCTGGACGCGCGTTGCGCCAGAGCCCGTCACTGCCCCTGAACGTGGGCACACTGCACTCTGCGCTGATGCCAGAGCCTGTCATGAAAACAGGCCTTCTCGATGCGCAAAACCTCTCTTTCGCCCTCTCCAGTAGCAAGGCCGTCTTTTTATTTAATGATTTTTCCACTTCGAGGTCAAGATTTTATTTGCCAGAGGGCCGCCAGAGGCACTGCCGGCAGCGGCCCTTGGCAGGCACTCAGAAGACGCTCGCAAGTATGTTCTTGAAGTGTATGGCCGTAGCCGTCTCGCCCTCTATCTCGAGTTTTCTTGAGAAAAAGACCGTATCAGGGTCTACCTTGCCTGAAAAGACATCTATGAGAACAGAGACGTCGCCCCGCATGGTCACGTCAGGGACGCGCCGCGTGTGGAGCACCACCTTGATATCTCCATCGAGTATCTTGAGATAAAACCCCTTGCCTATGTCGCGGGCCTCGAAATAAAAGACCTTGCCCTCGAGTTCGCCAAGCCTCTCGGCCAAGTCTGGGTTGCGCCTCACTATGGCAGAGAGCACAGAGCCCACGGCAAGGGCCTCCACAACGAGGGGCGTAGCCTTCATGAAGAGCCTCGAGGCCTTTTTGCACGACTCTCGGAGCCTGTCCCTTACATCGTCCTTACGGCTGCTATCTTCCATCTTCTGTGCCCCTCTCAGACCTTTACGCCTATGTGTATCGCGGCGATGCCGCCAAATATGTTCCTGTACCAGACCTTCCAGAGCCCGGCCCCGAGCATCATCTTCTTTAGTTCCTCCTGTGGCGGGAAGAGGCGTATGGACTCGGGCAGGTACTCGTAGGCGCTCCTGTTGCCTGTTACGCGCTCGCCAACGGCGGGTATGAATGAAAATGAGTAGAGGTCGTAGAGTTTTTTCATCACAGGATTCTTTACATGGGAGAACTCGAGGCAGAGCACCCTGCCGCCGGGTTTTACAACGCGCGTCATCTCGGCGAATGCGGCCTCGAGGTGGGTTACATTTCGTATGCCAAAACCCACGGTAACGGCATGGAATGTATTGTCAGGGAAGGATATGGACTCGGCATTGCCCTGTACAAAGTCTAGGCCCTTCAAAAACCCCCTGTCTACGCACTTTTTCTTTCCCTCGGAGAGCATCTCGTGGTTTATGTCATAGATCACCACCCGCCCACTTGGGCCCACCTGCCGGGCCATGAGGAGCGCAATGTCTCCCGTGCCTCCGGCAACGTCAAGGGCGAGTTGGCCGGGGCGGAGGCGAGTATGCCCGGCGAGTTCCCTCTTCCAGAGCCTGTGCGTGCCGAGGCTCATGAGGTCGTTCATGAGGTCGTACTTTGAGGCAACGGTATCGAAGACCTCGCGCACGAGGCCCTCTTTTTCTTCCTCAGGGACGATCTTGCGGCCAAAATGAGTGGTCTTTCTGTCTTTTTTGTCTTCTGCCATGATGCATCTTTCTTGGTGGGCAGTGCCCGCCCTGCCTCTTGTTGGGTTTCGCAGACGCTCCACCCAACCCACCTGTCCAATGGCCGGAGGCCATTGGTACTAATTTTCTTTGTCTTACTTTCTTTTTTAAAAGAAAGTAAGATCTTTTAATATGCGGGCGAAGCCCGCCCTGCTACCTTCTTTGTTTTTTATTATATCACGCATTTTCCTCTCTTCAGTGTCTTCTGAAGAGTCTTACGCCAAGGATAAGGGCCAGGGCCCAGAGTGCTGTACTCCCAAGGGGAAGGCCAAGGACCCGCGTTGTCGCTGGTGTTGAGAGGCTCCAGGCAAGGACAGCCGCTATGACGAGCGAGGCCACTACTATTCCGCCGGCTATCTTCCTTCCGGCCCCTTCTATCCCATCCACCAGGCCCTCTAGCCTGTGGTGTACAAAGCCCACCTTGAGTTCATTCTCGAGGGTCTTGCCAAGGAGATCATTCACCCTCACAGGCGCCTCCAGCGCGGCCCCAACTAGGTCTTCGCCGAGGCGGGCGCCCTTCTGGCGGAGCCTGCGTGGCGAGAGTTTCTCGCGGATCATCCAGCGGTAAACGAGGGGACGGGCCACCTCCCACATGTTCACGTCCGGGTAGAGTTGGCGCCCAACGCCCTCTATTATGACCATGGATTTCTGAAGGAGGAGGAGGTTGGGCTGGAGCGTCATATCGAAGCGCCGCGCCGTGTCTATGAGTTTCATGAGAAGGGCGCTTATGTCTATGTGCTCGAGGGTCTTGCCAAATATGGGCTCTGCTATCTCGGCGAGGGTCTCCTCGAATTCCTCGATGTCCACGGCCTCGCCTATGAGGCCCATCTCGCGGTGCACACGGGCCATGCCGGCGTAGTCGCGGCGTACCATGTAGTAGAGAATACTTGCAAGGTATTTTCTGAGTTTCCTGTCGAGACGGCCTACTATGCCAAAATCAAGGTAGATTATCACCCCGTCATCGCGGACAAAGATATTTCCCGGATGAAGGTCGGCATGGAAGATGCCGTGGTCAAATACCTGCTTGAAGAATATCTCTATGCCCTTTATGGCGACTTTCTTTATGTCTACGCCCTTTTTCCGAAGGGTCTCCACCTCGTCAATGGGCGTGCCATCTATGGCCTCCATGGTGAGGACGTCCTCGGTGGTATGGCCCCAGAAGACGTGCGGTATCTGGACGGCTGTGTTGCCCTCGAATATCTTGGAGAAGCGCTCCATGTTCGCGCCCTCTATGGTGAAATCCTGCTCGCGGGTGATGACGCGTTCGAACTCGTCCACCACCTCTACGGGCCTGTACCGCCGCGCCCCTGGGACGTAACGTTCGAGCAGATGGGCCATGGTGTGCATGACCGACATGTCCGCGGCGATGACCTTGCCTATGCCAGGGCGCTTTACCTTTACGGCGACTTTTTCGCCGCTTCGAAGCTGGGCAAGATGAACTTGGGCTATGGAGGCCGAGGCCACGGGCGTCTCTGAGAAAGAGGCGAAGTTGTTCTCTATGGGCGCGCCGAGGGCCTCCTCCACCACACCCTTTATCTCGGAAAACGAGACGGGCGGGACCTTGTCCTGGAGTTTCTTGAACTCCTCGACCCAGCCCGGCGGGAGGATGTCGGCGCGCGTGGAGGCTATCTGGCCGAGTTTTATGTACGTTGGGCCGAGGTCCTCGAGTACGAGCCTAATGCGCCGCGGCACCGAGAGGCCGTCCACACCTTTTCTTGGAAAGAGAACCTTCTGCAGAGGCCCCAGAAGGGGAAGAATCCTCATACGCGCGGCTACCCCGCCAAAGCCATACTTCGTGAGCGTCATGGCGATGCTCAGAAGGCGCCTTATGTCTTTTATCCTGCTCCCGTACATAAAGATAAAATTCTGCTCCTTATCTACTTCTTTTTCTTCTTCACAAGGTTCTCAATCTCATCGACGCGCTTTTCGAGGGCATCCACCTTCTCCCTTGCTACGCGCGCCATCTCCTTCACCACCTCTATCTCCTCGGAGTCAGCTGCGTGAATCTTGTCGCGAATCTTATCCGACTTTCTGGCAAGTTCTTCTTCTATGCGCTTTCGCGCCCCGTCCACTACAGAGAGAAGTTCCTTTACAACGCCTACTCCCTCGTCCACTATCTTGTTCTCAACGACCTCCTTTGCGCTAAGCCCCTCTTCTCCCTTGTCCTGCTCTCCCGTCTTCTGGAGTTCGTCTATTACATCCTTTACCTTTTTCTCAAGGCCCATGGCCACAAGAAGCATCCTGTCGAGCATATCAGGCATGATGAATTCCTCCTTTTTAACAAGACCACGCGTGCCCCACTTCGGGCCCGCTATCAACCGGTCAGGACGTCCTTTAGATCCTTACCCGCCAGCCCATGATACCAGCCGTTCACAACACCGCCCTCGCCGGCAAGCCCCTCGAGCCGGGCCGCGGCCTCCTCAGCGCTGATGTTTTTCTCTATCCGTTCCCTGAAGATACGCACCACCTCGGCAGTGCCCTCATGCTGGGGCGAGATGCGAAGGGCCCCCACGCCCATTGCCTCGAGGGCCCCGGTCTCGGCAACAAGAGACAAGGTGGCGGCGCTCAGTATGGACGTGCCGTTGATGGTGAATATGGGCTCACCGTCCATGGTGCGTATCATAATACCCCCGGGGTACCTGGCGCAGTCATGGCGGCAGTTGGTCTTGCTTAGCCCGTGGGCCCGCGACGTGTAGCACCGCCACGAGAAGGCCAGGGGCACGCGGCCCCAGGCAAAGACCTCGGCCTCAATACCCGTCTCTCTTATGTTATAGGCAACGGCCTCTGCCGGAAGTTCCACGGGAAAACATACGTGCCGCACGCCGAGGCCCTTTAGAAACTCGATGCTCGGCGCGTTATATGTCGTGATGTGAGGGCCGCAGTAAACATCGCGCTCCCGTGGGTCGGCCAGATTGAATACACTCATGTCATTGGCCTCTATGGCATAGGGGAGTTCAACGAGGGCGCGCACAAGGCCGAGTTCCTTCTCGTTGGAGACAACGGCAAGGCTCGAAAGAACGACCTTCTTTCCGGCCCCGGTGAGCATCTTTGCCACGCCGGCAATGTCCTTCACGGAAAAACCGAGTTTTTTCGCGCAGACCACCTCGCCAAGATAGACGGTATCAACGTCCATCTCTGCCGCTTCTTCGTAAAAGGCAAGGACCTCCTCCCTCTTCCACTCAAAGAGAATGGGGCCAAGGGTAAGTTCCATATCCACCCCCATGCTAATAAAACGTTAGACTTTTAAGTATGCAACAGGAAGAAGATGAAAACAAGGAAAACAAGGAAAGGCGGGAGAGAAGAAAGAAAGAAAGAAAGAAAGGGGAAGATTTCAAACTTTCTTTTAAAAAAGAAAGTTTGACAAAGAAAACTGATTCCAACGGCCTTCGGCCATTGGTAAAGCCCGGTGGCACTGCCCATCGAAAAAATTGCAGGATGGCTGGAATAAACGCAACCCATCAAAAATGTTGAGTAGTTCTCGTAGGTTGGGTAGAGCGAAGCGAAACCCAACAAATACCAGAAAAATTACTCGTACACCACCTCTTCAAGGCAGAGCCCGCGCGCAGGAGCCGTCCTCGGCGCTGCGCTCCGGTCGCGCGCCTCGATAATCTCTCCCACACGCTCGGGCCTCATCCTCCCAAGGCCCACCTCCACGAGCGTCCCCGCCATTATCCGTACCATGTGCCGCAAAAAGGCCCTGCCCTTCACCTCAATAACGATGAGGCCGCCGCCGGCCTTGGCGATATCCACGGAAAAGACCTCCCGTACCGAGTGGGGCGCGTCAGAACCCGCAGCCCGAAAAGACGTAAAGTCCTTCTCTCCAATGAAAAAGGCCGCGCCCTCGCGCATGGCCTCAACGTCAAGAGAGCGCGGCACGTGCCACGAAAAACGCCTCAATAGCGGCGATGGAAAGGGCCGCGCCAGGACGCTGTAAACATACCTCTTGTAAGAAGCCCCGCGCCGTGCGTCAAAGGCATCATCAACCTCCTCGGCATGCACTACTGCTATATCAGGCGGCAAAAGGGCGTTGAGCCCACGCTGAAATACAACCACCGGAAGGGCCGAAGAAGTCGAAAAATTGGCCACCTGCCCCCTTGCGTGAACGCCGCTGTCCGTACGAGAGGCCCCGGTGAGACGAACCTCCTCGCCGCCCGTAAGTTGCCCTATGGCAGAGATGACCGCGCCCTGTACGCTCGGCCCGTGGGGCTGAACCTGCCAACCCTGATAACCCGTGCCGTCATACTCGAGGGTGAGTTTAATATTGCGCATGGATCAAGAAAAAGAAAAGATTTCCCGCTTTCTTTTGAAAAAAAGAAAGCGGGGCAAAGAAAACCAATATCAGGTTGGGTTGAGTTGTAG
>CAYOVP010000033.1:0-20813 GCA_964407495.1 uncultured Thermodesulfobacteriota bacterium
CCCTTGCCCCCCTGGCACTCCATCCTGCCCCATCTCACTGCTCCCGCCTGCGCACCCCTTCCCCGCACCCCCCTCCGGTCAAACCTGCTATGGCGTGGTCGTCTTACTGCCCTCGACTGTCTGTGGAAGAAGCCTTCTTATAGCACAGGCCCTTGAATATGTCAATCCCCCAAGGGGCGGGAAAGTGAAAAAAATGTGGGGAGGGAGGGTCCAGCCCGGGAAAAAGCAGAGATAAGAAAAGAGCGGCGGGGCCGCATATCAAAAGACCTTACTTTCTTTTAGGAAAAAGAAAGTAAGACAAAGAAAACCAGAATCCGCGCGGGGTCAACGGCACCAACACATACAACACCGGCCACAAAAATCCCGACAATACTTACGGAAAAGAAAGTAAGACAAAGAAAACCAGAATGGGCGCGGGGTCAACGGCACCAACACATACAACAGAGGCCGAAAAAACCTTGGTAACACCTACGGAAAAGAAAATAGGAGAGAGAAAAACCAGTAGAGAGGCCCTCTCATCCTCGTTCAGCCTCGCCTTCATGGCGCCACCTGAGACAGGGCCGGCGTACGGCCCGGGCCTCGTCCACCCTTCCTACAATGGTATTGTGTGGAGCGTTCTTTATGAGTTCAGGGCTCGTACGCGCCTCTGTTGCAATGGTCTTCATGGCATCTATGAAGCCGTCGAGGGTCTCGATCGATTCTGTCTCCGTGGGCTCTATCATCATGGCCCCGTGCACCACGGTGGGGAAGTATATGGTTGGCGGGTGAAAGCCATAGTCAATGAGGCGCTTTGCCATGTCCAGGGTGGTTATGCCATGGGGGGCCTGGAGTTTGTCGGAGAAGACGCACTCGTGCATACATGGCACGTGGTCAAAGGGCAGATCAAAGTCATCCATGAGCCGTACTCTTATATAATTTGCGTTGAGAATGGCGGTCTCGCTCACGCGGCGAAGCCCCTCGGGGCCGAGGCGCCTGATGTATGCATAGGCCCTGACCATTACGGCGAAGTTGCCATAAAAGGCGTTGAGCCTGCCTATGGATAGGGGGCGGTCAGAATCGAAAGCAAGGTCATTGCCCCTCTTAACTATACGCGGCACGGGGAGAAAGGGCTCCAGGGCCTCGGTGACGGCCACTGGGCCGCTTCCAGGGCCTCCACCGCCGTGAGGCGTGGAGAAGGTCTTGTGAAGGTTTATGTGCACGACGTCCACGCCCATATCCCCGAGGCGCGCTATGCCCATGAGCGCATTGAGATTGGCCCCGTCACAGTACATGAGTCCTCCTGCTCTGTGCACGGCCTCTGCTATTTCCTTTATCTTTGTCTCGAAGAGCCCCAGTGTGTTGGGGTTTGTGAGCATGATGGCGGCAACGTCAGTGTCCAGGACCTTTTCCACGGCATGGAGGGTGAGAATGCCCTCGGGGCCCACCTTTACGGGGGTCACGTCAAAGCCAGCGAGGCGTGCGCTCGCGGGGTTTGTGCCATGGGCCGTGTCGGGTATGATGACGCGCTTTTTCTTGGTCTCACCGCGGTTTCTGAAGTAGGCGGCCATGGCCAGAAGGCCGCAGAGTTCGCCCTGCGCGCCGGCAGAGGGCTGGAGCGAGACTGCGTGCAGGCCTGTTATCTCGGCAAGGTCCTGCTCCAGTTCGTACATGAGCCTGAGGGCCCCCTGGGCAAGGTTCTCGTCTACGAGCGGATGAAGCCTTGCAAAGCCGGGTAGACGCGAGAGGGCCTCGTTTATCCGCGGGTTGTACTTCATCGTGCAGGATCCAAGGGGGTAGAGCCCTGTGTCTACGCCGAAGTTCCACTGTGAGAGGCGCGTATAATGCCGCACCACGTCTATCTCGGCAACCTCGGGGAACCCCTCCATAGTATCGTCCTGGGGCCGAAGAAGGCCCTCGGGGATAATCTCCCCTGGGTCTACCGTTGGCACGCGCCCAGGGTCCGGGGCGATTCCCCTCCTCGCCTCACTGCTCTTCTCGAAGATGAGGGGCTCCTTTATCTTGAGCCCCTTTGCCGCACGTTCTTTCATTGTCACTTGTCTTTCTGGAAGTTCTTCTCTTTGTCTTATCCTCTCTTTTTCAGGAGAGAGGTTTTTCAGTAAACCACCGGGTAATTCGTCCATGAATCATAGGGAATGGGGAAGAAAAAGCGCGGGGTTTCGTCCCCCTCGCATTTTAGGCAACTTACAGTTCCCGAAAACGGCAAGATGGCGCCGTCTTACCGGAAGGCCTGAATCAATCAGACTTTCCTTAGGTTGCAGGGGTCTTCTCCCTTTCACCATTTCAGCCCTTGAGGACCTCTTCGAGGGCCTCTGCAAGGCCGTCCATTTCTTCCCTGGAGTTCATCTCTGTAGCGCAGAGGAGGACCACGTCATCGAGGCCCCCGTACCAGCGCGAGAGTGCCACGCCCCCTGCCAATCCCCTCTCCCCGAGTCTCTGCAGGGTCTCTTCAGCCGGGCCAGGGAGCCTCACGGCAAACTCGTTGAAGGTGGGCGCGGTGAAGGCCGGGGTAAGGCCGGGTACTTCGGCAAGTTTGTCCTTCAGGTACTGGGCAGAGGAGAGGTTTATGCGCGCCAGGTCTTTGAGGCCGGTTCTGCCGAGACTCACGAGGTATACGGCCATGGCCAGGGCGGAGAGACCCTGGTTTGTGCAGATGTTGGATGTGGCGCGCTCACGCCTTATGTGCTGCTCTCTTGTTGCGAAGGTAAGGCAATAGGCGCTCCGTCCCTCATGGTCAAGTGTGCGTCCCACGACCCTGCCGGGCATCTGGCGGAGAAATTTTTCCCTTATGGCCATGAAGCCCACGTAGGGACCGCCGTAGTTGAGAGGATTGCCAAAGGACTGTCCATCGCCCACGACGATGTCGGCCCCTGCCCTGCCGGGCGGGTTGAGTAGGGCCAGGGAGAGGGGCTCGGCAACGGCCACAACGAAGAGGGCGCCCCGGCGGTGCGCAAGTTCTGCCAGGGCCTGGAGTTCTTCTATGGAGCCGAAGAAGTTGGGGCTCTGTACAATAACACAGGCCGTGTCGTCTGTAATCGCCGAGGCGAGGCCGTCAATGGACGTACGCCCCGAGTCTGCCGAGAAGGGGATTTCGCTTATATCGTCCCTCGATGCCTGCATGTAGGTTGCCGTCGTAGCACGGTAGGCAGGGTGGAGTGCGGCTGAGAGGAGCACACCTTGCCGTCTCGTAACACGCCTGGCCATGAGCGCGGCCTCGGCGGTGGCAGAGGCACCGTCATAGAGCGAGGCATTTGCCATGTCCATAGCAGTGAGTTGAGATACGAGGGTCTGGAACTCGAAGACCGCCTGGAGCGTACCCTGGCTGATCTCTGGCTGGTAGGGGGTGTATGAGGTAAAGAACTCGGACCTGGAGAGAACTGCCTCCACTGTTGAGGGTATGTAGTGGTTGTAGGCGCCGGCCCCGATGAAACTCGCCATGGCGTCCACTGTCTTCGTCTCCGAGGCAAGGCCCTCGAGAAGTCTCTTCAACTCCTGCTCGCTCTTGCCAGGGGGTATCCTGAGGGTGCCCTTGAAACGCAGTTCCCCGGGCAGGCCTGTGAGGAGGTCCTCAAAGGACTCCACGCCCAGGGTCTCCAAGATCTTCTTCCTGTCATTGTCTGTAAGAGGGACGTAGGGCACTGTTACCTACTTCTCCTCTTCAAGGTATTTCTCGTAATCCTCGGGGCTCAGAAGATCATCGAGTTCGTCGGCAGAGGAGAGGTCTATACGTATCATCCAGGCCTCGCCATAGGGATCTTCGTTTATGACCTCCGGGCTGTCCACGAGCGCGTCGTTCACCTCGGTGACACTGCCGGTGACAGGTGCATAGAGGTCTGAGACCGCCTTTACCGACTCCACCACGCCAAAGGGCTCGTCCTTTACCACTGAGGCCCCTTCTTCCGGGAGTTCCACGTACACGACGTCGCCAAGGGAATCCTGCGCATGGTCTGTGATGCCTACCACAACGGAATCTCCGTCCACACGCACCCACTCGTGCTCTCTGGTATATTTCAACTCCTTTGGAATGTCCATATTGATATCTCCTTTTTTAGTATTGATTCAGGGGATTCAAGCCGTCAGATGCCGGAAACCTGTTTTTTGTGAGCATCCCTGCGATAAAAGGGCGTCTTCACCACCTTTGCGCCAAAGGCCTTCTTGCGTATGAGTACTTCGATGGGAGTGCCGGGCTTGGCCGCACCAGGCGGGACGAAGGCCATGCCAATGCCCACCCTTAGAGACGGCGAGAGCGTGCCGCTGGTGACATAACCGGCCTCCTCTCCATCTATGACAACGGGATACCCGTCACGGGGCACACCGTTGCCTGTGAGGACAAAGCCCACGAGCGTCTTCTTTACTCCCTCCTCGCGCTCTGCGCGAAGGACATCAGCGCCGATGAAGCCTGGTTTGTCCAGGGCCACGAACCGGCTGAGTCCGGCCTCCAGCGGGGTTATCTCGGCTGAGAGTTCATGGCCATAGAGCGGGTATCCCATCTCGAGCCTGAGGGTGTTACGGGCGCCAAGGCCAATGGGGAGTATGCCGAGACCTTCGCCGGTCTTCATGAGGGCGTCCCAGACAGGGGGGCCGTCTTCAGGTGCAGTGTAGATCTCGAAGCCGTCCTCACCGGTGTAACCAGTCCTCGAAACAAGGGCGGGCCTTCCTGCAACCGTGCCTTCTGTAAAATGAAAACCCTTCATACCGGCTGGATCGAACCCTGCCAAGGGGCCGAGGACAGCCGCAGAGGCCGGGCCCTGGAGGGCTATCTGGCAGTAGTCTGCGCTTACATCCTTTATGCTCACATCAGGCGGGTCCACCTCCAGAAACCACTCATAGACCTTCTTCGTATTCGAGGCGTTTACGCAGATGAGGAAGCGCTCTTCAGAGTAGCGGTACACTATGCAGTCATCCACCACGCCACCCGTGGGGTAGCAGAGGAGGGTGTACTGGCACTGGCCGTCACTTGCCTTTTCTATGTCATTGGTGCCAAGGCTCTGCACGGCCCCGAGGGCTCCGGGGCCTGTAATCTCGATCTCGCCCATGTGGCTCACGTCAAAGAGCCCGCAGGACTGGCGCACGCGAAGGTGCTCTTCCATGAGGCCGGTGTACTGAACAGGCATCTCCCAGCCCGCGAAATCCACGAAACGCGCGCCAAGTGCCCTGTGCCTCTCGTACAAGGATGTTCTTCTGAGGGTCACGGCAATTTCTCCAGGTTTGATTGTAGAGTTTCAGATTATTACCAAAAGGGCGATGAATGTCAAAGAAAAAACCGGCAGAAGGATTTCGGGTTGCTGGCCCTACCCACGGAATATCTTAAAGAGGCCCTGGCCATGGCAGTTGTCTTCTGCGCCCTGGTTTTTTTACATACCCCTCTTGCCGGGCCCTTCCGCCCTCTGCCTTTATTGCCGCCACATCTTCTTCGAGACGACCGGCGCTGTCCTCTCAGAGGACCTTCAGGGCCTTCGGGCCTCCTGGCCCTGGCCTCAGTGTGGCACAACGCACCGAGGGATCGTGGTAGAAGAAGAGAAACCAGTTCTTATCAGCGGCCTCTTTTATAATTTTTTTCTTTACCGCGAGCGTATCGAGTGGAAAGAGGTCATAGGCCGCTATGTAAGGATAGTGGAGGTGCGTCGTCGTAGGCACTATATCGCTCAGGAAGATGGCCGTCCTGCCTCCGCCCTCGATGCGTACGAGTTGTATGCCCTCGTTATGTCCCGATGGGCGAAAGACGCCAAGGCCTGGCGCCACTTCGTCCACCTCGCCTGGGGCAGTATCGAGGAGATCGAGGAGGCCCGCTTTCTTTATAGGCAGGATATCTTCAGGGCGGTAACTTGCGCGGCTCCGCTCGCACGGCGAGAGGGCCGAGCGCAACTCGGTCTCCTGGACGATGTACCTGGCACGCGGGAAGGCCGGCATAAGGGCGCCCGAAGAGCCCTCAACGCAGTTGCCGCCAGCATGGTCGAAGTGCAGGTGCGTGTTTATTACGATATCAATATCCCCGGGGCCGAGGCCGAGGCGCGAAAGAGACTCTCCCAGGAGGCCTGCTCCGCCAAGGGCGTAGATGGAGCGCGACTTCTCGTCCCAGCGGGTCCCTGCCCCTGTCTCCACAAGGACGAGACTCTTGCCCGTCTCAATGAGTATGGGGTTCAGACCGAGGAGTATCCTGTTCCTGTCGTCAGGCGGGTTCTCCTTCTCCCAGAGAACGCGGGGAACGACGCCGAACATGGCGCCTCCGTCGAGACGCATTGTACCGTCCGTGAGGGGATAGACCCTCATCTCTCCAAGGGCAAGATGCTCTGCCGGCAGGGTCATCTTACTTCTTGTTTTCGTCTTCAGTGGCCGTCTTCTCTTCTGGAATGTATACGTAGACGGACATTGCCCCTATGAGATCGCCTTCCTTGAAACCAAAGGACTTGTCTGCCGGGTAGCGCTTTACTATGAAGGCCGGGCGCTTGTCTGCCGGGCCATGACACCGAAGGCATGACTTCTCGAGGTGAATGGGCACCACGAGCCTGCTGTACAGTTTGTCTCCCACGAGGGTGGTTGTCCAGAACTTCTTGAACTGGGGGTCTGCCTTGAAGCGCGAGATGATCTTGAGTTCAAAGGGCGTGGCCCTGTTCTGCGGGTTGCGCGGCCAGGTGGAGGCAAAGGATACATAGACGCCCTTTTTTTGTTTTATCTCTGCGATGCGGCTGTAGATCTTGCCATATTCCTTGACAAAGGCCTGCTCTGTCACTGGGCCGGGTTCCTTGGCCAAGTTCTCGGAAGCGGTCTGGCGAAGTTGCATGATCTCCCTGGCATAGGCCTCTGCCGCCTCTTTCTCTTTCTTTACAGAGCCTGCCATGGCGGGCCTCAGTGTAAAGGCAAAGACCATCAGTGTTACGGTCAAGAGAATCTTTCTATTCATGGGGAACCTCGTCATAACGTTTTTTTGTTGTTCTTGATAAAACTGTTTCTCAGCCCTGGGGTACAACCCCTCTTGTCTCTGCCGACGACTCTGCCATCAATCACTCCGAGAGGGCCGGCGCGATACCCGGTAGGGCCCCCGTCAGACCCCGAGGCGCGAGATATCGGCAACCTCTATGAAGAGGCCACGCGCCCTTGAAAGAAGGAGAAGGCGGTTTGTACGCACCTTTTCATCATCCACCATTACCATGACATCATCAAAGAACCTGTCTATATCCGGCTTGATGGAGGCAAGGGTCTCGAAAAGGCCGCTGTAGTCGCCCTCTGCGCGAAGCGCCTCTATCTTTGGCGAGAGGGCCTCTATGGCAGTGGCAAGCCCCTTCTCTGCCTCTTCGGTAAAGAGGGCGCTCTCGGGCTCCCTGCCGCTGGGCTCGAAACCCTTCAGGATATTCGAGACCCGCTTGAAGGAGACGGCGAGGTCTGTAGCCACGGGGTTACCCTTGAAGTCCTCTATGGCCCGGACCCTGTCTACTGCGTCGCTGATATCATACCACTTTGTGGCGAGTACCGCATCAACGGAATCAAAGGAAAGACCCTCGGCAAGGAGTTTGTTGCGGAGCCTCTCGCCGAAGAAGTCGAGTACAACCTCCTTGACGCCCCCTATGTCGGCACAGATCTTTCCGCCCTGGATTGTGAGGGCCTCTTCCACGGCCTCGTCAAGGGGAATATCGAGCCCAGTCTCGATGAGCATGTTTATGATGCCTATGGCAGAGCGGCGGAGCGCATAGGGGTCCACGCCTCCTGTAGGTACCTTGCCTATGGCAAAGAACCCTGCGATGGTATCGAGTTTGTCGGCCATGCTGACTATGGTGCCGGCAGTGGTCTCAGGGAGGGCGCCGCCAGAGGAGGTTGGTCTGTAGTGTTCTTCTATGGCGCGGGCCACTGCCTCGTCCTCGCCGCCGAGGCGCGCGTATATACCACCCATTACGCCCTGCAGATCCGGGAACTCACCAACAACTCCGGAGAGGAGGTCTGCCTTTGAGAGCATGGCGGCCCGCCCGATTACGAGCCTGAGGCGGGCGGCCTCGTCAGTGGCGCTGGCAAGCGCGGGGTTCTTATCATCACGAAGAAAGTCCTCGGGCCCTTCACCGCCATCGGGGATGAGACCCGCCCTCTGGCCAAGATACAGGGCAAGGCGCGTAAAGCGCAGTACCTTCTCGTAGGATGTCCCGAGGCGGTCCTGGAATACGACGGACTTGAGGCCCTCGACAAAGGAGGCAAGGGGTATGGCGCGGTCCTTGTCATAGTAGAAGCGTGCGTCATTCAGCCTCGCCCGCAGGACCCTCTCGTTGCCATGAATTATCTTGTCCATAGAGGGGGCAGGCGTATTGGCAACAGTGATGAAGTAGGGCAGTAGTTCCCCCCCCGCCCCGAGGACAGAGAAGTATCTCTGGTGTGAGCGCATGGCGTTTATGATTATCTCGCGCGGGAGTTCGAGGAATTCCTCCTCAAAGGTGCCGCGTATTACCACGGGATACTCTACGAGCCAGACGACTTCCTCGGTAAGGGAGGCGTCCTCGAGCACACTGCCGCCCACCTCGGCGGCCTTATGGGCAAGGCCTTTTCTTATTATCTCCTTTCGCCTCGCCTGGTCCACGAGGACCTTTTTCTTCTCAAGTACGCTGAAGAACGTCTCAGGTCCCTCCACCTCCTCTGGTGCCGTGTCCCCTATGAACCTGTGTCCCACGGTAAAGGTATTGCTACGGACATCCCCGAAGACGAGGTCGAGGCCCTTGCCCATGAAGATTGCAAGGAGGCGGCGTACGGGCCGGGCAAAGGTGACATCGCTCGTTCCCCAGCGCATGCTCTTTGGAAAGACCTCTTCCTTCATGGTCTTCTCCAGTATGGCCGGCAGGAGGGTGGCCGTGCCCTCGCCCCTGATTTTCTTTGTCGCCAGAACGACCTCGCCCTTCTTGGACTTAAGGCGCCTTATATCGTCGACAGCCACGCCCTGGGCCCTTGCGAATCCTATAAGCGCCTTCGTGGGCCTGCCACTGCCGTCATAGGCGGCCTCCACGCGCGGCCCCGTCACCTCAAGGCTATGGTCGGCCTGGAGGCGGGGGAGGCCCCGGACCACGAAGACGAGCCTCCTTGGCGTCCCGTAGGAACGTATCTCGCCGTATGAGAGCCTCGCGGCCCGGAGGTTCCGGGCAAGGGCCTGTTCATACCTGCTGAGGGCCGGCGCGATATAACCTGCCGGCAGTTCCTCAGTGCCTATCTCAAAGAGGAGATCTCCTGCGTTCTCACTCTCCATCCGTCCGCTTCCCTCCGTCATTGGAATCAAATATTCTCAATCTATCAGAATGAGATTTATTTTCAATACCTTTAAGCAGATTAGGCATGGTGAGCCTGCCGGGGTTTTAGGAGTTGACGCCCTGTAAAGGCATCTGATACTATAAATAGTTAGAAATGACCTGGTTTTTTTCTCCCTTTCCAGGCCTTGTGCCCCTTTGGTCCGCTACAGGGAAAGACCCGGAAAAGGGGGCAAGGGAAGGGGACGAGGTAGGGGGCGGGGACGGCACGAAGACAAGTGGCGCCTTACTCGCACCTTTTAGATAAAGGCGCCAAAGACGCCCCAGTGCCTCTCAGAGGACGCTCAGGGATGCGCTACCCATTGGAGATATGATAAAGACATACATACTGAGGCTTCTACTCTTTACCCCGCCCGTGCTCTTTGCCCTCACGCTCCACGAGTGCGCCCACGCATGGACGGCAGCCCGCTTTGGTGATGAGACGGCAAGGTCTCTTGGGAGGGTCTCGCTCAACCCCCTCCGGCACCTCGACCCCCTCGGCACCATCGCCCTCTTCATCTCAGGCATCTTCGGGTGGGCAAGGCCCGTGCCCATAAACCCCATGAACTTCAGGAACCCTGCAAAGGCCATTATCTACGTGAGCCTCGCGGGCCCTGGGGCCAACATCGCCATAGCCGCGGCCTCGGCCATGGTCCTGAGGGTTACGGATGTCATAGACATACCCGTGCTCTCCACCATGCCGGGCATATACGCGCCCCTTCTCATAATGCTCCAGATCAGCGTGGTCATAAATATCAGCCTCGCTGTCTTCAACATGATACCTGTGCCCCCACTTGACGGCAACAAGGTGCTCCTGAACCTCCTGCCCTATAACGGGGCCATAAGGCTCGCGCGCCTTGAGCCCTATGGCTTTCTCATACTAATGGGCCTTCTCATTACAGGCATTGTTCCAAGATTCATCTCTCCCCTGGTCTACTACACGGCCGGTTTTCTCACAGGCGGAGGTTTCTGATGGGCGAGAAGCGCGTTCTCTCGGGCATGCGCCCCACGGGCAAACTCCACCTCGGGCACTACCACGGCGTCCTGAAGAACTGGCTCCGCCTCCAGGACGAGTACGAGTGCTTCTTCTTTGTGGCAGACTGGCACGCCCTTACTACGGGTTATACGGATACAAGGGACCTTCAAGCAAATATCCGGGAGATGGTACTGGACTGGCTATCCGTGGGCATAGACCCCACGAGGGCAGTCATCTTCACCCAGTCCGAGATAAAGGAACATGCCGAACTCTTCACCCTCCTCTCCATGATCACTCCTCTTGCCTGGCTTGAGCGAAACCCCACGTACAAGGAACAACTCGATGAGATAGAGACAAGGGACATACGCACCTATGGTTTTCTCGGCTACCCGGTGCTCCAGACAGCGGACATCATCATCTACAGGGCCAGGCTCGTTCCCGTGGGCATAGACCAGGCCCCGCACCTCGAACTCTCGCGCGAGATTACGAGGCGGTTCAACCACATCTTCGGCCATGTCTTCCCAGAGCCAGAGACCCTTCTTACGGAGGTGCCCAAGGTACTCGGCACGGACGGGCGGAAGATGAGCAAGAGTTACGACAACGCCGTCTTTCTCTCCGACCCCCCCGAGGTGATGGAGAAGAAACTCCTTCAGATGGTGACGGACACGGCGAGAAAACGAAAGACCGACTCAGGAGACCCCGAACTCTGCCCCTTTTACCAGACCTACCATGCCCTGTACCCCGATGAAAAACGAAAAAAGTGGATAGAAGAGGGGTGCAGGGGGGCCCTCATAGGGTGTATAGAGTGCAAGCGAAGCGTAATACCCGAGGTCATAGAAGAGATGCGTCCCGTACAGGAACGCAGGCGCACCCTCGAGGCAGACCCTGGGCGTATCGACGCCATTCTCGAGAAGGGCCGCGCAAGGGCAAGGGCCGAGGCCGGCGCAATGATGGAGGAAGTCCGCGAGGCCATGAACCTTGTAAAGAGGGAAAAGGCAACGCCCGCAAGATGAGTTACAAGATAAAACTCGATATATTCGAGGGGCCACTCGATCTCCTCCTCCACCTCATAAAGAAGAACGAGGTGGATATCTATGACATACCCATCTCCGTCATAACCGAGCAGTACCTCGAGTACATAGACCTCATGAAAGAGATGAACCTCAACCTTGCGGGCGAGTTTCTCGTCATGGCGGCTACCCTTGTGCACATAAAGAGCCGGATGCTCCTTCCTCTTCCCGAACTCGCAGAAGAGGACGAAGAGGGCAATGACCCCAGGCAGGAACTCATGGAGAGACTTCTTGAGTATCAGAGGTACAAGGAGGCCTCCGAGGCCCTGGCCGGGCGGACCATGCTCGGCAGAGACGTCTTTGCACGCGGACCAGCGCCAGTTCTTGAAGAACCGGGAGGCCAGCCCCCTGTTGGCGTCTCCATCTTTGCCCTCGTCGAGGCACTGAAGGAGATACTGAAGCGCGCACCAGCCGAGAGCGTCATAGAGGTGAGCGCCGAGAGGTTCACTGTTGCCGAGAAGATCAACGCTGTCCTCGATACCCTTGCCGCATCTGGCGGCACCGCCACCTTCGAGGCGCTCTTCGAGCGCGGCGCGCCACGCGGTGAGATAATCGTAACCTTTCTCGCTGTTCTCGAACTCGTAAAACTCCTCCTCATAAAGATACACCAGACTGAGGACGGTATAATAAGGGTCTACTCCTCTGCAACAGGGCAGGAACAAGACATGGAGCAAAGGGCGTAAGAAGAGAAGCCCAGATTCGGGATCCCTGATGAGCCGGCCCCAATGACGAGCAAGAGGCGGCAGGGGGGTCTCCCGTCAGACAATACACAAACGCCAAGATAAGGCGGTAGAGATATGGAAGAGAGAAAAGAAGGCGTTGTGGAAGAGGCCGGTGTACCAAGTCCGCAAGAGAGCCTGGAGGGAGAGGTCGAGGTGCTGGAAGGGGACGGCAGGTTCGGTGCAGGGGCAGAGGGGAAGGGCCGGCCAGAGGCCTGCGCCCAGCGGTCCCATGAGGACTGCCAGGCAACGCCCCTGGCTCAGCCGGCAGAGACAGACCCCGGCCTCAAGGCCCTCGTAGAGGCCCTTGTCTTTGCCGCGGGAGGGGTGGTCACGCTGAACTCCCTCTGCAAGGTCATTACAGGCCATGAGCGAGCCCAGGTGCGCCGGGCGCTCCGGGCCCTCATGAGAGAATACGAAGAGAGTGGCCGGGGGTTCTACCTGGAGGAAGTAGCCGGCGGGTTCGAGATGAGGACGAAGCCAGAGTTTGCCGGCCCCGTAAAGTCGCTTCTGCAGGCAACGCCGAGGCGGCTGAGCCACGCGGCCCTCGAGACACTGGCCATGGTGGCCTACCGCCAGCCCATTACGCGCGGCGAGATAGAGGCCATACGCGGCGTGGACTCGGGCGGTGTGATCTCCACGCTCATGGACAGAAGACTCATCAAGATATCAGGGAGGAAGAACGCCCCCGGAAGGCCTGCCGTTTATTCCACGACAAGGGAATTTCTCGAGGTCTTCGACCTGAAGGACCTCTCGTGCCTGCCGGGCCTCAAGGAGATAGAGCCCCCTGAAGAAGAGGAAGACTATAGCAGTGAAGAGCAGGAAAGAGAGAGCAGAGATAACCCCTCAACAGAGGATTCAGAAGATAATAGCCAGGGCAGGCATAGCGTCGAGGCGCAAGGCCGAGGAACTGATACTGGAAGGCCGAGTAATGGTGAACGGGGTGACGGCGGTACTGGGGCAGAAGGCTGACCCCTCCCTCGACGAGATAGTTGTCGACGGCACACCCCTTGCCGCGCCCCGCGGACGAAAGGCATATTATCTCCTCTACAAGCCAAAGGGCGTAATAAGTTCACTCCACGACCCCGAGGGCAGGCCCGTGGTCACGGACCTTGTCCGAACCGGCAGGCGGATCTTTCCCATAGGCCGCCTCGATTACGACGCCGAGGGGGTCATCATCCTCACGGACGACGGCGAACTGGCCAACCGCCTGATGCACCCACGCTACTCTGTAGAGAAAAAATACCTCGTAAAGGTGCGTAACCACCCCTCTGAAAAGACCCTTGGGAAACTCCGTAGCGGCGTGCATATCGAGGGCGGGAGGACAAGTCCTGCAAAGGTAAGGTTCATACGCAAGACAGACTCCAATGCCTGGCTCGAGATAAGGGTGAGAGAAGGCAGGAACAGGCTCATAAAGAAGATGTGCATGGCCGTGGGGCACCCGGTCACAAAACTAAAACGCGTGGAGTTCGCAGGCCTGGGGCTCGGCGGACTCGTGCCGGGGGCATACAGAAAACTCACGGAACACGAGGTGGCGAGGCTCGAAAGGGTTGGCAGAAAGGCAGAGAAAAAAAAGAAGAAAGACTGAAGTGGATACCGGCAGGGTGCTCATGGAGTACTACGAGGCCCTGTACAGCGCCTTTGGGCCGCAGAAGTGGTGGCCAGGGAGCACGAGGTTCGAGGTCATGGTGGGCGCCATCCTCACGCAGAACACTGCCTGGAGCAACGTGGAGAAGGCCATAGCCAACCTGCGCGGAGCAGGTGTGCTCACGCCAAGGGGGCTCCATGAACTCCCCACAGAAGAACTCGCCCGCCTAATACGCCCCTCAGGGTACTTCAACATCAAGGCGCGAAGACTCAAGAACTTTATCGACTTTCTCTTCACTGCGGCAGACGGGAGCGTTGCCAGGCTCTTTGGCACCAAAGACAGCGCCCTGCTTCGCAGGAGCATCCTCGCGGTAAAGGGCATAGGCCCAGAGACAGCAGACTCCATGCTCCTCTATGCAGGCAGGAGGCCGGAGTTCGTCGTAGATGCCTACACGAAGCGGGTCCTTACGCGGCACGGCCTCGTAGAAGACAAGGCCGGTTATGAAGAGATAAAGGAACTCTTCATGAAGAACCTTGAAGAGGACACGGCGCTCTTCAACGAGTACCATGCCCTCTTCGTAAAACTCGGAAAGGACTACTGCCGGCCCCGCAACCCCCTCTGCAAGGGCTGTCCCCTCAGGGACTACCTCCCCAGATGAGCGACCTCGTACCCCTTCGCATGAAGAGCATGACTCTGAGTAGACCCCAAGGCCAAGAGACCACCAAAGAACGCTGGTACTACGGAAGCGGGCCGCTTATGGCCTTTTTTCTCATTACTCTACTTACACTGATCATATATCTACCATCTGTGAATGGTCCCTTTGTCCTCGACGACGAGGTGAATATAGTCCGGAATCAGAGGCTTCTCGATTTCGCAAACTTCTGGCCACCTGCAGGCTCGCGCTACCTCGCATACCTTACCTTTGCCATCAATTACTCCATAGGGGGCCTTCGCACCACGGGCTACCACCTCCTTAACATGGCCATTCACATTGCCTCGGCCCTAACGCTCTACGGAACTGTGCGGGCCCTCTTCAGAACACCTGCCATGATGGGCCGTGCCGTGGGCTGTAGCGACACTGCCGGTGCAAGGCTTTCTGGCCAGACCGCCCTCCTCACGGCCCTAATATTCACTGTCCACCCCCTCAACACCCAGGCCGTCATATACATTACCCAGCGCTTCACCGTCCTTGCCTCGCTCTTCTATCTACTGGCCCTTTACCTCTATCTCAAGTTCCGCGAGGGGAAGGGGCCTTCTTCGCTCTATTACATCCTCTCCATCGTCTCGGCCATCCTCGCTTCCAAGACAAAGGAGATAAGTTTCACCCTGCCTTTTGTGATCGCCCTTGCAGAGTTCGTCTTCCTCGCAAGGCCGGGCCAGCGTCCTTCGAGAAAGAGACTCCTCGGCCTCCTGCCCTTCGGCATCGTGCTGATAATCATCCCCCTCTCCATCTTCGGCCCGGAACTTGGACTCTGGTCCGTAAAGACCGTTGTGGACGACGGCTATACCCGAGTTCAGCAGATACTCGACATAAAGGAACTATCGTCGTACAACTACCTAATGACAGAGTTTACCGTGGTACCGAGGTACATAGGGCTCTTCTTCATGCCCTGGCCCCTGAACCTGGACTACGACTATCCCCTCTACAGTTCCTTCTTCAGCGCCCCTGTGATGGCTGGGTTTGCCTTCCTGAGCCTCATTTTTCTCGGTGCCCTGGGCGCGGCGCGCCTTGCCAGGCAGAGGGCAAGGCCGCTACTGCTTCTTGCCTCCTCAGGGGTGCTCTGGTTCTTCATCACCCTTTCCATAGAGAGTACGGTCATTCCCATAAGGGACGTAATATTCGAGCACAGGATGTACCTGCCCGGTGCAGGGCTCGCAGTGGCAGTGGCCTCGTTCCTCGTCTACGTCCTTGGCAGACGGAGTCGGGGCGCGGTGCCTGCTGGCCGCGCCGTACTCATTACAGCCCTCGTCATCACCGCGCCGTACACGGCCCTTGCTACCGCGCGAAGCCTTGTCTGGAGCGACAAGATATCCCTATACGAGGATATCGTTCAAAAAAGCCCTCGCAAGGCCAGGGCACGGAACAACCTTGGGGCCCTATATGCCAGTAAGGGCATGCTCGATAAGGCGATAGTCCAGTTCCGAAAGGCCCTAACCCTCGATCCCGAGTACCCCGGACCCCACAAGAACCTTGCCCGCGTACTCTACGGCAAGGGCGACATTGGCGGCGCCATAGAAGAATACCGTGCCGCTATCGTGGCCAACCCCCGCGACTACGAGGCGCACGAGGCCCTTGGTGCCCTCTACAGTAAAGCAGGGCTCTATGAGAAGAGCGCGAGGGAGTACAAGATTGTCCTTAACCTCGTACCCCGCAAGACAGCGGCTAGGAACAACCTTGCCAATATCTACATCCACCAGAAGAGGTACGACGAGGCCATAAGGGAGTACGAGAGGGTCCTGGCAGAGGCGCCGGACAAGACCGTGGTCTACTACAACCTCGCACTTGCCCTGGAGGGGGCAGGCCGCCAGGGAGAGGCCGCCTATTATTACCGAAAATTTCTCGCCCTCGGCCCTGGGGATATGAGAGAATACAGGGAGGCCGCCAGGGAGAGACTCAGGGCACTGGGGGCAGACCTTGGAAGATAAGAGGCATGAAGGTATGAATAGTATCAGGGTACTCGACAGGCTCGTTGCATCGAAGATTGCCGCAGGCGAGGTCATAGAGAGGCCGGCCTCTGTGGTAAAGGAACTCATGGAGAACTCCATTGACGCAGGGGCCACGTCCATTGCCGTACGCATCGAGAAAGGAGGCAGAGACCTTATACGCGTTCAGGACAATGGTTGCGGCATAAGGGCCGAGGACGCTGGCCTTGTTATAGAGCGTCATGCCACGAGCAAGATAAAGGCAGAAGAGGATCTCCTGGGCATTTCCACCCTGGGTTTCAGGGGTGAGGCCATGGCCTCCATAGCCGCTGTCTCGAGGCTCACCATCACTACGCGGGCCAGGGGAGAGGAACTTGGCGTGAGGCTCACTATGGAGGCCGGGGGCGAACCGGTCATCAGCCCCGTGGGTTGCAGAGAGGGTACTATCGTGGTCGTAGAAGACCTCTTCTTCAATATGCCCGTAAGGCTCAAGTTCCTCCGCTCGCCGCAGACCGAGGCAGGCCGCGTCACAGAGGTCTTCCGCACCATTGCGCTCATAAACCCGGGCATCCGTTTCAGCCTCGAAGGCGATAGGAACCGCGGAATTCATCTTCAGGCCCAAGGGCTTCGCGAGAGGTTCCTCGACATTACGGCAGAGGGAAAAACCCCGCAGATAATGGATATTACCTCGTCCCATATCGAGGGCTTCATCTGTGGGCCAGAAGATGCAGTGCGATCTCCAAGGGGGCTCCATACATACCTCAATGGCCGGCCCATCCGAGACCGTACCGTCATGAGGGCCCTTGCAGACGGCTATGGCAGGCTCATCGAGCGCGGACAATACCCCCTTGGCCTCATAAACCTCAAGATCCCTCCCTCTGAGGTGGACGTGAACATCCATCCCGCAAAGACAGAGGTGCGGTTCCGAAACGCCGGTGCAGTGTACTCCCTTGTACGGGGAGCGGTTCAGAAGGCACTGGCCAGGAAGTTCCGTGGTGGACAGGCCGTTCACCTGTACAGGCCGGGCGAGAGAGAGGGGGACGGCCCAGAAGGGGCAAACCTTGCAGGAGAGGTTGCCTCGGGATATGGACATGGGACGCTGGCCGAAGAGGGAGAGGGGCCGGGCCCTGCCTGGGAAGAGGAGAGCGGGTCTCATAGAAAAAGTGGCCAACCACGGGGAAGAGAGGGCCTCTTTGAGACAGAGGCCGGCAAGGGGATAAGAAACCCCGAGTTCCTCGGGCTTCGCATCACGGGCCAGATCTGGGACGAGTTTCTCCTTGCCGAGAGTAGCGACAACGACGGACTATTCTACATCATAGACCAGCACGGGGCCGAGGAACGGGGGGCATACGAGAGACTGAGGAGGGATTTTTTTGCTGGCCGCCTAAAGCGGCAACTCCTTCTCCTTCCAGAGCGCATCGAGACCACGGCAGAGGAGGCCGAGGCCCTTGCCTCTGCAATGGACCGCCTCCAAGGTCTCGGTTTCGAGATAACGCCCTTTGGCCCTTCGCCAGATGGGGGCGAGACGTTTATGCTCAAGTCCGTCCCCCATATCCTCCCTGCGCAAGGGTTCTCAACCCTCCTGAAGACCCTTGCAGGAGAGATCTGCAACTCTGGCGGTAGCGCCAGGATGGAAGAGCGGATAGACAAGGCCCTCATGACCATAGCCTGCCACAGCGTGATACGGGGGCCAAGAAGGCTCACGAGAGAAGAAGGCATGAACCTCCTTGAAAACCTCGCGCGAATGGACTTCGCGGGGTACTGTCCACACGGCAGGCCCGTGGTAAAGAGGCTCACTCGCAAGGAAATCGAGGCCTTTTTCAAGAGATAGGGTCTGTAAAAAAGCCACCTTGGTATGTGGCTGGCGCTGGCGGCCAAAAAAAGAAAAGACCGGCCTCTTCTGGCAAAAAGGGAAGAGAGAGGCCAGTACAAAGGACCACGGCGAGGACCTTGAGGCCCATACATACTGAACCATGAGAGAGCGTATAGTCGTCATACTCGGCCCAACAGCAACGGGCAAGAGCGCCCTTGCCCTGGAGGCCGCAAGAGACCTTGGAGCAGAGATAATAAACGCAGACTCCATGCAGGTATACCGCGGCATGGATATTGGCACGGCAAAACCCGGCGCCAGGGCCAGGCGCGAGGTGAGGCACCACCTCTATGACATAGCAGACCCGGCGGACCGATATACTGCAGGCAGGTTTCAGCGGGATGCCGCAAGGGCCATAGAGGACATAAGGTCCCGTGGACATCTTCCCTTTGTCGTGGGCGGCACAGGGCTCTACATCCGCGCCCTTACAGAGGGGCTCTTCGAGGGGCCCGGAGCAGACCCGGCCATAAGGGAGGAACTGGAGCGCAAGGCCAGGACTCACGGCAGTGAACGCCTCCACGAGATGCTGAGGGCAGTAGATCCTCTGAGCGCCTCGGCCATACACCCCAACAATAGGGTGCGGGTAATCCGGGCCCTCGAGGTCTGGCGCCTCACGGGCAGGCCCATCTCCCACCTCCAGAGAGAGACCACGCCAAGGGAATGCCCCTACGAGGCGCTCAAGATAGGGCTCACCCTGGGGCGCGAGACCCTCTACGAGCGTATAGACAGGAGGGTGGAAGAGATGGTACAAGAAGGGCTTGTAAGGGAGACGGCTGAACTCCTGGAGAGGGGCTATGACGAAAGTTGCCCTGCAATGGGGGGCCTGGGGTATAAGGAGTGCCTCGCCTTTCTCCGTGGCCGCATAGGACTTGACGAGGCCAAGGTCCTCATAAAGCGAAACACGCGCCGCTATGCAAAGAGGCAGTTGACGTGGTTCAGGAAGGACAGGGAGATAAAGTGGTTCAATCCGGAGAAAAAGGCGGATATAATGAACCTCATAGGGGATTTCCTCCGGCCAGGCGGAAAGGACCTAAAGAGATAGGGGTTCTTGCATCATCATGAAAAATAAGACTTCCATCTGCACCAGGATACTGATAACCATACTCGCCTTCGTGCTCCTTGCGCCCCTTCAGACCGTCTCGGCAAGAGAAACCATGGAGGTAAAGGCCTATGGAAAGGCCGAGAGCAAGGGCAACGCGGCGGCAACGCGCGAGGCCGCACTGGAGGGCGCCATACGCGACGCCGTGGTCACGGCAGTGAAGGAATACATGGACAAGAACGGCCTCAGCGCCGATGCACAGGCCCTTGCCGCCGGCATCTATTCCAGGGCCCCGAGTTTCGTCCTAAACTACAAGATCCTCTCCGAGAGGTGGATAACCGAGACACCTGATCTCCTTGGCGGAGAGACCGGTACAGAAGGGGGCGATGCGCAAGGCGCCAGTGGGCCCGAGACAAAAGAAGGGCCCGCGACGGATAGGGGCAAGACCAGCACCGAGGGCACCCCTCTACCGCCACCCACGTTCCACGTCCTCATCAACGCCACCCTCGACATGGGCGCCATCCAGAAGGCGGTAATCCGCGTCCTCGGCAAGGGAGAGAGCGGCGCCGTGAGGCTCGTCATGCTCGACATAAGCGACTACGAGACCTTCCGTACGCTACTCGAGTCCCTACGCCGTATACCTGTAATAGAGGAAATATCGTACAGGTCTTTTGCAAGAGACAGGTTCGTTGCCATGGTCCGCACTGTCACGGACCCGGCAACCCTTGCTGGAGAGATAGGCCGTGAGGCAGGGCCGGACTTCGTTGCCGCGGCCTATGGCGTTAACACCATCATCATAAAGGCATTCCCAGGGCCTGACCGGCCATGAGCCGAGCACGGCGGAAAGAGAGAGATAATCTGACAACAATGAAAAAGTACCTCACCTCGAGACCTGCGCTCCTTGCGCTCCTCATCATCATGCTCACGGGTTGTGGCGGGCGCGTCAAGTACGACCTCGATAGCGGTTTCACCTCGCGCGTGGCAGAGACCATAGCCATAATGCCTGTAAGGTGGGATGCCGGAAAGGTAGGTGGCAGGGAGGACATAGAGGGGCTCTTTCGCCAAATAGCCAGGGAGCACCTCCTGGCAAGGGGCTACAGCGTACTTCGCGATGAGGTCGTTGACGCAAGAATGGAGGAACTCGAGGACAGAGACCCAGGGGACATTGCCAAGGCCCTCGGTGTGGACGCTGTCCTCTTCATACACGTTGAAAAATGGTCTACACGCACCTTTGCCAACTACGCGGCCCTAAAGATACGTGCGCTATACAACCTGTACTCGAGGAACTCCAGGACCCTCTGGAGCGCAGTGTACACAACAGGTGAGTCTGATATAAGGTTTGACAAGGAGTCTCTGAAACTCAGCATCATCGAGACATATGAGCCACGCATAGAACGCCTCGCCAACTCGGTCTTTGATACCCTGCCCAGGTACCAAGGGGTGGAGAAGCAGGAAAACCTCTACGACTGGCTTCCCTGAGAGGACGAAGGGTGGGGCTGGGACAGGGGGCGCGCAGGGGGGGCGAGTTGGGGGGGCCCAGGGGCGCAACAGGGGGACGCAGGGGGGGGCGAGTTGGGATGGACAAGGGGCGCACAGGAGGACGAAGGGAGGCGGCCTCCCCGCCCTTTCTTGCCACACGAGTAGGCGCCCCCCCTATATC
>CAYOVP010000034.1:0-19828 GCA_964407495.1 uncultured Thermodesulfobacteriota bacterium
GAAAGTAAGGAAATCTCTTTATCTTTTGGCGGGCGAAGCCCGCCCAATCCTCCCCCTTTTTTTTTACTCTTTTGGCTGGCGAAGCCCGCCCCCTCCTCTCCTCTTTTCTTCTTCAGGCGGGCAAAGTCCGCCCTCCTCCTTCTCTTTTTTTCTTCCTCTTTCTTTACTCTTCCCTCCTTTTTTTGCCTCAATGAGGACCCGGCGCAGGGGCGCGTTGTTTTTCGCTCTTACAGGTTTTTCGCGCAGGACCAGAAGGCCATTCTTACTCGCTTCGGTCCTGAGTTCATGGAGTCTTTCGGTGGTAAAGACGATATAGAGCCTTCCCGCGGGGGCAAGCATGATAGAAGCAGTGCGCAGAAGGTCCTTGATGGTGCCCATGACCTCGTGGCGCGCTATCTGTCTGTCTTTTCGAGAACTTGGCCTGCCACAGCCCTTCTTGATATAGGGTGGGTTGGTGATGATATGGGTAAAACTCCCGTGGGGTAAGGTCTGGGGCAGGTCTCTATAGTCCATGTGATGGATGGTAATCCTTGCTCCAAGTCCGTTTCTTTCAATGTTTTTTCTTGCTGCCTCTGCGCGCAGGGCCTGGATCTCGACGCCCGTTATTCTGGTTTTAGGGTTTTTGGCGGCAAGGAGGATGGGCAGGGCGCCAGAGCCGGCGCCGATATCGAGAAGGGCATCAGAAGGAGAGAGAAGGGGCGCAAACTCCGCCAGAAGAAGGGTATCCGAGGTAATCGAGTCTCCTGGGGCCGGCTCATAGGTATAGGGCCCTAATCTTTCCATTGGTATCTGCGGTCCTGGCCGCGGACTTATGGTTCAAGCGCCAAAAAAAATCGCCCGGGGCCCTGGCCCCAGGCGTACTGAGTTCCTGACAATTACACGCCTCCCAACCGGATAGGGGCCTTCTCAGCAGTCCCAGTCCTCGTCGTGTATGTTTATGACAAGGCCTGTGAGGAGTTTAGGATAGAAGTAGGTGGACTTCTGGGGCATCTTGCACCCCGCCTCGGCAACGGCCTTTACGTCCGAGACCTTTGTGGGGTTCAGGAGAAAGACTATCTCGTTATGAGGGTCGTCCATGGACGCGAAGGCATCGGCGTAGTTCTTCACATACACTATATTCTCCTGCCTCTCCTGTGCGCCGCGCGAGATACCGAGTATCTTCGTAAGGACCAGTTCGTGGAGTATGGTCACGTCGAGTCTCCTGTAAACAGGCGGTATGGACTCATCAAAGAGGCCCTCGAGTGCACTGCCGTCCCGGTACCGGAGGAGGTACGAGGCGTTCTCGCCCTTGAGGTGCATACCAAAACAATTGGACGTCCTGCCGCAACTCTCCATGGCCGAGACAAGGGACTTGAGAACATCATCCTTTGTGTTAACGTTATATTCGAACCTTTTGAGTTCAAAATACTTTTTCAATTCGCTGATAAAACGCTCCGGGTCGAAATCCGGCAAATTATGTATGACCCTGTGCGTGGGCCAGACAGTCAAGCCCTCGTCGTCCATATTGGAAAAATACATCATCACAAAATCATAGGGCTGATCGCCCTCTGCCCCGGGGTTCTTCTTGCGCATGAGGTTGCGGTAGTTGAGCGCCGTCTCATACCTGTGATGGCCGTCTGCTATGAAGAGGGTCTTGTCACGCATGGCTGAGCGTACCTTTTCAATGATCTCAGGGTCTGAGACCCTGTAAAGGATATTCTCAACCCCGTCATCGTCTCGTACGTCAATCTCGGGCCCTCTGCCCTCTGTGTACTCATCGAGTATCCTGTTTATGGTGAGGGCCTCGTCGGAGTAGAGGGTAAAAATGCAACTGAAGTTGGCCCTGCAGGCCTCCATGAGTCTGAGCCTATCTGCCTTTGGGCCCGATAGCGTCCTCTCGTGGGCGTGTATCTTGCCCTTGCCAAAGTCCTCTATGCGCGAGAGGGCCATGAACCCCTTTCGCGTTGTAACCGTGCCGTCTGGCTGCGAAAAACGCTGTTTGTAATAATAGATGCTGGGCCTCTCATCCCGTTTCAGCACACCAGACTCTATCCAGGCCCTGAGATCAGAGGCAGATGCCCTATACCTGTCTGGTGCGTCGCCGCCCTCTTCGTTCATGTGCGCAAGTATGAGGCGTACCACGTTATTTGGGTGGCGCTCATAGAGCCTCTTCTGAAAATCCCTGGAAATTACGTCATAGGGCGGGGCCATGACCGCCCCAAGATCCCCTGTCTTCTCCTCGTTGTACAGAACAGCCCTGAAGGGCTTTATATCCGCCATAACCTCAAGACCTCACCATGTTTTTTTATGTCTTCGACTTTATTTTGAAAAAAGAAGAAAGTCGAACAAAAGAAAACCTTCCACTTTCTTTTGGAAAAAAGAAAGTGGAGCAAAGAAAACCAATTATTCCGCAAGGCTTCCGGCAGATGCGGAAGGCTCCGTGGCCTACGTTGCCCCGGGCAGAGAATATGGGCCCTCTGAGTTTCTGACAATATACCCCATTTGGGCGAACAAGAAAACAGTTTTTTTGCCCCTCATACGGGCTTTCAACCCACATCTGCCAGTTCGAGCCTGCCACTCCATCGTGCCCTGAGCGCCTCACAAATCCAGGGGCCAGGGCCTCTTGCAAGGCCTGGATACTCATCGAGAAGCGCTTCAGCGGCCCTTCGCGCGGCCTGAACAAGGCCGTAGTCGAGAAGGGCCCAGGTGAAAGGAAAATCAGCCAGCCCAGATTGACGCTTGCCGAGATAATCCCCTGGCCCCCGTATACTCAGGTCTTCCTCGGCTATCTCAAAACCATCGGTACTTCGAACCATGACAGAGAGCCTCTTCCAGGCCTCGTCAGAGACAGAAGAACCGCTCATGAGAAGACAATAAGACTCTTTCCCGCCACGGCCCACGCGCCCGCGAAGTTGATGGAGTTGCGAGAGGCCAAACCTCTCTGCATGCTCTACGCAGATGACGGTTGCCTCCGGCACATGGAGCCCCACCTCTATTACAGTGGTTGAGACGAGTATCTCGAACTCACCGGCCTTGAAGCCCCTCATCACAGCCTCTTTCTCGGCACCGCTCATCCGCCCGTGGATAAGGCCGAGCCTGATGCCTGGGAAAACCTCCCTCTCGAGGCGGACCCTCTCGTTCGTGGCATCTCGAAGGTCCAGTTCCACCGACTCCTCTACCAATGGATAGACGATATAGGCCCTGCCTCCCGCCCTCACCTCGCGCCTTATGAGATCATACCCCCTTGCGCGCTCGCCTTGCCTGAGAAGTATCGTCTTCACAGGCCTCCGCCCCGGCGGGAGTTCATCGAGGACAGAGACATGGAGGTCGCCGAAGATGGTCATGGACAGGGTACGTGGTATGGGCGTTGCCGTCATGATGAGCAGGTCCGGGGGCAGGCACGTCTCCTCGCCCCTCCCCTGCCTGCAAACCACCCCCTTGTCCCTGAGACTTGCCCTCTGGAGCACTCCGAACCTCTGTTGCTCATCGACTATCGCAAGGCCGAGGTTCCGAAACCCGATATCATCCTGTATGAGGGCATGGGTCCCTACGACTATATCAATGCCGCCAGAGCGTATCTCGGCGTGGAGTCTGTCCCGATCACGCCTCGGCAGGCCCCCCGTAAGGAGACAGGTCCTCACACCGAACCCACGGACATAGCCCCTGATAGTATCGTAGTGCTGCTCTGCGAGAATACCCGTTGGGGCCATGAGAGCAACCTGGAACCCTGAATCCACGGCCAGGAGTGCAGAGAGGAGAGCGACTATGGTCTTCCCAGAACCAACGTCTCCTTGGAGGAGGCGGTTCATAGGGGTTGGCCCAGCCATATCGGCCTTTATCTCGCGCAGGGCCTTGTTCTGGGCCCTTGTCAGATCAAAGGGCAGTGAGGCCAGGAGCCGTGAAGCGAGAGAACCTGGCCTCTCACGTCCATCAAAGGAACGCAGTCCCCGTGCCTTCTTATGGGCCTCGCGCCTGCGTAGAAGGGCCACCTCCAGGAGAAACAACTCGTCAAAGGCAATGTCCCTCGCCCCCGGCCCCCCTGGGCCGGCCCTCTTGTCGCCTCCTCTCCCACGCCCAGGCATCTGAGAAGGAAAATGGGCCTCCAAGAGCGCAGTGGGCAGGTCCCTGAGCCCCAGTGAGGCAAGGGCCGCCGGCGGCACCCCGCCTGGGGCAATGGGCGCAAACTTGCGCACCACGCCGGCCATTATCCTCCGAAGCGTCTTCTGGTGTATGCCCTCTATTTCCGGGTACACGGGAACGATTCCCTCTACAGCCACCTCTGTCTCATGGTCATCCCCAGCAAAATCGAGATCAGGGTGTATCATCTCGAGCCCACCCCCATACCTGTTTCTCCTGATACTGCCGTAGATGACGACGCGCCTGCCGGGGCTGAATCTCTTCATGTACGAAGACCTGTAATGGAACCACTTGAGGTGCAGTATGCCTGTGCCGTCTTCCACCACCACTTCGAAAACCCTGCGCCTGCCATACCGCGTCTCGCCTGCAACGGCCACGGTTGCAGAGATGAGACCCTCACCGCCGCTCCTTGCAAGGTCCCCAATGGTCCAGCCAGGCCTTCGGTCTTCATACCGCAGGGGAAGGAAAAAGAGGAGGTCCAGGATGGTCCTGAGGCCCTTTTTTTCGAGTCTCTCAAGGATACGCGGCCCAATGCCCTTTATCCTGGAGAGCGGGACCGAGAGCCTCTCCATGTTCCTTGCCGCAGTGGCGGCAATATCCCTCTCCATACCAGGACCAAGAAGGAGGAGGGCCCTCTTAAGGCAGGCCCTCTTCTCTGCCATATCCCTTGTCTCAAACCCCATGAAGAGTGCCCTCAGGCCGTGAAGCCGGCCCTCGAGACCGCCGCCTGGGCGCATGGATATGGCCTCGTCCACCAGGCCCAGCCCAAGGTCTTCTAACCCCTTCAGAGCGCCAAGACGGGCAAAGTCGTGCCTTACTGCAAACTCAATGGGTTTCAGGAGGGCATCTCTTATGGCCCAGATCCTCTGTATGTTGGGCTTGGGGGTCATGGGAGACAAGGAGGCGGGAGAGGCCCGGGAGAGGCCCTACCTACATCTCCACACGGGTTATGACACCGTGGAGTTTGTTGTGCGGCAATTTGTAAAACTGCATGTACGTTGGAGTCACCTTCTTTATGAAGGAGAAAATCTTCCAGATGATGTTGTTCGAGGCTACCTCGTCGTGGCCATAGAAGATGACCTTTGGCTTTATGCCCGCTGTCTTGAGTATGCCGGCCACATCGGGCACTTCCATGTATCCCACGCGTATCTCGAAGACCCGGAGCCCCTTTGCGAGGTCTTCCTTGAAGAAATAATTGAGGCCAAAGGGCTCGTCGAGGCGGACGATGGAGACGATGATATTGTCCTCGTACATGATATTGTTCTTGAACATGGTATGCACTATGTATGGGGCCACGAACTCGGCGTCCTTGGCAAAGAAGAGGCCAGAGCCCTTTATCTTGGGGAGTTTTTCGTAGAGTTGAGCGTAACTGAGTAGAAAGGTCTCGAGTTTCAGGGGGCGCATGGACTTGTAGAGTTTTCTCTGCCCCTTTGTGTAGATGAGGATGATGCCAAGGGGTATCATGGCTATGAGTATGGACCAGTACCCGCCATGGGGTATCTTGAAGGTATTGGATGCAAAGAATATGAGGTCGAGGAGGGTGACAAGGGCCGCGGCCCCCATCTTGAAGGGTTTTTTTCTCTTGTGGAATATCCAGCACATCATTATGCCAGTGATGCTCATGGACCCTGTCACAGCAAGGCCATAGGCCGCGGCAAGGTGTGACGACTCCCTGAAGTGGTTTATGATGATGAGAACGAAGATGAGGAGAAACCAGTTGACAAAGCCTATGTAGATCTGGCTCCGCATGGTGGCCGATGTGTATGAGACCTTGAAAAGCGGGAGTATGCGCGTTGTAATGGCCTGGTACACGATGGAGAAGAGGCCGCTAATCATGGCCTGCGAGGCGATGATGGTGGCAAAGATGCTGAGGATGAGAAATGGTATGTAAAGGTAACTGGCCTCTGAGAATATCATGCTGTAGAGTACGTTCTTGGTGCCTGGGTGCGTGATGAGAAAGGCCCCCTGACCAAAGTAGTTGAGCAGGAGGGCAAGAAAAACGAAGTTCCAGGCCTTTACTATGGGCAGGCGGCCAAGGTGCCCCATGTCCGCGTACATGGCCTCGCCTCCTGTGGCGCAGAGTATGACCTCCGAGAGGATGAAGAACCCGGCTATACCGTGGTGGAGCATGAAGTTTATGCCGTAATAGGGGTTCACGGCCTTTATGACAGAGGGAAAACTCACGATGGAGACTATGCCCGAGACTGCGAGCGAAGTGAACCAGATGAGCATGATGGGGCCAAAGGCCCCGGCAACGCGCTCTGTGCCCTTGCTCTGCACAGAGAAGAGGGCTATGGCTATTACACAGGCAACGAGGACAAGGACATCCTGGCTCGTGTGTTCGAGGCCGGGTATGAGGAGCGAGCCCTCCACGGCGCTCAAGATACTGATGGCAGGTGTGATTACGCCGTCTCCCACGAGGAGCGATACCCCCACAAAGGTGAGCGTAGCCGCGATGCCCAGTTGACGGCCAGAGGTGAGATAGGGGGTGAGTATCTCGCGGAGCACGGCGGCCCCGCCCTCTCCGCGCTTACTGAGCGTAGTGGCAAGCCAGGCATACTCCACTGTAACGAGTGTAACCAGTGTCCAGACAATGAGCGAGAGGACACCTATTACGTTCTTCTCCGTAGGCCTTGCGAAGAGGAAGACAACGGTAAGGGTGTATATGGGACTCGTGCCTATATCGCCGAAGACTATGCCCAGCGACCTTATAATCCTTTTCATCTCATGCCTTCAATAAAAAGAGCCTTGCGAACAAGGCCCTTGGGGTCGCTACTGCAGAACCCGGTCTCTTCAAGGGCCTCATCAACGTAAGAGCCCATGATACTCCTGCAGGCTCCGCACTTCAAGTCTGGATTTCAGGAGCGACTCGATGGCAAGGACCGCGGCCTTTGCCGCGGCAACGGTGGTGAAGTAGGGTATGCCGAAGTCCAGCGTTGTGCGGCGTATGGAATATGAGTCGCGGACGCTCTCGGCGCCAAAGGTGGTGTTTATCACCATATCAACGCCGCGGCTCTTTATCCTGTCCACGATATGGGGCCTTCCCTCGGCCACCTTGAAGACGTGGCCGGCGCGGACGCTCTGCTCGTTGAGGAACCTGGCCGTCCCCGTGGTGGCTATGATCTCGAAGCCAAGGGCCTCGAGCCTCCTCGCTATGGGAAGAATGGGCGCCTTGTCCTCGTCCTTCACGCTTATGAAGACAACTCCCTCGAGGACGATGTTGTTCCCTGCGGCGAACTGGGCCTTCACAAAGGCAGAGCCAAAGTCTGGGCCCATGCCCATGACCTCGCCGGTGGACTTCATCTCAGGCCCGAGGATGGTATCCACGCCAGGAAACTTTATGAAGGGAAAGACCGCTTCCTTTACGGTCGTGTACTCCGGGCGGCGCTCTTCTGTAAACCCGAGGTCATCGAGGGTTCTCCCTACCATTATGGACGTTGCAAGGCGCGCAAGGGGGACGCCTATGGTCTTGCTCACAAAGGGGATGGTGCGCGACGCCCTGGGGTTCACCTCTATAACGTATACCTCGCTGTCCTTTACGGCGTACTGTACGTTCATGAGGCCCCTTACCTTGAGCGCCCTTGCAAGGAGCACGGTCTCACGCCTTATCTCGGCCTCTATCTCCGCGTCGAGCGAATAGGGCGGTATGGCGCAGGCAGAGTCGCCAGAGTGCACGCCCGCCTCTTCTATGTGCTCCATTACGGCGCCTATGACAACGCGCGTACCGTCGCTTATGCAGTCTACGTCCACCTCTACAGCGCCGCTTACGAACTTGTCTATGAGGACGGGGTGCTCTGGCGAGGCCTCAACTGCCCTGCCCATGTAATCGACAAGGCTCTCCTCTGAGTAGACCGTCTCCATGGCCCTCCCGCCAAGCACGTAAGAGGGCCGCACCATAACGGGATAGCCTATGGAAGCGGCTATGCTCATGGCCTCCTCCTCGGACCTTGCAAGACCGTTCTCCGGGCGCCTCAGGCCAAGGCCCTCGAGGAGCGCCTCGAAGCGCTCCCTGTCCTCGGCCATGTCTATGGAGTCGCTCGATGTGCCAAGCACCCGTACACCGGCCCTCTCCAGCGGCACGGAGAGGCGAAGGGGCGTCTGCCCGCCAAGTTGGACGATGACGCCAAGGGGTCTTTCACGCTCCACTATGGCAAGGACGTCCTCGAAGGTAAGGGGCTCGAAGTAGAGGCGGTCCGAGGTGTCATAGTCAGTGGAGACTGTCTCGGGGTTGCAGTTCACCATTATGGACTCAATGCCCTCGGCGCGGAGCGCAAGGCTCGCCTGCACACAGCAGTAATCGAACTCAATGCCCTGGCCTATCCTGTTGGGCCCGTTCCCCAGTATGACGACCTTCTTCCTCTCCGTCGGGGGGGCCTCGGACTCAGCAAGAGGAGAGCCTCCTGTGTTCAGGTTGTAAAAGGGCCTCTCATAGGCCGAGTACATATAGGGCGTATAGGCCTCGAACTCGGCGGCACAGGTATCTACGGTCTTGTATACGGGCCTGATGCCGGCCCCGCCTGCCTTCTTGATAAGGACGGACTCCTGCATGCCGAAGATGCGGGCAATGTACCTGAAGGAAAAGCCCCACTCCTTGGCGCTCCGAAGGAGTTCGCCCGAAGGCTCTGCGCCACGTCCCGCGGCCTCGTAGAGTTCGGCCTCGAGAACGACCAAGTCCCTGATTTCATGGAGAAACCAGGGGTCTATGGCCGTAATAGACTGAATTTCCTCCACGCTCATGCCTCCCCTCATGGCCTCTGCTATGTACCATGGACGCCCTGGGGTGGGGCGCATGAGACGGTCCTTGATGCGCTGGAGTTCGGCCTCTGTGGGCGTGAAAAAAGGTTTATCGCGGTCTTTACGCACCTTCCACTCGAACCCATAGGAGCCCGTCTCTATGGAACGAATGGCCTTGTTGAGAGACTCCTTGAAGCACCTCCCAATGGCCATGGCCTCGCCAACAGACTTCATCTGGATGGTGAGCGTTGGATCGGCGTCTGGAAATTTTTCAAAGGCAAAACGGGGCACCTTCACCACCACATAATCTATGGACGGCTCGAAGCAGGCTGGCGTCTCCCTGGTGATGTCATTTGAAATCTCATCGAGGGAGTAACCTACGGCAAGGAGGGCCGCTATCTTGGCTATGGGAAAACCCGTGGCCTTTGAGGCAAGGGCAGAACTACGCGATACCCTGGGGTTCATCTCTATGACACACATGCGGCCAGAGCGCGGGTTCACGGAAAACTGGATGTTGGAACCACCCGTGTCAACGCCTATTTCCCTTATGATAGCCAGGGCGGCGTTACGCATGAGTTGGTACTCCTTGTCCGTAAGGGTCTGGGCCGGGGCAACGGTGATGGAGTCGCCCGTGTGAACGCCCATGGGGTCGAGGTTCTCGATGGAACAGATGATGACCACGTTGTCACGCGTGTCGCGCATGACCTCGAGTTCGAACTCCTTCCAGCCTATTACGGACTCCTCTATGAGGACCTCGGAGACAGGGCTCGCATCGAGCCCATAGGCCACCATCTCCTCAAACTCTTCCATGTTGTAGGCAACGCCCCCGCCAGTACCCCCAAGGGTAAAGGAAGGGCGGAGTATCACCGGAAAATCCATCTCTTTCATTGCCGCGCGTGCGGCATCCATGTCGCCTACATTACGGCTCCTTGGTACATCGAGGCCCAGTTTTTCCATGGCCGCCTTGAACTCCTCCCTGTCCTCGGCCTTCTTTATGGCAGGGAGCTTTGCGCCTATCATCTCCACGCCGTACTTCTCCAAGACGCCCCCCTCGGCCAGTTCCACGGCAACGTTCAAGGCAGTCTGCCCGCCCATGGTGGGCAGTATCACGTCAGGCCGCTCACGCTCGATAATCTTCTCCACAATGGGAGCGGTAATGGGCTCTATGTAAATACGGGGCGCGGTCTCAGGGTCGGTCATTATGGTGGCCGGGTTGGAGTTGACGAGAACCACCTCGAAACCCTCCTCACGAAGGGCCTTGCAGGCCTGAGTGCCAGAATAATCGAACTCGCAGCCCTGACCAATAACAATGGGACCAGAGCCTATGATGAGTATCTTCTCTATGTCCGTTCGCCTTGGCAAATCAGAAACCCCTTTAAGAAGAATATAAAAGATAGTTTAATGGGGCGGGCCCTGCCCGCATATGAAAGACCTCCCGCTTTCTTTTGGAAAAAAGAAAGCGGGGCAAAGAAAACCGGTATTCCAATGGCCTTCGGCCATTGGAAAGAACGAACCTCTTCTGTATGGCCTTGGCTCCCCCCCCTGCCGCGCTTCGCGCGGCAGGGGCATCAGTTTTCTTTGTTCAACTTTCTTTTTTAAAAGAAAGTTGAGAAACTTCTCTTCTTATCCTTTTCCTTCTCTTTTCTTCTCCATCTCTTCTGTAAACCTTCTGAAGAGATATCTTGAGTCATGCGGGCCCGGGCTTGCCTCGGGGTGGTACTGCACCGAGAACACGGGTCTATCCTTGAGGCGTATACCCTCCACCGTGTTATCATTGAGGTTCAGATGGGTGAGTTCCAGGTCGCCCTTCACGCCCTCCATGTCCACGGCGAATCCGTGGTTCTGCGATGTTATCTCCACCCTGCCGGTGGCAAGGTCTTTCACCGGGTGGTTACTACCCCTGTGGCCGAACTTGAGTTTGTATGTGCCGGCCCCAAGGGCAAGGGCCAGCACCTGGTGCCCCAGGCAGATGCCGAAGACAGGCAGGCCCGAGTCTACAATGGTTCTTACGGCCTCTATGGCATACCCCACTGCCGCAGGGTCTCCAGGGCCATTGGAGAGGAAGACACCATCCGGGTCCATCTCCAGGACATCTCCGGCCGGCGTAGAGGCGGGAACTACTGTCACGGCACAACCAGCGTCATGGAGGATGCGAAGGATATTGCGTTTCATCCCGAAATCATAGGCGATTACACGGTACCTGCGCTCCTTCACCGGATGTATCCCCTCGTTGAAGGGATCGGACATGCTCCAGAGGCCCTCATGCCAGGAGTAGGGGTGCGCTGAAGTTACTTCCCTTGCGAGGTCGCGGCCAGCAAGCCCAGGGGCCCTTACAGCCATTTCCACGAGCGTCTCCCCATCGTGCTCGGTGGAGATCACCCCCATCATGGCGCCCTGGCTACGGATGAGGCGCGTAAGTGCGCGCGTGTCTATGCCGTGTATGCCAACTATGCCGTGGCGTTCCATGTAAAGATGTAGCGAATCCTCGCTCCGCCAACTGCTGGGAGCCCGGCAGGGGTCTCGTACTATGAAACCCTCTACCCAGGGACGCCATGACTCTATATCAATATCGTTGACCCCGTAGTTTCCCTGGTGGGGGTATGTCATGGAGACTATCTGGCCGCAGTACGAGGGGTCTGTAAGGACCTCCTGGTACCCTGACATGGAGGTGTTGAAACAGACCTCGCCTGTGGCCGTGCCCGTTGCGCCAAAGGAGTAACCCTCGAAGACCGTACCGTCAGAGAGGGCGAGAAGGGCCTTGTTCAATGCAATGCTCCACCATTATTTATTATATAAAACAATACGTTGCAAAATAAATATTGCAAATGACATTAGGCGGGAAGCCTACGCGCCACTCTCTGCCTCATAGACTACCCTGCCGCCGACTATCGTCTTGACCACCCTGGCCTTCATCTCCCTGCCAAGGAAGGGCGTATTCCTGGAGCGAGACCTTATCGTCTCCTCGGAGACGGTCCACCTTGCCCCAAGGTCTATGATAGCCATGTCAGCAGTTGCGCCCTCCCGGAGCGAGCCTGCCTCCAGGCCCATGACGCGAGCCGGTCCCGTGGTGAGCGAGGCAACGAGTCTTTCAAGGGTGAGGCACCCTTCGAGCACGAGGCCATAGAGCGCGCTGAAGGCGGTCTCGAGCCCGATTACGCCATTCGAGGCGGCCTCCCACTCTACATCTTTTTCTATGGTGGAATGGGGCGCGTGGTCTGTTGCCACGCAGTCGATAGTGCCGTCTGCAAGGCCTTGGCGCAGTGCCTCCACGTCCCTTTCCGAGCGGAGAGGCGGGCTCATCTTGAAGTTAGTGTCATAGTTTCTTATGTCCTCATCGCAGAGGACGAGGTGGTGGGGCGTAACCTCTGCCGTAACATCGATGCCCCTTTCCCTGGCCTCTCTTATGAGGTCTACGGCACTGGCCGTACTTACGTGGGCCACGTGGAGCCTCCCGCCGGTGAGTTCTGCAAGGGCGATATCGCGCGCCACTACGCTGTACTCTGCCGCTGAAGGGATGCCCCTCAGGCCCATGCGTGTAGAGACGGGCCCCTCGTTCATGGAGCCTCCGCAGGAGAGAGATGGCTCCTCGGCATGGGTTATGATGGGCACGCCGAGGGGACGGGCGTACTCGAGAGCCCTGCGCATGAGCATGGCATCGTTCACATTCAGGCCGTCATCAGAGAAGGCCACGCAACCGGCCTCGCGCAATTCGTTCATCTCGGTAAGGACCTTACCCTCCTGGCCCATGCTCACTGCGCCTATGGGCAGTACCCTCACAGGGGCCTTCTCGGCCTTTCTGAGGATGTATCGCGTAACAGACTGGTTGTCATTCACTGGCTCTGTATTGGCCATGCAGAGTATGGTGGTAAAGCCTCCCCCTGCTGCGGCCATGGCGCCCGTGAAGATGGTCTCCTTGTACTCGAAGCCAGGCTCACGGAGGTGGACGTGAATATCTATGAGGCCGGGGACTACGAGGAGGCCCGTTGCATCTATGACCTCTGTCTCAGAACCGGCCCCTTGGACGCCCCCCTCACCTGGAGCCGCTTCTCTTATGTCCTCAACGAGGCCGTCTGCGACATATATGTCGCAGAGGCCGTCAATACCCGCCGAAGGGTCTATGAGATGGCCGTTTTTTATGATGAGTCTTTTCATTTTTTTCAGTTTTTTTGTTGGGTTTCGCATTGCTCTACCCAACCTACCTCTATTTCGTGTCTTTCTCTTGGTGGGCATAGCGACCCTACGGTTCTTTCCGATGGCCTAAGGCCATTGGAATACTGGTTTTCTTTGTCTTACTTTCTTTTTTCCAAAAGAAAGTAAGGTTTTTTAATATGCGGGCGAAGCCCGCCCCACTCTTCCCCCTTTTTTTATCTCTTTTTCTTTTTTCATACTTCTTCTCTTACAGGGCCGAGGAGGAGGTAGAAGATGGCCATTCTCACTGCCACTCCGTTTGTGACCTGTTCGAGTATGAGCGAGCGCGAGCCGTCTGCCACCTCAGGGGATATTTCCACCCCCCGGTTTATGGGGCCAGGGTGCATGACGATCGCGTCGGGGGCGGCAAGATCGAGTTTTGCCTTGTCGAGGCCCCAGACGCGGGCATACTCACGGGCCGAGGGGATTACAGGGCCCCTGAGGCGTTCGAACTGGATACGGAGCATCATCACCACGTCTGCGTCTTTTATGGCCTCGGCAGGGTCTACCACGGCCTTGCATCCCAGGTCTTCTATGCCAGGGGGGAGCATGGTGGCCGGGCCTGCCACGGTCACGTCTGCGCCCATGGTGGTAAAGCCGTGTATATTGGAGCGCGCCACTCGCGAGTGGGCAATATCTCCGATTATGGCTATCTTGAGCCCCGAGAGGGTGCCCTTGTTTTCCCTCACAGTGAACATATCGAGAAGGGCCTGGCTGGGGTGCTCGTGGGCCCCGTCGCCAGCGTTCACCACAGAGCACGAGAGGCGTTCTGCGAGCATGGCCGGGGTGCCGGCGCACCTGTGGCGCACGACGATACAGTCTGGGCGCATGGCCTCGAGGTTGCGCGCCGTATCCGTCAGGGTCTCGCCCTTTGTGACGGAACTCTGTGCTACAGAGATATTGATGGCATCGCTGCTCATGCGTTTCGCGGCTATCTCAAAGGAAGTGCGCGTACGCGTAGAGGGCTCGTAGAAGAGGTTTATTATGGTCCTGCCCCTGAGGGTGGGGACCTTTTTTATCTCCTTTTCAGAGACCTCCTTGAATGAAGCGGCCGTATCGAGGACGAGTTCCATCTCCTCGCGGCAGAGTTCACTCATGGATAGGAGGTCTTTTCTCGTGAGCCTCATCGCCTATTACCCCTGTACTCGTTCCTGGAGGTTTCAGTCATCTTCTCTCGTAACGTAGACGCCGTCCGTGCCGTCCACCTCCTTGAGGAGGACCCTTACGCCCTCTGTCCTGGCAGTTGGTATGTTCTTTCCAACATAGTCGGCCTTTATGGGCAGTTCCCTGTGCCCCCTGTCCACGAGCACGGCAAGGCGCACGGCGAGGGGCCTGCCAAAGTCCATGAGCGCGTTGAGGGCCGCGCGTATGGTGCGGCCCGTGAAGAGGACGTCGTCAACCATGATGACGACCTTCTCGTCTATGGAGACGGGTATGTCCATCTCCTTGAGCGCAGGCTGGTCTTTCTTGATGCCTATGTCATCCCTGTACATGGTGGCGTCTACGGCGCCTGCCGCTACGTCCTTGCCGGTTATCTTCTTTATTCTCTCGCGAAGCCTGCGTGCGAGGTGATAACCGCCCGTAGGTATGCCGAGGAGGACAAGGCCCTCGAGGTCTGCGTTCTGCTCCACGATTTCGTGGGCGAGACGCGAGAGGGTCCGCTCCATCTGTTCTCTGTCCATTACAAGAGAGTTCTTCATGAGACGGCCCGGAAGAAGAAAGACGGCATAAAAAAACCCCACCGCCTGGCGGCGGAGAGGCGCACTGGTATTTTCATGATAAAGGTCTTCAATTCCGTCCCTTCTTAATCTCTCTGGATTAAATTTAAAGGGTGTATCCGTATCTTGATTGGCCGAACACCTGGTACCCGTGGCCAGTCATTTGTTTCTGCCCTGGGCCAGGGATGGCGCGCTTCAAGCCTCTCGGCGCGCCGGGGTTTGGGCCTACCTGAGCACGTGACTTTGATCCTGCACAGGGCCCTCGGCCTTGATATGAAAGTTCAACTTTTTCTTATATCTACCCAGGAATACTACTGTTTTTGAGTATTCAAGGTTTATTGTGAGTCTATCGAAATCTCGGCTGATCTTGACGTCTTCTGCTGTTATGGGCACCTTCCAGGTAGCGGCCTTAGTGGCTATGCGCTCTCGGAGGGCATCGTCCGAATACATGTGTGAGAGTTTCAGTTCTTCCTCCACATCTGTCTTGAGCATATAGTAGGAGATATAGGGGAAACTGAGTTTATAGCCCGAGTAAAGAGCGGAAGAGAGTATGAGTAACCAGATGAGGGCCCGTAGAGATATCCTGCCGGTGCTGTCTCTGAGCATCTGAACCCCTCTGGCGCTTAGTCTATGGTATACAACTTTAGCCCTGATGAGTCAATAAAATTTTAGTTAGACTTCCTGCCCACGCAGATGTAACGAAAGCCCAGGGCCTTCATTCCAGCAGGGTCGTAGATGTTTCTCATATCAAGGACAAGGGGGGTGGCGAGTATCTCCTTGAGCCGCTGGAGGTCCAGTTTTCTGAACTGGTTCCACTCGGTCATGATGACAAGGGCATCACACCCCTGGGCAGTGTCATAGGCGTCCTCACAGTAGAGGACAGGGGCGTTATCACCAAGTTCGGCGCGTGCGTTATCCATGCCCTCGGGGTCGAAGCACCGTACCGTTGCGCCATCCTCGATGAGACGTCTTATCACATGCATGGCCGGCGACTCGCGTATGTCATCGGTGTTGGGCTTGAAGGTTGTGCCGAGGACGCCGATGGTCTTGCCGCCAAGGTCTCCCACAGCGGTTTTTATCTTTCCAAAGGCGATCTCGCGTTGCTGGCGGTTCACCTCGACGACAGCCTCTACTATCTTGCACTCATAGCCATGGTCGCGGGCTATGTTGGTTATGGCCAGGGTGTCCTTGGGGAAGCAGGACCCCCCGTAGCCAGGGCCTGGATGGAGGAACTTGGGTCCTATCCTCCTGTCAAGGCCCATGCCCTTTGCCACCATGTTGATATCTGCGCCGCACCTCTCGGCTATGTTCGCCATCTCGTTTATAAAGGATATCTTGGTGGCAAGAAAGGCGTTTGATGCATATTTTATGAGTTCTGCCGTCTCTACGTCGGTGATTACAAAAGGTGTCTCCAGGATGTAGAGCGGAGAGTACAGGTCTTTCAGGATGGCAATGGCCTGGGGGTGACGCGCACCTATTACCACGCGGTTCGGCCTCATGAAGTCTTCCACTGCAGAGCCCTCTCGGAGGAACTCTGGGTTGGAGGCCACGTCGAAACTGTTATCCCCGCTCTGGCGTTCTCTGATGATGTTCTCGATGATGGTACCCGTACCCACGGGCACGGTGCTCTTGGTGACAATGACCTTGTAGCCATTGAGGTTATCGGCTATGGTCTCGGCTACGCTCCGTATGTACTGGAGGTCTGCGGAGCCGTCTTCCCGCGGTGGCGTGCCCACTGCTATGAAGACGACAAGGGAATTTCTTATGGACTCATCGAGGTCTGTCGTAAAGTCGAGACGCCCGGCGCTGACGTTCTTGTCGACCATCTCCTGTAGCCCAGGCTCGTAGATGGGCAGTTTGCCCGCCTTCAGTGTATCGATCTTTTTCTCGTCCTTGTCCACGCAGGTCACATGCACGCCGAAATCGGCAAAGCACGTCCCTGTAACGAGACCTACGTAACCCGTACCAACCACACAGATATTCACGTCTTGGAAGCCCCCTACTTTGTTTTTTTACTCTACTGCGCAAAAAGGCATGGCCAGAAAGAGGCCCCTGTAGCCCACCATGCCACGGGTACAAGACCATGGCGCCTTCCTTATGCGGAGAGGAACCAGAAGCCCGGAACCGCGGGGCCGTTACTCATGAAGAAAAAGAAGATAAAAGAGAAAGACCAGGGCCGCCTGAAGGCCCTGGAACGGACCTGTTGAGTGAAACATGGCAGATCCTGCGTATCTCATCAATAGGCGTTTCTGTGGACAAACCCCTTCCAGAGAGTAAGCCAGACTATCTTGAGATCAAAGAGCAGTGACCAGTGCTCGATGTAGTAGATATCGTAGTCTATTCTCTTCTTTATGTCTGTGTCGCCGCGCCAGCCGTTCACCTGCGCCCATCCCGTCATGCCGGCCTTTACCTTGTGGCGGAGCATGTAGCGCGGTATCCTCTTCCTGAACTCGTGTATGAAGACCGGGCGCTCGGGCCTCGGTCCAACGAGGCTCATGTCGCCCTTGAGGACATTGAAGAGTTGTGGCAGTTCATCGAGGCTTGTCCTTCTCAGGAATCTTCCTATGGGCGTGCGCCTGTCATCGTCCTTCCTGGCCCAGACAGGGCCAGTCTCGGCCTCGGCCCCGATCCTCATAGAACGGAACTTTAACATGGAAAAGGTGGCCCCGTCCAGTCCCATGCGCTCCTGAACGTAAAAAACAGGCCCCTTTGAACCCATTTTCACGAGAATGGCTATTACCAGCATGAGAGGCGAGGTAAGGACGATGAGGGCGCTGGCTACGGCTATGTCAAAGGTCCTCTTGAGTATCATGTTCCAGCCGTAGAGGGGTGTGTTGCGAAGATTGACTATGGGCAGGCCGTCAAATTCCTCTATGCCGCCCCTTAGGGTGACGAACTCGTAGATATCGGGCACTACCATTATGTCCACTGTCTCGTCGCCTATGTACTGGAGCGTGTCCACCACCTTCTCGTGTTCGTCCCACGACAGAGCTATGAAGACCTTGTCGATGCCGAGATCGCCTATGGTCTCTCGTATGTCTTTGTACGAGCCGATGACCTGGACGCCGTCCACATCCTTCGTGCCCTCGTCTCTCTCGGTACAGACCACACCCTTTACGTTTATGCCTATCTCCGGGTGGAGTTTGAAGCGTTTTATGAGGTCCCGGGCCGGGGCCCCGCACCCCACCACAATGGCGTGGCGGAGGTTGTAGCCCTTTTTGCGGACTATCCTGAAGATACCGCGGATGACCGTCCTCTCGAGCGAGAGGGCCACTATGTTCGTGAGGGTAAAGAGTATGAGGACAAGGCGCGAAAAGTCCGCGAGCCTGAGGAAGAAGGTTATGGCGATGAGGAAGATGGCCGTCGTGACGCAGGCCTTGGATATGCTGAGGACCTCGGCAAGGCGTGTGCCCAGCCTCTTCGGGGTATAGAGGCCGAAACCACGGAGCACAAGGGCGCAGATGACCGTAATGGGCAGGAGCATGAGGAGGTAGAGCCTGAAGGGAGGCACCCCCTTGGTCACGGCAAAGAGCCCGGAGTTGAAACGGATATAATATGAGAGGACCCATGACGAGAGTATGATTACAAGGTCCGTCAGGAAGAGGATATTCTCGAATATCTGGGCATGTTTTTTGAGCATCTTTTACCTGAGCGCAGGAACTCCTCGTATTCGTTCTCGATTGCAGTCCTTATGTTATCAATAAAGCGTGCTGTTGTGAACTCCTCGGCGCGTTTTCTCGCGGCCTCGGGGCTGAAGGCGGCCTCTGCCCTCTCAAACTCCCTTACCGCCTCAACAAGGGCACGAGGCGTCTGCTCTGTGAAGAAGAGGCCCGTGGCCCTGGGGTCTGGCCTTCTGGAGCCTGGTGCGTAGAGCGGAACCATCGTCTCCAGTGCTCCGCCTGCGCCATAGGCTATGACCGGCCTTCCAGAGGCCATGGCCTCGAGGGGTGTTATACCAAAGTCCTCCACGCCCGGAAAGATGAGGGCCCTGCACCCCCTGTACAGGTCCGCTACTTCCTTATCGGACAACTGACCGCAGAACTCGACACCAGGGCCGGCCAGCGCCCGGAGCCTCTTCTCATCCTGCCCCCCACCCACTATGAGAAGTTTCCTGCCAAGGGCGCCAAAGGCCTCAATGGCAACGTCAATCCTCTTGTACGGCGCAAAGGCCGAGACAATGAGATAGTAATCACCTGGGCCTTCTTCAGAGACACTGAACCTCGTGCAGTCCACAGGGGGGTGCACCACCGTAGATTCTCGTCCATAGTACTTTCTTACCCTCGCGGCAACGTAGCGCGAGATGGCGATGAAGGAATCCACGCGCTCGGCTGAGGCCCTGTCCCAGACGCGGAGGTAATGCGCCAAGGCCGAGAAGGCCGCCCTCTTGAGTGCAGAGGCGCGGCCCGGGCCAAAGTAATCGTCGAAGCGGTCCCATATGTATCTCATGGGCGTAAAGATGTAAGACACGTGCAGGGTGGAGGGCGGGGTTATTACACCCTTTGCCACGCAGTGACTGAGCGAGACGACGAGGTCATACCCGCTGAGGTCGAACCTCTCCACTGCCATGGGAAAAAGGGGCAGGTACATACGGTAGTGTCTTCTTGCAAGGGGAAGTCTCTGAATAAAGGAAGTCGTTATACGCCTCTTCTCGATGACCGGGCTCACTCTGCCGGGCAGGTGCAGGAGTGTATAGATGTCGGCCCCTGGGTATACACTGCAGAGGGCATGGAGAACCCTCTCGCCTCCCCTCATACCTGTAAGCCAATCGTGTACAAGCGCTACTTTAAGAGTCATGGGTCTCGATGACCGATTGGATGGTCCTGCAATCAGCATTCGCCATGGCAGAGACGACTACAGGCGCGACATTTCAGGCCCCTGCAGGGCGATCCGGCGCTCCCGGACGAAAGCCAGTCAAGAAAATAGAGGATGTTTTTGTAATTTTCCCGTTCATCTTATAGTTTATTCCACCCAGAGGTCAACTTTTTTATTGAGGAACCCCTGAATAAACCGGCCCCGAATCATCCAGAAACGGAAAAAAGCGCCTTTCCCTCTCCACAGATTTCAGGCAACCG
>CAYOVP010000035.1:0-18931 GCA_964407495.1 uncultured Thermodesulfobacteriota bacterium
CAACGAAACAGATTTCGTAGGTTGGGTAGAGCGTTAGCGAAACCCAACGAAACAGATTTCGTAGGTTGGGTAGAGCGTTAGCGAAACCCAACGAAACAGGAAGACAGGCGCTGTCCCTGTATTTCAAAAAAAAACATACCAGGACTCATGGCAAACACCTTTTTACTAGAGATAATAACACCATCCAGAAAGATGCTCTCCCTTGAGGCCGAGGAACTCACGGCCCCTGGCGAGGTGGGCGAGTTCGGCATACTCCCCGGGCACATGCACTTCTTCTCCCTCCTCAAGGCAGGCACAGTGAGTTACAAGGCTGGGGCGCAGAGCGGACGCCTGGTAATCAGTAGCGGCTACGCCGAGGTGGGCCCAGAGAAGACCATACTCCTCGTGGACAGTGCCATGACCGAGGACGAGATAGACGTACAGGCCGCGCGTGGCGAGATAGAAGAGGCCGCGGAGAAGATGAAGGGCCTCGAGCCCGAAGACCCGGCCCTCAAGGCCGCTGAAAAGGATATCGCCTATGCCGAGGCCCGTATAGCCCTGAAAGAGGGGCCAGGGAAGTAATAGACAAGTACCTGCGGGCGAGGTTAAAAAATCTGTAAGAAGAGGCCGCTCATAAGCGGCCTCTTCTTTTCTGCTAAAGACGGACCTGTTGGCGCAGAATGGATTTGGGTGTCACTTCCATCTCGGGTTTCACTTCAGTTCTTCAACCTAAGCCCCCCCTCCCCTTTTTATCCCTTGACACCCCCACGCAAGAACATTTATCCTGAAGGGCCATACTCAAGAAAGCGAGGTCTTTATGAAGAACACCATCATAAGCAGAAAAACAGTACTCTTTTTTATGGCAGCAATCATTGCGCTGGCCCTCATTACGCCGCAGGCATCCCTGGCAAGGGGCGCGAAAAAAACAAAAGCCAAGACGCCTGCCAAGGTGGCCCCCATCGACCACGGCCCCTACAGGGTGGCCTTCGACATGGCGCATAACGAGATATTCTCGCCCGAGAACACGGGCAGGCTCCACTACTCGTCCTTCTACAATGGCTTCAAGAAGGCAGGGGCCAAGGCTTCTGTCAACACCAGACTCGTCACACCCGCCATACTCGAGGGCCTCGACGCCTATGTAATAGCAGGCCCGGCGAGCCCACTTGTCACACCCGAGATACTCGCGCTCAAGGATTTTGTCCATGAAGGGGGGTCTCTCCTCGTGCTCCTGCATATATCGGCGCCAGTGGCCCGGCTCACCGAGGCCTTTGGCATCATTGTCTCCAACTTCGTGGTCTCCGAGAAGGAGAACACCATAGGGGGCAGGTCGCAGGACTTCTACGTAACAGATATCACCGACTCCCCTGTGACAAGGGGCCTAAAGAAGATAGCCGTATACGGCACCTGGGCGCTCCTGCCGGAAAGCGGGGCAAAGGGCGTTGCAAAGACCTCGAAGAAGGCCTGGGCAGACCTCAACCGCAACAGGAAGAAGGACAAGGGCGAGCCCACAGATTCCTTTGCCATCGTGGCGGTAAAGGAGTTTGGGAGAGGACGCGTGGTAGTGGTGGCCGATGATGCGCCCTTTGCCAATGCCTTCATAAATATAGGTGACAACACGAGGCTCTCCAGGAACATAATCAACTGGTTCAAGGCAAACCCCGTGGTAAGGCTGGCAGACCAGAAGTAAGGCGCCCTCTGCCGCCCCGCTCCCTCTTCACCTGGGCGGTATATTCCAGGTGGAGAGGGCCGCGAGGCCGCCCCCCCATACACTGGGAAGAAATACGCGATATCACCTTCATTGCGCCAAGACTTTCCGAGGCCGCAGACCAGGCCGCCCGGGCCTTGAGCAGACCTCTTACAGACCGAGATGATACGAAGACTCCGCCTTTTCTTCTCTTCAATAATCCTCACAGTCGTCCTTGCAGTGCTCATCTGCCTGGTCTCGGTACTGGGCTCGCTCCTCACCATAGAGAACCAGGGCCTCATGCAGTTCCTTGACCACAATGTGCTCCTGTACGGCCTTGCCCGGCTCGGCGGACGAGCAGAGGTATACTGGATATACGCGCTCATCGCGCTCATCTTTCTCTTTGCCGTAAACACCACGGTCTGCACCCTGGACAAGGTCATTGCCATACTAAAGCGCGGCGCTCCCCGCCGTAGCCTCATCCCCCACGTAGTACACGCCGGCTTCCTGATAGCCCTCACAGGACACCTCCTGGGGAGCATAGCAGGCTTCAGGACCAGCGCAAACGTAGTCTTCAAGGGCGAGGCCCTGCCTATTTCAGAGGCCCCGGGTCTCAGCGTAAGGCTCGACGACTTCGAGGCTCACGAGAACACCTACGGGGCAAGAGACTTTCTGAGGGCAAGGGTGAGCATCCTCGAAAAGGGCAGGCAGGTCCGCCAAGGCGAGATAAGACTCAACCATCCCCTAATATACCGCGGTATAGCCTTTTACTATAACGACGACGGCGCCGCCCCCACGGGCATAAGGGTCTCATGGAAGGGAAGCGAGAGAAGACTCCTCTTCGAGGATGAAACCCCTCCAGAAGAAGGGTCTGGGCTCAAGATAACGGGCTTTTACCCGGACTTTGCAAGAGACAGCACGGGACGCCCCTACAGCAGGTCCAGACGCTTCGTTAACCCCTACGTAAGACTTGAAGCCAATGGGTCCGAGGCCTTTCTCCCCATAGGAGAGCAAGGTGATGGTGTGGAAATAGGTGGCGCAAAGGCCAGATTCACGGGATTTGTCGTAAGCCCCTACGTAGTGCTCGCCATAAACAAGGACCCAGGCATATACCTCGTTGTAGGGGGCTCGGCTCTCCTCCTCCTTGGCATGATCCTTCTCCTCATCTACGGACGCGACAAGACGGAACTCATACGGCCAAGCCGGTTCAACGAGAGGGCCGCTGAAGGCAGGGGCACATGACAGAAGAAATCGTCATACTCATGGTCTCGCTCGTGGTCATCGTGATAGCAAGCGAACTCTTCACCAATGCCATAGAGACCATCGGGGCCAGGCTCGAGTTCAGCGAGGGTGTCACTGGGAGTATCTTCGCCGCAGTAGGCACGGCCCTGCCCGAGACCATGGTGCCCCTTGTTGCCATAATAACCGGCCACAAGGAGGCCATAGGCCAGGAAGTGGGCGTTGGCGCCATACTCGGCGCCCCCTTCATGCTCTCCACCCTTGCCATGTGTCTCGTGGGAGGGGCGGCATGGGTCTACCGCGGCAAACGCAAGTCCAGGAGGATAGACCCCGAGCCCAGCGGCCTGAGGCGCGACATGGAGTTCTTTCTCTTCTCCTTTGGCCTTGCCTTTCTCGTTGCCTTTACACCAAGGCCATATCACGTACTGAGGCTCTTCGTGGCCTTTGTCCTCATACTCTCCTACATCTACTATCTCCTACTGACCATAAGGGCGAGTTCCGGCCTCGTAGAGGACGGTCACTCCACAGAGGAGCCCAAGTCCACTTACATCTCGCTCTTCCTGAAGGACCACACCTTCTTTGTCCTCATCCAGATGCTCTTCGCCCTCTTTCTCATCATCGTGGGTGCAAAGGGCTTTGTCCGGGGCGTGGAGCACCTTGCAGGGCCCCTGCACATACCGGTCATCGCGCTATCGCTCCTCATCGTACCCATAGCAACAGAACTGCCAGAGAAGATAAACAGCATCCTCTGGACGCGGCGCGGAAAAGACACCCTGGCGATTGGCAACATCACCGGCGCCATGGTCTTTCAGGGAAGCCTTCTGCCGGCAATAGGCATATTCCTTACGCCCTGGCACATAAACCTCACGGTCCTGACGAGTAGTCTCATTACCCTCGGCGCCGCGCTCTGGATATATTTTCTCGCCCGGAGAAAGTCCGGCGGCCTAAGGCCTGCCTTTCTTATTGTGAACGGTGCGCTCTACCTCTTGTTTGTCTACATCGTCCTGCACTTTTCCGGCATTCTTTAGGGCCGAGGTACGCAACGCCCGCCCTGCGACTTGATCACCAAGGAATGCCTGGGTTAGCGGACGTCCTGACGGATTTTCAAGGAACGGAAGGCCCCGCATAAAAACTGGTTTTCTTTGCCCCACTTTCTTTTTCCTAAAAGAAAGTGGGAGGTTTTCTTTACACCCTCTTTACACCGCTTTTTTTTCCGAAAGAAAGCAAAAAAATGTATCATCTATTATCATGGCAGACCTGAAGACTCTTTTTCTGGCCACAAGGCCTGGTTTTTTTTCGGCAAGCGTAGTGCCGGTGCTCCTTGGCGCATCGGTAGCCTGGAACCTGGACAATGCCTTCAGCCCTGGCTATCTGGTTCTTACCCTCCTGGCCGTCATTTCCCTGCACGCTGGGATGAACGTACTTAACGACTACTACGACTATCTCAACGGCACGGACAACATTAACAAGACAGCGCTCCCGCCCTTTACGGGCGGGAGCGGCCTTATCCAGTCTGGCAGTATGACCCCGGTCGCCACGCTTTTCCTCGGTGCGGGCCTTGTCTGCGCGGGGTCTCTCCTCGGCCTTTACCTTGCCATAACTACGAGCCCCCTACTCTTTCTCATCGGGGGTGCGGGGCTGACAACGGGCTTTTTCTACTCCGCGCCCCCACTATTTCTTGCCGGCCGCGGCCTCGGAGAGTTGACCGTTGGCCTCGACTTCGGCATCCTCCCTGTTCTCGGCTCTTATGCGGTTCAGACAGGCACCCTCTCCACTGCACCTTTCCTTGCCTCTCTTCCCCTCTCCTTTCTCATCGCGGCCATACTCTTCATCAACGAGTTCCCGGATATGGAGGCCGACGAGGCATCTGGCAAGAAAACGCTTGTAGTCCGTCTTGGCAGGGAAAAGGCCCTCACAGTCCTCAACTTCATCATCGCCTCTGCCTACGCCTCTCTGGGCCCTGGGCTCTTTGCAGGGGCCCTGCCCCGCACCTCCCTCCTGGCACTTCTCTCAGCCCCGCTCGCACTCCGGGCAACCTTGATAGCAGGCAAGACCTCCGGCACCTCCCCTGCGCTCCTAAAGGCCATAAAGTCCCTTATTCTCGCCCACCTCTCCTGCGGTATTCTCATCATAATAGGCGAACTCATGGCCAGGTGAGAACAGGGGGCCTTCCGTGCCAAGGCACACTTGACAACAAGAACAGGCGTACCTATCTTAATAGTGGAAGGGGTTGAGATGAAGAGGACTGTACGAGAAAAGACTTGAACAGGCAGTAGACGAAGGAGGTGAGGATCATGTCAATAGAGAAGTGGAACCCCCTCAAGGAACTGGACAGGATGAGCAAGGATATGGACAGGCTCTGGGATCAGGTCTTCCCCACTTCGAGGAGATTCTTCAGGGAGTTTCCCGTAAAGGCACTCGTTGACAGGGATACCGCTCCTCCGGCCATAGACATCATAGACAAGCCCGATACCATCGTGGTGAAGGCCGAACTCCCTGGCGTGGAAAAAGACAAAGTGGATATCTCTCTCCACGACAACGCCCTCACCATATCCGGCAAGATAGAGGAAGAGAAAGAAGAGAAAAAGGAGAACTACTACTACAGCGAGCGCAGTTACACCAGTTACTCGCGTACAGTAGATCTCCCCTGCAAGGTCAATGCCGATAAGGTGAGCGCCACGCTCAAGAACGGTATCCTCACGATCAACCTGCCTAAGGCCGAAGAGGTGAAGACCAAGAAGATCAAGGTGGAGGTCAAATAAGGCCTTCACTGCAAGAGTCTCTCAGCAACCCTGCACCAGGCCCCCTGCTTTGCGCACAAAAAAGCAGGGGGCTTTTTTTGCCTTTTTTCGCTATTTTTGGGCTGTTTTTTGCCCTTTTTCGGCCTTTTTCGCAAAAACCCTATCCTTAAAGACAGGCCCTGGGAAGGGTGGGATAAAAAGAATCAGGCCAAGAGGATAACCACGGCGAAGAGCCCCTCAGCCCACCTCGTTATACTCCCTGACCCTGAACTCCACGCCAGCGTCCTCCACGGCCACGCGCCTGCAGGCCTCGATGTCAAGGCCCGGCACGGCCACCACAGAGGCCACGACGCGGGTTATGTACTTCTTAGCCTCACGAAGAAAGAACAATATGGCAGGATAGGCCGCCTCGCCATAGGGCGTCTTTACGAGTTTCTGGTAGGTCTCCGAGTCCGGCGCGTTGAGGCTCACGGAGATGGTATCCACGAACATGAGTTCAGGGAGTATGTTTCTGCCGTGCACGAGGTTGGCGAGGCCGTCCGTGTCGATACGTATCCTGCAGCCCCGCCTCTTGAGGAACATGCCCACCTTCTTCACGAGGTCGAGTCTTATGAGGGGCTCGCCATAGCCGCAGAAGACTATCTCGTCGTACTTCTCCGGCTCCGGCCCTATGGCCCTTATGACCTCGCTGAAGCCGGGCTCCTCGTTAAGACGAAGATAATGCCCCTTCACTGTATAAGACCTGAACTTCGCGCAGAAAGAGCACCTGTTGGTACACCTGTTCGTAATGTTAAGGTAAAGAGAGTTCCTTATGGGGTAGGCTATGCGTGCCTTCTCCGGCCCCGCAAGGCCGAAGACCTCCTCGGCATTGAGGGTGGTTATGCGTCCAACGTCCGAGAGAGACAGGCCCTTTATCTCTGCCACGGCCCGTGCCGTCTCCACCACATTGGCCGGCTCGTTTCGGCGCCCGCGCTTCGGCGCTGGCGCAAGGTACGGGCAGTCCGTCTCCAGAAGAAGCCTCTCTATGGGCGCAGCCTTCACGGCTTCACGCACATTGTCCGCGCCCTTGAAGGTGACTACCCCTGATATGGAGATATAAAAACCCATCTCAAGGGCCTCTCTGGCCTCTTCGGGCCCGCCGGAAAAACAATGAAAAACGCCATCTCCGGCCTCGCCCGTACCAAAGCCCTCATCACAAAGGATGCGAAGCGTATCCCCCCAGGCCTCTCTTGTATGTATGACCACAGGGAGGTTCAGTTCCCGCGCCAGCGCAAGGTGCCGCGCAAAGACCTCCTGCTGGGCGCTCCGGGAGGAGTTATCGTAATGGTAATCAAGGCCTGTCTCGCCTATGGCAACTACCTTTGCCCCGCGCGCCTCGCCACCGGGGCCAAGGGCCAGGGACTTTATGCGCGAGAAGGCCGCACCCACGTCCACCTTTTCTGCGTCATGGGGATGCACGCCAAGGGCCGCGTATATGAAGTCATGGTCCCTCATGAGAGACTCAACGCCCGAGAAACCGCCCTCATCAGACCAGCACCCAACGTCTATGATGCGCTTGAGCCCCGCTTGCCGGGCCCTCTCTATGACCTCGGCCCTGTCACCGTCAAATCGACTGTCTCCGAGATGGGCATGAGAATCTATGAAAAGAGACTTTTCCATATAAACCCCCCTTACTTTCTTTTCGAAAAAAGAAAGTAAGACAAAGAAAAACAATATGGGTTGGCACTGCCCACCATAATAGTAGACTTGCAGGATGGGTGGAACAGGGTGAAACCCATCAAAAATACAGAACTCTACTGCACGTGAAAACCATACAGGAAATCAATACCAGCGGACCGAAGGGCCGCTGGTATTGACTAATCTATCCTTGGAAAGAGCGGCGCTATTCTCTCGACCTTTACGCCGGGCATGAGCCCGCCCCACTCTGTCGCACTCTCAAAGGCCGCCTCTGCCGGAGACCCCTCTACGCCAAGGGCGCTCCAGATCCTCTCTGCCGACCCAGGCATGAAAGGCGAAATATAGACGGCAAGGATGCGCAGGCCCTCGGCAAGGGTATATAGAATTTTCGAAACCACCTCACCGTCCTTCTCCTTCCAGGGCGCCGCACGCTCAACATAACCGTTCAACTCGCCTATCACAGACCAGACCTCAAAGAGGGCATCATAAAAATTGAGTTCCTCAATCTTATCGTTAAAGAGAGGGCCAAGGGCGCGGAACTTCTCCAGCACCTGGGCCTCTAGCCCAGGCCTCTGGCCTGATTCACCAGGCCCTGGCATGACTCCGCCCCTGTACTTTACTATCATGGCGAGGGTGCGCGAGAGGAGATTCCCAAGGTCATTGGCAAGGTCGCTGTTTATGCGGGCCTCGAGGGCTCTGATGGAAAAATCGCCGTCATGACCAAAACGCACCTCGCGGAGAAGAAAATACCTGAAAGGGTCTACGCCGTATTTTTCCACTACCTCCACGGGATCGACAACGTTACCAAGAGACTTGCTCATCTTCCTGCCGTCAACCGTCCACCACCCGTGGGCAAAGACCTTTTTCGGCAGACTCAGCCCTGCGCTCATGAGAAAGGCCGGCCAGAACACCGCGTGAAACCTCAGTATGTCCTTGCCTATGACATGGACGTCCGCCGGCCAGAAGCCCCTCTTGCCGAGTTCATCGGGATAACCCGAAGCAGTCAGGTAATTGATGAGGGCCTCGAACCAGACATACATGACATGACTCTCACTGCCCGGCACGGGAACACCCCATGTGAAGGTAGTCCTGCTGATGCTGAGATCTCGAAGCCCCTCGCGTAGAAAGGCCAGAACCTCGCTTCGCTTGCCAGGAGGCCCTATAAACCCAGGGTGCTTCTCTATATGCTCCATGACCCGCTCGCCGTACTTCGAGAGGCGAAAGAAGAAACTCTCTTCACGGAGCCGCTCAACGCCGCGCCCGCAGTCTGGACACATGCCCTTGTCGTCGAGTTGGTTCTCTGTCAGGAAGTTCTCGCAGGGCGTACAGTACCAGTCCTCGTACTCGCCAAGGTAAATGTCGCCTGCCTCCTCGACCCTCTTCCAGAAGGCGCGGGCCGCACGTTCGTGACGCTCCTCGGTAGTGCGGATAAAGTCGTCGTTTGAAATATTGAGGCGCTCCCAGAGATCCCGAAAGCGCACCATCACGCTGTCCGCAAACTCCTTGGGACTCATCCCCGCGGCCTCGGCGGCCTTTTCCACCTTCTGGCCGTGCTCGTCAGTACCCGTAAGGAATAAGACACGAAAGCCCCTCTGGCGCTTGTACCTCGCAAGCACATCTGCGGCCACAGTGGTATAGGCATGCCCTATGTGGGGTACGTCATTGACGTAATATATGGGAGTAGTAACGTAAAAGGTCTTATCGCTCATGAAAAAAACATTGAAAAGACTTAAAAGATTTCCTTACTTTCTTTTGGGGAAAAAAGTAAGCCAAAGAAAAGCGGTTAGGACTGCCTACCACTCGGATGCCTGCCACCGGCACCCCGGAAAAAGTAAGACAAAAAAAAGACTTCCAGAAAACTTCAATGCCGCGCACATCCCCCGCACTGGCCCCTGCCGTTCCTCCCTGCACTGCCGCCGTTGCTGCCCTTTCCGCCCCTTGGCGGTCTCTTGCCGCCGCCCGACTTCTTGCCACGCCGCCCCCTGTTGTCCTTGGAACCCCTGGACCCTCCGGCGTATCCCTGGTACTCATAGGAGAGACAACACATGAGCCTGCCGCAGACCCCTGATATCTTCGAGGGGTTCAGAGCCAGGTTCTGCTGCTTTGCCATCTTGATGGTAACGGGCGTAAAATCCGGAAGAAAGGACGAACAACAGAGTTCCCTGCCACAGGGCCCGATGCCGCCGAGTATCTTGGCCTCATCACGCACCCCTATCTGGCGCATCTCTATGCGCGTGTGAAAAGACGATGCAAGGTCTTTGACGAGCCTCCTGAAGTCCACCCTCGACTCTGATGTAAAATAGAAAATGGCCTTGCTCGAATCAAAGAGGTACTCGGCCTTCACGAGTTTCATGGGAAGGCCATAAGCCTTTATCTTCTCCATGCAGATACGCATGGATTCCTTCTCACGCCTGGTGTTGAACTCCAGACGCTCCATGTCCTCGGGCCCTGCCTTTCTTATCACCCTCTTGAGATTCCGGCCCCTTGCCTCGTCACCGGCCTCTCGCGGAGGCGAGACCACAGTTCCCATGCCGAGGCCCTTGTCAACCTCCACGATCACATAATCACCGGCCTTTAGATCAAGGTGCCCCCCGCAATCATACTCATATACCTTGCACGCCCTCTTGAATCTTATGTCAACAACCTTCATTATACAGGTTCCTTCTCTTTATCGTCCAAACAACCCAGCCTCTGCCATGTCCATGAGAAGAGTCTCCATGGCCAGCAACTTGTTTCCATAGCGCGGCGGGGCTATGGCCGCCCTCGCGGCCTCTATCCTCTCATACATGCCAAGGGCCAGACCAAGCGGCAGACCATCTCCGGCAAGGTCCTCGAGGTCAACGTTCACCATGAGCCGCCCCACCCCCTGGCCGCGGACTGCAAGGTCGCGGCACCATGACTTCAGAAACTCGAGTATGCCGTCGAGGTCCGGCTCCTTGGAGAGGTCATAGGCAAAGTCCAGCAGGGCGCCCTCCCCACCCTCTGCCGCCGCACCAATGCCCTCGAGCACCACCCGTCTCTTCTCCATGGCCTTCGAGTCTCCGCAGGAAAGGGCCCTCGATACCGAGCCCCCGGAGAACCTGGCCCAGAGTGCCGCCTCACCCACCTCCAGGCCTTCACGGCGCACGAGAAAGTCTTCCACCTCGGCCAGGGAAAGGGGCCTGAAGTTCATCACCTGGCAACGCGAGATTATGGTGGGCAGCAGAAGCCTCGCCATGGATGTTACGAGGATTATGACCGCCCCTGGCGGGGGCTCTTCGAGGGTCTTGAGCATGGCGTTGGCGGCCTCGGGCTGTAGCCTCTCGGCGCCGTCCACCACCACTACGCGCCGTCCGGCCTGGGCCGAAAGCCTCAGCGCGGCTATTACCTCACGAACCCTCTCTATGCGTATGAGCCCCTGCTCAGAGGGTGCCCCGTCCTTGTCCGTGGGCTCCACCTCGATGACGTTCTCGGAGTTACCGCTCTCAATAGCGAGGCAGGCCCTGCAAATGCCGCAGTACTCAGGCCCACCATCCGCCCCTGACTCGCAGTTAAGGGCCTTTGCAAAGGCCATTGCAATGGTCTTTTTCCCTATGCCAGGCGGCCCGCAGAAGAGATAGGCATGGGCCACGCGTCCTGCCCGCATGGCCCTCTCCAGGAGTTCCTTCTCCCGCTTGTGTCCTACTATGTCGCCGAATATCATGACAACAACTCATCCATGATAGCACATATCTCTCTGTGTATGGAACGGATTTCTCCCCTGCCGTCAATAACCCTCACCCTCTCGGCCTCGCGCCTGGCTATCTCGAGGAACCCATTCCTCACCCTCTCGTGAAAGGCCGCCTCCTCACGCTCGAAACGGTCCTCCCGAGCCCCGGCCCTGCCGTCCATCCGCGCCATGGCCCGAGTGAGCCCGGCCTCAACCCCCAGATCGAGCAAAAAGGTGAGGTCAGGGGTTAGGCCGCCTGTGGCAAAGTCGTTTACCGAGACAATGCGACCGGCATCGAGCCCCCTGCCATAGCCCTGGTATGCAAGGGTGGAGTCTGTGAAGCGGTCAGAGAGCACGATTCTGCCCGCCCGTAGGGCGGGCAGAATCACCTTGGCCACGAGTTGCGCCCTGCAGGCCTCGTAGAGAAAGAGTTCGGCCCGAGGGTCTATCTCCTCATCTCCCTCTGTAAGGAGTATGGAACGGACTCGCTCGCCGAGCACAGTGCCGCCGGGCTCGCGAAGGGCGAGCACGCTCGCGCCCCTGCCCTCGAGATACTCCTTCAGGAGCCTCATCTGCGTGCTCTTGCCGCTTCCCTCTATGCCTTCAAACGTGATAAAGATGGGTGTGTCTCCCCAAGATTGGATTTGTTTAGATATTACAGCAAACTCTCCTTGCAGGCAAGCCCCTTGACCCCCTCAGCACGGCAACTCTATACTTCGTATGGAAGAGAAGAAAAAATTCGCCAGAACCGTTTTTTGGTTTTGACATACTGTAGTTTTTCCAATAAAATGTAATGGTGAGCCAAATATCCCAAAATCATATAAAAATAAAGAAGCCCCATGGCATACTTCTTGGGGTTACACTCTTGGTAGGTGCCGTAGTGGCACTACTGGCCTGGGCCCTCTCCAGTATAGAGGGGCTTGCGCGCATTTTCAGCATAATGACGCGGCTCTGCCAGGGCATACTCAGCCAGTGCCTGGGTTACGCAGCCCTCTTGCGCATGGTGCTTCTCTGGGGAGTCGGCCTTACGCTACTTGCGGGCATGGTCTTTGCCGGTACGAGGGCCGTCTTTACGCTCCTCAAGGCAAGGAAGGCCCTAAAGAGGCTTCCGCTCAGAAAGGGTGAAAACCTCGTCCTCATAGACGACGCCACAATTGCCACGGCCTTTACCCACGGCATCATCAGACCAAGGATATACATATCGCGGGGTCTTCTCAGAAATCTCGAGAGGGCCGAACTCCATGCCGTCTTTCATCACGAACTCTCGCACAAGAAGAACAGAGACCCTCTTCGTTTCTTTCTTCTCTCCCTGTTCAGGGATATTCTCTTCTTCATCCCCCTTGCGACCCATGTATATGGGCGCATAAAAGATGAGCAGGAAATGCGTGCCGATGATATGGCGGTTGCCCATATGAGAGAGCCTCTCAGCATCGCCGGGGCCCTCGTGAAACTCGCCGGCACCTTGTCGCCTCCTACCCTGCAGACAGCCTCGATTCTTGGGGCCCAGGGTTCTGTAGAAGGGCGTATCAGGCGTCTTCTCGGAGAAAAGGCAGAGAGGCGGGAGAGGGGGCCGGGCAAGGGCGCTGTGCTCGCAAGCGTAATCCTGCCTGCTATCATCCTAACCTCCCTGGCACTGCCCATCAAGCAGGGCATGCCCTCGGCGCACCGGACATGTACGATGGCGCACTGCTCCAACGAGAAACCGCGTCCAGAGAAAAACTGCCGTATCCACTGCGACAAGACCACCCGTATACTCAGGCCAACGCCTCCAAAGCCCCTTCCCTGAAAGGGGCGGCGCGACCTGCACATCTGTCTCCCCTGGCGCGATATAGTCTTCTTTCTGCCCCCCCACACTGCCTCTGCATGGGTTTTATTCGTCTTACTTTCTTTTTTCCAAAAGAAAGTAAGATTTTCTCTTCTTTCATCTTTTTTCCTTTCAAGCCAACCTCACGATCAGCGATATTAAGTATAGAGGGCCGGGGCAGGCCTTGTAGATGGTCTTTATTCCTGTCCTCATAAATCCCGCTTGGAGGGCTGTATACATGGGTAAGGCAAAGGACTTGGCAAGCATACTTATTGTCGATGACGAAGAGAGTGTAGGACTTGGCATGAGCGAGATGCTGAAAGACCGGGGGTATGACGCCAGGTACGTTGTAAATGGCAGAGAGGCCCTGGAGGCCGTAAGGCATGAAGACTTTGGTCTCATATTCATGGACATCATCATGCCCGGCATGAACGGCCTTGAGACCTTTAGGGAGATAAGGCGCATAAGGCCCGGAGCCACGGTCATACTCTTTACCGGCTACTTCAGGGATGCCGAGGACGTAATCCTCAAGGGCGTGGAAGAGGGCATGGTGGACGAGTTCATAAGAAAGCCATATTTTGCCCATGAAATAATACGTTCTGTACAGAAGTACTGTCATTAGCCTTCCTCGGCTTGGCGGGCGGGCTTGGCGGGCGGGCTTTGCACGGACCTGTTATTGTGTTATATTCGTGGTACAAGTTTTCACGAGTACGCGCCCCGAGGGGCGCGTACTCATTACTGGACACAATCTACGCCAGCCCTTGCAGACAGAGAGGCATCCTATTGCCAGAAGCAGCCCTGTAAGAGCGCTGGAGACGAGCGAGACTGCCATCTTGAGAGAACGGGCCATCATTCACATAGCCATACCCGACCTGATCCTGCAGACAGAATTAAGGAAAGACCCTGGCCTCGAGGGCCGCGCCCTAATCATTGGAGATGAGCCGGGTGAGGTACGAAAGGGCATGGTCATCGCCCTCTCAACCGAGGCCCTTGAAATGGGGTTGAGGCCTGGCATGACCATGCGCAAGGCCCGAAAGACTGCTCCCTGCGTGACCGCACGCCCCGCGGATTACGGGGCAGTGGAAGAGGCCTCTGAGCGTTTCTTCTCCATCCTTGGCCTTGCAGTCCCGCTCCTTGAGACCCTTGGGCCGAGCGAGGCCTTCTTGAGCAAGGTAGAGGGCAATGGCAAGTGGGGCGGCGGGGGCGGGGGCGGGCCCTACGAAGAAGCCGAGAGACTTGTCCTCATGTTGCAGGCCCGCATCTCTGAGAAGACGGGTCTCTGTACACGCGCAGGCATAGCACCCAATAAACCCATTGCCCGCCTTGCCGGGTCTCGTGCAGGCCAGGACAGTGTCAAGGTAGTGAGGCCAAATCATGCCGTAGCCTTTATAAAGACCCTGGAGATGGAAGACCTCCCTGCCATGACCCGCGAGGCCGCAGGGCGCCTCAGGGCCCTTGGAGTAAATACAGTCGATGAACTCGCCAATTCGCCCCTTCTGTTCCTTGAAAAAAACCTCGGAAAAGACACTGGGCGCATTATCCACGAAGTCTCGCATGGCCGCGGCCCGGTGGAGTTAATCCCCTTTCACCAGCCCGGAGACATGAGCCGTGAGGTTGTCTTTGAAAGGGGCCCTGCAACATACCCGCTCTTGAAAGAAACCCTCTATATGCTCACAGAAGAACTGACCTCGCGCCTCAAGGCCGCGAAACGCACGTGCGCAAAGGTCTCACTGAAAATAACGCTCCAGGACTTTGCCTGCCTTGTAAGCACAGAAGAACTCGAAGAAGAGACGGATTCATTCAATACCACCCTTGCCGCGGCCCTTGAACTCCTTGAAAATACCCCCAGACACACAAAGGCCATACTCATTGGACTTAAACTCCATTGAGACGTAAAGAAGAAAAAGAAGAAGGGGGGGAGGGAGGGCTTTGCCCGCGAAAAGAGGAGAAAAAGAAAGTAAGACAAGGAAAACCTCCCGCTTTCTTTTGGAAAAAAGAAAGCGGGCCAAAGAAAACCAATTCCAGCGGCCTCTGGCCGCTGGAAAATACTTATTGAATAGAGGGTGGGCACAGCCCACCAAAAAAAAGATAAGGTTGGGGCGGGCCTTGCCCGCATATTAAAAAAACCGTACTTTCTTTTGGAAAAAAGATTTTTTTTGATTGGGCGGCAAGGTCTCTCTGGAACCTTGGGACACGAGGCATGGCAGGCAGACCTTACCCATGACTAAACCACGTCAAAGAAAACCAATTCCAGCGGCCTCTGGCCGCTGGAAAATACTTATTGAATAGAGGGTGGGGAACTGCCCACCAGGAAAAACTCGAAAATCAGCAGATACCCCCCGCCGAAGAGACAAGACCTACGCCCTCTCTCCTTCGCCCTCCCCGCCTCTCTCTTCTCCCCACCCCTTGGCCCTGCCTTGACCTTCACCGGGCCAGAGCCTTGCCTCAAGGGCGTCAAGTAGCGGCCCAAGGGTCTTTGGGTCACGCGCCGAAATGCCTATGGCCCTGTATCTCCTCATGAGGGCCTTGACTATCCGCTCTTCCACGAGGTCAATCTTATTGAAGACAAGTAGACGCGGAATCTCGTCAATGCCGATCTCGGCGAGTATCCGCTCAACAGTCTCCATGCGTTTCTCAAAAAATGGGCTCGATATGTCCACAAGGTGAAGTATGAGGTCCGCGTCCTCCATCTCCTCGAGGGTGGCGCGAAAGGCCTTCATGAGGTCTGCCGGAAGGTCGCGGATAAAACCCACTGTGTCCGTTATGACGGCGTCGCGCTCGCGTGGAAACCGCAGTCTCCGCGTCATGGTATCAAGAGTGGCGAAGAGTTTGTCCTCGGCAGTAGAGGCGCTCTTTGTAAGGGCATTGAGGAGCGTGGACTTTCCGGCGTTCGTATACCCTGCTATGGAGATAATGGGCACTCTGCTCCTTGCCCGCCGCTTTCTCCTAGCAAATCTACCGCGTGAAAGGGCCTTCAGTTGCTCCTCGAGGTGATGGATCCTCTTTTGGACCTTGCGCCTGTCCATCTCGAGGCGCGTCTCGCCGGGCCCCCTCCCGCCTATGCCGCCCATGAGGCGCGAGAGCGCAGTGCCCTTTCCCACAAGGCGCGGAAGAAGATACTTCAACTGCGCAAGTTCCACCTGCACCTTGCCGTCCCTTGAGTGGGCCCTCCTGGCGAAAATATCCAGTATTAGTTGAGTCCTGTCTATTACCTTGAGTTCTGTTATGGCCCCGAGTTCGCGCACCTGCGTGGGCGTAAGGTCCTGGTCGAATACGAGCATGTCGGCCCGCCTCTGAAGGGCCGTTATGATGAGAGACCTTATCTTGCCCTTGCCCATGAGATACCTCGGGTCGAGGCGCGCCGGCCTCTGCGTGACCGTGCCTATGACCCTGAGGCCCGCGCTCTCGGCAAGTTCACGAAGTTCGACCAGTGAATCCTCCATCTCCTCGCGCGACCCCCTGGATACACTTACCAGTATGGCCCTCTCCTCTGTGCCGCCTACGTCCTGAAGAACATTCCTGCCCATCTGCTCCTCAAGGGCGCTGATAAAGGCGTCCATCTCAAGGTGAAAATTCTGAAAGAGCAGGGGCCGCTCTACGAGATAGGGCTCTTCACCCGGGTTGTAGGGAAGGAGATGGGCCGTGTATACATGCGCCGGAAGGCCGCGCTCGTCCACGCCGATGGCAGCGATATAATCGAGCCTGAGAAGGGCGAGGTCCGTAAGGTCGTCTGCACTTAGAGGTTCGTCCTTTAGGTGGGTATGCACGAGACGGAGGCCCCGAAGGTGCCTCTTTCCAAGGGGGTAGTCCTTGAGTTCAGGGATGACTATCTCGCGCTCATCGCCTACTATTGCATGGGCCACAACGCCGGACCTCGTTATGAGAAGACCTATCTGGCGCGAGATCTCACGCGATAACCCGGTGATATAGCGCGTGAGTTCGGGCGTTATGAGTTCGTCGCGGCCCACGCGCCGCCTGAATATGTTCTTTAAACGCTTAATCTGCCCTGGCTTCAGACCAGTGAGATTTCCATCTAAATGTGGTATAAGATAACCTCCAGAAGTGATTGTGAAAAAGAATGATCTGCCTCTAGGCAGAGCCCGCCGGAAACAGAGAAACAAAAGGGCAAGAAGCGGGCCTCACCCGCAAACTGAAAAAAACTTCTTCTGGAAAAAAGTTTTTTTTGTTCAGACTCCGTTGTCACTCTTGACCCTTGAGAGATGGAGCATGGCAGGCAGACTCTGCCCGCGATTTAAACCACGTCAAAGAAAACCATTGAGCCCCCCTCCGGGCCGCTGGAAAAAGGCTGAATCCCTTTTTTTGATTATACCACGGAAGAACAAAAATAATAAAGGGGACAAGGGCAATGAACAAGAAAACGCAAAAGATGCTCATCAACGGGGAATGGGTCGGTTCGGAAACTACTCTGGAGGTAACAAACCCCTATGACAACTCCGTCGTAGGTGTTGTCTCCGTGGCCGGCAAAAAAGAACTCGAAGAGGCCATTGAGTCAGCCGCCAGGGCCTTCCCCGTGCTTCGGTCCATGGCCGCCCATGAGCGCGCGGCCATCCTCCGAAAGGTAGCCGCGGGCCTCGAAGACCGTAGAGAAGAACTTGCGCGCAGTATCACGCTTGAGGCCGGCAAACCCATACTCGATGCCCGCGGCGAGGTCTCCCGCGCCATTCAGACCTTTACTATAGCCGCGGAAGAAGCGACCCGCATGGGAGGCGAGGTGGTCCCCCTCGACATCACCCCGCCTGCCACCGGCCGCTTCGCCATTATAAGGCGCTTCCCAGTAGGGCCTGTCCTAGGCATTACGCCCTTCAACTTTCCCCTTAACCTCGTCGCCCACAAGGTGGCCCCTGCAATGGCCTGCGGGTCTCCCATCATCATAAAACCCGCCTCTGCCACGCCCATGACCGCCCTCCTCCTCGGCCAGATAATACACGAGGCCAACTGGCCCGCAGGCGGCCTGAACGTCACGCCTGCCAGAGGCGCCGACGCAGGCGCCCTTGCCGCGGATGAGAGGATAAAAAAAATAACCTTTACCGGAAGCCCCGCAGTGGGCTGGGCCCTAAAGAAAAAGGCCGCTGACAAGAAAGTAACCCTCGAACTTGGCGGAAACGCCGGGGTAATCATCTGCAAAGACGCGGACGTGGAACATGCCGTAAAGAGATGCGTTGCCGGCGCCTTTGCCTTTTCCGGACAAGTCTGCATATCTGTTCAGCGCATATACGCCCACAGGAGCATATTCAATAGGTTCAGAGATGCCCTAATCAAGGAATGCAAGGCCATCAAACCCGGCAACCCACTTGACGAAGGCACACGACTCGCCCCAATGATAGACGCCTCTGCCATTGAAAACACGAAAAAACGCATACAGGAAGCAATAAAAGACGGTGCAACCCTCCTTACGGGCGGGACGCGAGATGGAAACTTCTTCCTCCCCACCGTGCTCACGAATACAAAGCCAACGATGCGCGTCTGCTCCGAAGAGGTCTTCGCCCCGCTCGTTACCCTCGAGCCCTACGAAGATTTTAGAGAGGCCGTGGCCTCTGTTAACTCCGGCCCATACGGCCTCCAGGCAGGCGTCTTCACAGACTCCATGAACCGCATCCTCTATGCCTATAACAACCTCGAGGTGGGCGGCGTAATAATCGGAGACGTGCCGACATTCAGAACAGATAACATGCCCTACGGCGGGGTGAAAAAGAGCGGATTCGGTAGAGAAGGCGTAAGATACGCCATGGAGGAGATGACCGAACCAAGACTCCTTGCCCTTAAGAACCCCTGAAAGACGGAAGAAAAAAGGGGTAAGAGCAGGGTGGGCTCTGCCCACCAAAAGAAAAAAGATTTCCTTAAAATTAGGTAATCTCTGATTAAAAGATTCTTCCACTTTCTTTTGGAAAAAAGAAAGTGGAGCAAAGAAAACCAGTTCCAGCGGCCAAAGGCCGCTGGAAAACATGATGATGGTTGTAGCGCAACGAAACCCAACCTGCCCCCACTGCCCCCTTACCTCAGAAGCCTGAGCCCATTGAGGATTACCAGCACCCCGCCTATCTCGTTCAAGAGAAGCCCCGGCACAAGGCCTATCCAGCCAAAGAGGGCCATGGGCACAA
>CAYOVP010000036.1:0-18909 GCA_964407495.1 uncultured Thermodesulfobacteriota bacterium
CCCCTGCTGCTCCCCCCTCAGCCCCCCTGTACAGCCGCCCCCTTTTGGTGCAATAAGCGTGCCTCGAGGTTTCTCTCAAGGCATGCATGGGTCTTAAGAGAGGGCCCGGCTTGCGCTTGTGGCAAGTGGGCGCAGGGCAGGCCTGGACCGCCCTGTCTTTTAACACGCAGGAGGGGTGAAAGTCAATGTTTTTTCGGTCTGAATGCGACTCTCCAGAAGCCACGCTTCCCGACCTGGAGGAGGAGGGCCTTTTTTGTAGAGACCCTTGTCTTCCTGTCTGTAACCTTCTCGCCGTCTATCTTTACGCCGCCCTGGGTCATGAGGCGTATGGCCGCGGAGGTGCTCCGGGCAGTCGTGCTGAGATCGGCGACGAGGCGTGGCAGCCAGAGTTCGTCTTCGTCCGTCTCTATCAGTACTTCTTCTACATTGTCTGGGGTTTTCTTGTCCTTGAAGAGGGAGCGGAAGGCCTCTTGCGCGGTACGTGCCGCATCTTTGTCATGGAAGCGGGCCGTTATCTCGAATGCGAGGTCTTCCTTTGCCTCCTTTGGGTGCACATCGCCCTTTTTCACTGCCTCTATCTTCTCGAACGGTGCGGAGGAGAGGAGTTCGTAGTATCGGACCATGAGTTCGTCGGAGATGGACATTATCTTGCCGTAAATTTCTGAAGGAGGCTCGGTGATTCCGATATAGTTGCCATAGGATTTGCTCATCTTTCTGACCCCGTCGGTTCCTTCGAGGAGCGGCATGGTGAGGACGCACTGCGGGGTCTGGCCCATGTCTTTCTGGAGTTCTCTGCCCACGAGGAGGTTGAAGAGTTGGTCTGTGCCGCCGAGTTCCACGTCTGCGTCGAGGACTACGGAGTCGTAGCCTTGTATGAGGGGGTAGAGGAATTCGTGTATGGCGATGGGGAGTCCCGCGCGGTAGCGTTTTTGGAAGTCCTCGCGTTCGAGCATGCGCGCAACAGTGTACTTTGACATGAGGTTTATGAGGTCTCTTCCCGTGAGCCTGTCCATCCACTCGCTGTTGTATACGACCTCGGTCTTGTCTTGGTCCAGGATCTTGAAGACCTGGTTGGTGTAAGTGCGGGCATTGGCCTCTATTTCTTCGGGCGAGAGTGGAGGGCGGGTCTCGTTTCGGCCCGTTGGGTCTCCTATCATGGCCGTAAAGTCGCCTATGAGGAGGATTACGTGGTGGCCGAGTTCCTGGAAGCGCCGGAGTTTCTGTATGAGGACGGTGTGGCCGAGGTGGAGGTCAGGTGCCGTTGGGTCGAATCCGGCCTTGACCTTGAGGGGTTTTTTACTTGTGATGGATTCTTCGAGTCTTTTGAGGAGGTCCTGTGGGGTGATGATGTCCTGTGCCCCTGTTGTGAGTATCTTGAACTGTGTATTTGCGTCCATCTTCATGTCTTTTTACGAGTCTTTCCTGAGGGATCTTTTTATACGCCTTATCTCCAGTGCATGGCCGTTTTCCGGGTTTATGGTTATGAAGACGCCCTGGAGTTCCACGTCTCCCTTTGCCACCTCGAACCTTACGGGCATGGACGTGATGAATTTTTCGAGGACTTTCTCTTTTTTCATGCCTATGACAGAGTCCATGGGGCCTGTCATGCCTGCGTCGGTAATGAAGGCAGTGCCCTTTGGGAGTATTCGTTCATCGCTGGTCTGCACGTGGGTGTGTGTGCCGACCACAGCGCTTACGGAGCCGTCGAAGTACCAGGCGAGGGCGCTTTTTTCGCTGGTAGTCTCGGCGTGGATGTCCATGATTATTATTTTCGTCTCCCTGCGCAGTTCTTCGACAATGGTTCTTCCTACCATGAAGGGGCAGTCCACGGCGTTCATGAAGACCCTGCCGATGATATTGACCACACCTATCCTCAGTCCGCCTGCTGTGGTGAAGAGAGTGTGGCCGCGGCCAGGGGTATGCGCCGGGTAGTTGCCTGGCCTCAGTAGGTCCGTGGTGTTGTCGAGGTATTCGAGCAGGTCTTTACGGTCCCAGACGTGGTTGCCCGAGGTAATGACGTCGATGCCAAGGGCCTTGAGTTCGGTATAGACCTCTGCGGTGATTCCGAAGCCTCCTGCGGCGTTCTCGCCGTTGGCTATGACGACGTCGGGTCCGAGTTCATAGACGAGGTCTGGCAGGAGTCCCTTGAGGGCCAGCCTTCCGGGCCGTCCTATGATATCGCTTATGAAGAGTACCTTTACTGCCGTGGTCTTCATCTGAGGGGCCTTGCCTTACCTCGCGTATTCCACGGCCCGCGATTCTCTTATTACGGTAATCTTTATCTGTCCCGGGTAACTGAGTTCTTTTTCTATCTTGTGGGCTATGTCCTTGGAGAGTACGACGGCCTCTTCGTCGCTGACGCTCTTGTTGCCCACCATTACTCGTATCTCTCGGCCCGCCTGTATGGCGTAGCACTTGTCCACTCCAGGGAAGTTCTTTGCAATGCCCTCGAGTTCGTCTATACGTTTCACGTAGTTTTCGAGGCGTTCGCGCCGTGCGCCCGGTCTTGCCGCGGAGAGCGTGTCTGCGGCCTGCACGAGCACTCCGAGCACGGTGGGCTGCGTGTCGTCGTGGTGGGTGGCTATGGCCGAGACTATCTTGTTCGACTCGCCGTATTTTTTGGCAAGTTCTGCTCCGATTGCGGCGTGGGGGCCCTCCACCTCGTGGTCCACGGCCTTGCCTATGTCGTGGAGGAGGCCTGCGCGTTTTGCCATCTTTACGGAGAGGCCCAGTTCTGCGGCCATTACGCCGCAGATGAAGGCCACCTCCATGGAGTGTGCATAGACGTTCTGTGTGTAACTGGTGCGGTACTTGAGCCTGCCGATGAGTTTTTGCAGTTCCTTGTGTATGCCATGGAGCCCGGTGTCGAAGACCGCGCTCTCTCCGGCCTCGGCAATGGATTTGGCCACTTCTTTTTCCACCTTTGCAACGATCTCCTCTACGCGCGAGGGGTGTATGCGCCCATCGGCTATGAGGCGTGTAAGTGCCTGGCGTGCGATCTCTCTCCTGACGGGGTTGTGGCCGGAGAGGATCACTGCCTCGGGGGTGTCGTCTATGATTACGTCTATGCCGGTTGCGGCCTCTATGGCGCGTATGTTACGGCCTTCGCGGCCTATTATGCGGCCCTTCATCTCGTCATTGGGCAGGTTCACCACAGAGACGGTCTTTTCGGCCACGTACTCTCCTGCGTATTTCTGTATGGCAAGGGCGATGATGTTCTTGGCCTTTTTCTCTGCCTCTGCGTTGAGTTCGTCTTCTATGCGCTTGAGTGTCTTTCCGGCCTCGAGGCGCGCCTTCTGTTCCATTTCCACGAGGAGCATGCGTTTTGCCTCTTCTGCGCTGAGGCCGCTCAGAGACTCGAGTTTGTCGCGTTCGCGCTCGATGAGGGACTCCATTTCCGCCTCCATGTCCTTGAGGCGTTTTTCCTGTCCTGCAAGCGAGCGTTCACGGCGCGAGAGTTCCTTTTCGCGCCTCTCCACGGAGTCGAATTTTTTGTCGAGGTTCGCTTCTTTTGCCTGTATCCGCCGTTCCTGGGCGAGGAGTTCCTTTTGTCTGTCCTTTGTCTCCCGTTCGCACTCGGTCTTGCCCTGAAGGATGATGTCCTTTGCCTGGAGTGCGGCCTCTTTTCTTATGTTGTCTGCTTCTTTTTTCGACTCTGCTATGATGGTCTCGGCCATGGAGGTAGCGGACTGGAGGTTTGATGCCTCGATTTTTTTCCTGATGGCAAAACCCAGTCCAAGGCCGAGGCATATGGCCACGACAGCCGTTCCAGCGAGTATGATTCCCATGTATATGTCCATATCAAAGACCCCCTGTGTCTGTATCTGTAAGCGGTTTAGAAGCCCTTTGCCCGTCTCTCAGGTGATGGGGTCGAGACCGCGGTGTTTGAATGGGTAGCGGTCAGCCCCGGTTTTTTTTGGCCTGCCCGTGGTTTTTCGAGGTCTCCAGGTACTGGCTCTCTGTAATCACGGCGTCCATCATCACGTCGTGTGGTTCTGTGGGCACCCGTTCCACGACCTGAAAGTCATAGGCAAGTGCCACGAGAGTTTTTTTTGTGCCTGCGAGGGCCCGGTCATAGAATCCCTTGCCAAAGCCCAACCTCGCGCCGCGCCTGTCGAAGGCTACGCCAGGGAGGACTACGAGGTCAAGTGTCTTCGGGTCAACGGCCCTGTCTGCCCGGTTTGCCGGCTCGCGTATATCAAAGGCACCGGGGTTGAGTTCGTCAAGGGAGCGTACAGGGAGAAAGACCATTACCTCGGCCCCCCTGAACACCCTTGGATAAAATACTTTTTTTCCCTTCTCCCTCGCCTTGTGGAAGAGGTCGTCTGTAATGACCTCGTTCTGGCAACTGGAGTAGAGAGCGATGTGGCGTGCCGACCTGAAGGCCTTGGTCTCGATGAGCCTTCGTTGTATGATAGCACTCCTTTTCCATACATCTTCGAAGGTCATCTCGCGCCGCGTCTCAAGGAGGAGGCTCCTCAGGCGCTCCTTGGTAGCGTCAGGTGGCATGGATCATTTGTCTGTTCCGGAGAGAAAAGGACTGGATTGATGGCGGGTATGCCGAGCGGGTACAGGCTGTCCTTTACACAAGGGGTATGAGACAACAGGAGGAGGCTACCTGAGGGCGGCTTCCGTCGTGATGTTGTATCTATACCCGGACAAGGGATCGAGTCTCTTAAATCAAGGGGTTATACGCTTTAGACCTTCTTCCATGTGTGTACAAGACGGCGTTACTGTATCAAAAAAATCCTCTCCCCCACCTGTGCCGGTCCGACCGTATTTGGAACCTGCCCTCAGACAGGTGGGCGCCATGGTAACTGTTTTCGTCTTTCCCCTCGAGGGGACTTGACGGCCACGAGTCAGTGATGGCTCCCTCTTCTCGTGTATTGGTTCTAACATACTGGTCGGGTGTCGTACACTGCAGGGGAGAGGCCCCTCAACAACCAATCCTTTCTTCTATGAACTCTGTAAGTGCTTTTGAGTGTTTTTCTACCTTTTCGAGTTTTTCTTTTGTCTTGAGGACTTCGCCCGTGATGTTCAGGGCGGCCAGGAGCGCTATGTCCAGCGTTGAGACTGCCCTTGAGTTTTTCCTTACTTCTTCTATCTGTTGGTTGAGATATGCCTCTACGGCCCTCATGTACTCCATGCCTTCGTCGCTCTTTACGACGAGACTGTGGTTGTCTATTCTGAGTTCTGTTGTCTCCCCCATAGCAGTCGTGACCTCATGTTCCAGATACAAGACCCTCTACATGGTTGATAAGTTCGTCCACCCGTTTTCTTACCTGGGCACGTTCGTTGTTAAGTTGTTCGAGTTTTTTCCTGAGGCCCTTGATCTCCAGTTCTCTCATGCTCAGTCCTTCTTTCAGCTTGCGGTTCTCCTCGCTGGCAGCCTCGTATCTGCGAACCAGCTCCTTGATGCTGTCCTCAAGCCGCTTAAGCATGTCCACCCCCTTGGCGCCATCTTCAGCGCCCTTAGCCTCGAGCGAGGCTCCCTTGCATGTATTGTTTTTTTTATCTTTGTCTACGTCGTCACGGAGGCCGTCAACGGTCTCAACGGCATCTATATCCCTAATCTTCTTTGGCGCCGACGCAGATATGGACCTTCTCCTTTTGTTTCCTACCATACCACTGTCCGTGAATGTTCACGGCAGAAAGGGCTACGGCAGATGGGAAATCGCGTTGTTCGTTCTTCTCCTTGGGCAGGGCATTGTGCTCTGGCCCCAGTCCGTGTCAATGCGTTGCTTTTTGAAAGGCCCGCTGGCCATGTCCAGGGAGGCTATCCCCCTCTATCGCCATTATTCGTCCCTTGGTTACGGCTACCCGCATTCTCGCCCGGCCCTGGCACCAGCCTATGGCGAGGGGTTTCTATGATGGAGAGGCATGGTCGATACGGTGAAGAGGGTTCGACTCGTGGAGCATGGCATAAACGTCCTCTTCGGCACGCCATACAGTCACTTCACCCTCTGCCTTGTCCTCTCCGGATGGTGCGTGCCCGGTGCCTCTATGCGAGGTTCTCTAACTCCTCCTAGTTCAGTATAATATTACGATTTTCATGAGAAAAAGTCAAGATGAATGTTGCCCTGGAGGGAGTGTGTGGGGCCGGGGAGGGCGGGGGCATGGCCCCTCGTCTTGTGATTGTCAGTATGCGTAGAGACGGCCATAGGGCCTTGATGAGACAGGGAGGAGTTTGCAGAATTTACGAGAGAGGATTTCGTCCATGTCCAGTGAGAAGTCCTGGCAGAACTCGGCGAGGTATTTCTTGAGGGTCTTCATGTCATCGTCGTCGAGGTCGAGGATCCCCACTTCCTTGCCGCAGTATTTTTTCTGGACCTCGCCGCGGATAAAGATCTGTCCGCCGTGCATGCCTGTTCCGAGGTAGTCGCCGACAATGGGCGTGCCTTCCTCGGAGTTGAGTCCGAGTATGATGAGTATGCCGCCGGCGAGGTACTCGCCGCAGAAGTCGCCGGCAGTGCCTCCGGCGATGATGCAAGGGACCTGGCGTCCAAGGCCCTTCATGTGAATACCCACGCGGTATCCCACGTCTCCGAGTATGTGGAGTTTACCGCCGCGCATGCCGTAGCCAAGGACGTCACCGGCGTTGCCATGGACCACGACCTTGCCGCTGTTCATGGTGTTAGCGATATTGTCCTGTGCATTGGACCTTACTATGAGTGTAGGTCCGTCCATGAAGGCCGCCATGTCGTTGCCCGGGACTCCTTCTATGATGATCGTGGCATTTCCCCTGAGGCCGTCTCCGATGTAGTACTGGCCGTTTACGTTCTTTAGGGTTATTTCATCATGACCCTCGGCAAGGGCTGAGCGCACCTTTTCGTTGAGGTCTCTGTAGTACATGTCCTTTGCATCTATTACGTACATTATCCTTATGTCTCCCCGGGTCGCAGTGTTTGTCTCTGATGAAGTAGTTCAAGAGGGCTGCCCCGCCCCTGCGTAGTCCTTGTTGCTCGATATTGGTTTTCTTTGTCTTACTTTCTTTTTTCAAAAAGAAAGTAAGGAAATCTCTTTTCTTTTGACTGCCTTTAAGTGTGCCCTTATCTCCTGCCCCCCGGGTCCCTCTCTCGCCCCCCGGGCCTCCCTGGCTCCCCCTTGGCCCCCCTCTCGCTCTAAGGCACCCAGGCCCCTTTTGCACACGGCCCCTTGGTTCCTCTTTTGCCCCTCTTGGTCCCTCTCTCGCCCCCCGGGCCTTCTCCCTTGGCCCCCTTATCTGCCGGCGGGTTTTACGCCGAGCATATCGAGGGTGTGCTGGTCGAGGCCTACGCCTCTGAGGCGCTCGCGGTTACCGCGGAGGCTCTCTATGGCATTGAGTCCAAGGGCCCCGAGGATTTCCTTTATCTCGTGGTCCCAGGCGCGAAGGAGGTTGGTTAGGCGTTCGGCATATACCTCTGGGTCGAGGCGTGCCGTGAGTTCGGGCCTCTGCGAGGTGATACCCCAGGAGCAGTTTCCTGTGTAGCATTTTCCGCAGACCGTACACCCCATTGTGATGAGCGCGGCTGTGCCGATGGCCACGGCATCTGCGCCGAGGGCTATGGCCTTTACGGCATCGGCGCTGGAGCGGATGCCGCCGGCTGCTATTATGGAGGCCTCGTTGCGTATGCCTTCCTGGCGGAGGCGGTCGTCCACGGCGGCGATGGCGTGCTCGATGGGGATGCCGAGGTGGTCGCGTATGATGGAGGGCGCGGCTCCCGTGCCGCCGCGAAAGCCGTCGAGGTAGACCATGTCGGCGCCTGCGCGCACGATGCCCGATGCAATGGCCGCCACGTTGTGCACGGTGGCTATCTTTACGGATACAGGCTTGTAGCCCGTGGCCTCCTTTATGGCGTAGATGAGTTGGCGGAGGTCTTCTATGGAGTAGATGTCGTGCTGCGGGGCCGGGCTGAGGGCGTCTGTGCCAACAGGTATCATTCGCGCGCTGGCCACCTGCTTTGGTATTTTTTCGCCTGGAAGGTGTCCGCCGATGCCGGGCTTGGCGCCCTGGCCTATTTTGATCTCCACGGCCACGCCGGCGTTGAGGTAGTCGGGGTTCACGCCGAACCTGCCCGAGGCCACCTGTACGATCACGTTCTTGCGGTAGGGGTATATTTCCTCATGTAGCCCGCCCTCGCCGGTGTTCATAACCGTGCCGGCGTTGGTGGCGGCCATGGCGAGGACCTTCTGGGCATTGAGGCTTATAGAGCCAAAGGACATGGGCGAGAAGATTACGGGCAGTTCTATCTTTACCTGCGGGGGGAGTTTGCCCTTGAGCCGGAGTCCGCCCTTGCCGTCTTTCTCTAAGTCCAGGCTCGATGGCTTCTTCCCGAGGTATGTACGAAGTTCCATGGGCTCGCGGAGCGGGTCTATGGAGGGGTTCGTAACCTGGCAGGCGTCGAGGAGAAGGTGGTCGAAGAGTATGGGGTAGTGTAGGTCGCTTCCCATCCCGGATAGCGGTATCCCGCCTGTCTCGGCCTGCTTCTTGATGTTTCTTATGTTCGTATAACTCCAGTAGTAGTTTGTCTTGAACTTCGTGGGGTTATCGAGTATGGCGATGGCCTCTGTGGGGCAGTAGTGATAGCACCGGAGGCACTTTACGCACTTGGAGGTATCTATCAGAACCCTGTCACCGCCCCAGGAGTATACGCTCCACCCGCAGTTGCGTATGCAACGTTTGCACCTGATGCACTTATCCGTATCTATGGTCGCCAGGTAATCGGGCGGCGCAAGACTCTTGAACATGATACATAACCTCCAGGAATACTTTTATGGTCCCCGCAGGACGCGTAGTAAGCCGCACTCAAGCGCGGGCCCGTTCTTTTTTTGGGCAGACAAGAGGCCGCATCTGGCCAGCGGGGCGGATGGCCCCTTCTGGCGCAACCGGCCTTATGCTTCGAGGTTGACTATAACCGGGTCTCCGGCCCTTGGGGCCCAGACCTTTTCAGGCTCTGGGCAGATGGCCCGGATGGCCGATTCCTCGCTTGCCATGTAGGTGAAGTCGCCTTTTTCAGCGGCCACGAGTGGCCGGAGTTTGATCCTGTCGTTTATGCCCACGAGGCCCTTGCTGTGGCCGAAGAGGAGCGAGAAGGGGCCGTTCAGCAGTGCGCTCCCATAGGTGATGCGCAGGGCCGTAAGGGTCTCTTTCTTTTCCTCGTCGAGTTCGTCGATGTCCTTCCAGAAGGGCGCGGCCAGGGCAGTACATGCTGTCTCTATGTCGAGACCGTGTTTGCGTACGAGGAGGTCGAGTATATAGGTAACCACCTCTGTGTCTGTAAGGAGCATGAGTTTGTAGCCGTACATCTCGAGGTATCTCTTGTTTATGCCGTATGAAGATATCTCGCCGTTGTGTACGATGGACCAGTCGAGGAGGGTAAAGGGGTGCGCCCCGCCCCACCAGCCGGGCGTGTTCGTCGGGAAGCGCGTGTGAGCAGTCCAGATGTAGCCCTCGTATTCCTCGATCCTGTAGAACTCGGCTATCTCGCGGGGGTTTCCCACTCCCTTGAAGGCGCCCATGTTCTTTCCGGAACTGAATACGTATACGCCCTCCATCTCGGAGTTTATCTTCATGACCGTGTTGACGACAAAGTCTTCCTCTTCCTCGACAGGGCCTATTTTTTCTTTCTTCGGGGCCACGAAGTACCTTACGAGGAGAGGGGCTATTGGTATGGCCTTTACAGGTGCGGTGGGTATCTCCTCGGTCTTTTCTATCTGGAAGTTGGTCTTTATGAACTCCTCGGCCCCGAAGCGCACCGAGGGGTCGTCGTACATGATGTGGAGTGCGTAGAACTGGGCGAAGTCGGGGTAGATGCCATAGGCGGCAAACCCTGCGCCAAGGCCGTTGCCCCTGTCGTTCATGAGGCAGAGCGATCGGGCTATGACCTCGCCGCTTATGCGTTTTTTCTTGCGGTTTATGAGTCCTGTAAGGCCGCAACCTGATATGTCTTTCTGGTAGTCGTGGTTCATGGGTACCTTTTCTCGAAGATTTCTTTTATTTCCCCTGCCTTGGCCTCAGGGTCGCGGGGGCCCTCAGTCTGCTCCTGCTCCTTCGGTGGCCTCGCCCCTGAGTATGGCGAGGAGGCGCTTCAGTTCCTCTCCACCGCTCTCGCTGGCCGGCGGGAGGCCGTATTTTTTCCGGCCTGGCCTGCTTGGCTCGCCCAGTTTGCCGGTCTTGTCGAACATAGCCCAGCCGCGCTTGACCTGCTGGGGGTAGACGCCTTTCTTGGTGGCGAGCATGCGCATGGCTGTCATGGCGTTCTCGAAGCCATAGTGCTGGTAGCACATCTCGAGGCAGTGGTGACACTCGAGGCACTGCCAGATGGACTGCGACTGGAGCCATTTTTCATAGGACCCGTCGAGAATGTCTCTTATTACGGCCCTGGGGTCGTAGCCCGGGAGCGCCAGGCACGAGGGGCAGATATCGTAACATGCCCCGCATTTGTAGCACATCTCAAGGAGCGTAAAGTCCAGATGGGCCTTTAACATGGCAGAACCCCTCTATCTTATCCCCGGATGGCGGGCCTTTTTCAGACCAGGGCCCCGGGTGCGTTGAGTTGGCCGTCTATTTCCTCTTCAGGTGCGTTCTTTTTGCGCAGTCGCTCCCATTGTTCGAGGAAGGGAGTAACGTCCACGCGGTGACCGGACATTCCGAGTTCTTCCGGGGTCCTGCCGAGGGCAAGGCCCAGGAGTTCGGTAAAGTATATTACAGGGATATTGAGTTTCTCTCCCTCGCGCATCATTAGGTACTGGTTGTTGTCGAACTGCTGAAAGCATGAGGGGCAACAGACCACGAGGGCATGGGCGCCCATCTTTTTCAGTTCCAGGAGTTTTTCGCGCGCAAGGAGCAGGGCGTTCTCGTGCTGGTCCACCCTGTCGAGGCCCTGGCCGCAACACATCATCTTTGTCCTGTGGGCAAGGGACTCTGCCCCGAGCCACCGGACGAGGTCGTCGAACTTCACCGGGTTCAGGGGGTCGTCGTTCTTGAGGGCGTGGGACGGCCTTATCATGTGGCAACCGTAATGTATCCCCACCTTCATGCCTGCAAAGTTTTTCTTGATGCGCCGCTGAATTTCCAGTTTGCCCACATTGTCATGAAAGAATGGCACGAGGTGAAAGAGCCCTGCCTTTCCCGTAAATTCCTTCTCAGCCTTCTTGAGGACCTTGTTCACTGCCTCTTTTTCCTTTGGGTCGTGAAGGAGGTCGGCCCTGACGGTGGCGAGGTTCGAGACACAGCCCGTGCAGGGGCTAACGAGATCGAGGCCGAGTCTGTCCACGATGCTGACATTTCTCGCGGCAGTCAGGGTAAAGGCCGCGGGGTCTATGTTGTTGATGAGCGACTTTTCCGGGCAACAGGTAAAACCATCCACATCCCTGTAGGGTAGCCGGAATTCTTCGAGCACCACTCGCGTGGATTTTTCGAGAAAGGGGAAGCGGGCCTGGATGGTGCAACCCCAGAAGACGGCGAATTCTTTCATATGTGCACACTACTCTCCTTCGCAGTGAAGGAGTCCTTTGAAGACAAGGGCCTTGAGATGGCAAAAAAAGACAACAGGAGATTTAAACGGCCATGCCACGTTTTTTTTATTGCGTGGCACGGCCGGTTTTTTTGTTGTCAGAGGCTCTCTGCTCTGCCTCGCCTGTAGTCCTCAGGCAGGTACGCAGGCGTCCACGGGACAGACCTCGGCGCACTTGGGCTCGTCATAGTGGCCCTTGCACTCCACGCAGACATCGGGGTCTATAACGTAGATGTCGCCTTCGGAGATCGCGCCTACAGGGCACTCTGGCATGCAGACCCCGCATGCAACACAATCATCGGTAATTTTCAATGCCATGGCTATTACACCTCCCTGTTATTTGAAGATACTCACCTGTCTTTTGTATACAGTATACTAACTCACTTGGGGGTAAAAGACAAGTATTTTTTTGACGCGTTGTTTTTTTCTCTCATAAGTGCTAATTTTACTCTGACCCCGGCCATGAACCAAGGCCGGGGAGACCTGGGCAACGGCCTTATAAGATGGAATATGCCTGATAAGAGAATAACAATTCCCCCTTTCCTGCCCCTGGTAATCATTGCCACTGTCGTGGCCATCATCTATTCAGGGGTCCTGAACGCACCGTTCATCTTCGATGATCTCAAGTACATCCGAGATAACGCCTTCATAAGAGACCTCTCCAACTTCTCTGTCCTCTCTGGCACGAGGTATCTCGTGTTCCTGAGTTTTGCCCTGAACTACGTTGCCGGCGGGCTCAAGACCACGGGATATCACGCGGTGAATATTGCTCTTCATGCCCTCAACGCGGCCCTCGTGTACGCCTTTCTGAGGCAGGTCTTCCTCGTATCGGCCATGAAGGCCAAGGGCCCTGGTGCCGGGCCGCAAGACGTAGCAGGCCCTCTCGATGGCGGGCAGGCCATCTACCCTGGAAAGGGGCGCTTCGATGTGTCTGGTGGTGTCTCTTTATATGTGGCAATCTTCGCGGCCCTCGTCTTTGCGGTCCATCCCGTGGAGACAGAGGCGGTCTCGTACATTTCTCAGAGGTTCGCCTCCATGGCGGCCTTCTTCTATCTCCTCTCCATGACAGCCTATGTACGGTCGCGTGCAGCCTCCATGGAGGAAAAGCCCGGGGCGGCCCTTGCCTTCTATCTCACAGCCTTTGTAGCCGGCCTCCTCGGCCAGGTCTCCAAGGAGACGGCCTTTACGCTCCCTGCCATGATACTCCTTACGGAGTTTCTCTTTTTTCAGCGCGCCAGATTCTCTCTGCGCGGTCTCAGGCCCGCGCTCCCTTTCTTGGTCCTCTTTGCCGTAATCCCGATACAACTCTTTCATCCCTTTGGAGGGGGGCCGGGGGGCATAGCCGGGAAACTCCGCCTCCTTCAGTTGGAGGAACTCGAAACCCTCTCACGCCACGACTACCTCGTCACGCAGTTCCGCGTCCTTCTCACATACCTTCGCCTCCTATTCCTTCCCATGGGGCAACGGGGCGACTATGACTACACCATATACCGTTCTTTTTTCTCGGTCCCTGTTCTTCTCTCCTTTGTCCTTCTCCTCGCCCTCTTTGTATCAGCCGCATATACGGCACTGCGCTCGGCCCGAAAAGGCAGGCCCCTCGCCCTTGTGGCGGCCTTTGGCATACTCTGGTTCTTCATCACCATCTCTGTCGAGTCGTCGGTGATCCCCATTAAGGACGTAATCTTCGAACACAGGGTCTATCTGCCCTCAGTCGGGGTCTTCTGCTCTATTACGGCGCTGTATTTCTCCCTTTATGCGGGGAGAGGGGCGGGGTTGAGCAGAGGTGCACGGAAGGCCCTCATACTACCCCTGGTCATAGTCATGGTTCTCGGGGTCCTCACCTACAGGCGCAACATGGTATGGCGCTCTGATCTTGCCTTCTGGGCAGACGTTGTGAAGAGGTCGCCGAAAAAGGCCAGGGGGTACAATAACCTCGGTAATGCCCAGATGAACCGGGGGAGGGTGCAGGAGGCCATAACCAACTACAAAAAGGCCATAGCCCTTGAGAACGATTACTACGAGGCCTATAACAACCTCGGGTCTGCACTGCTCGGCCTTGGACGCACGGCAGAGGCACTCGAAGAGTTCGAGCAGGCCATGAGACTCAGGCCTGATTTTGCCCCGGCATACACAAATGCGGCCTTCGCCCTTCTTGCCCTCGGCGAACCCCTGAGGGCGGAGCGCTACGCCCTAAGCGCCCTTGCCCTTGGGCCGGGCCTTGCCGAGGCGCACTCTGCCCTTGGCATGGCGCTCGTGGACCTTGGGAAGACCGACGAGGGCATAGGCCACCTTCGCGAGGCCGCCCGCCTTTCTCCGGACTCCAAAAATATCTGGAAAAACCTCGGCCTTGCGCTCCGCCGCGCCGGCAGGATGGGGGAGGCCGAGAAGGCTTTAGAGAAGAGCAGGTAAGAGAAGGAAAAGAAGAAAGGGCGGGTGGTACTGCCCCCCAAAAGGAAAAAGACTTCAAACTTTCTTTTGGAAAAAAGAAAGTTTGACAAAGAAAACCTCTGCCAGCGGCCAGAGGCCGCTGGAAAAATCAATAGGCCCCGCTTTCCATCCTACCCTCCCTGTATTTTACTGCCCTTCCCGATATGAGGACGCGCCCACCCCTGAGTTCTGCAAGCATCTCGCCTCCCTGCGCCGAGAGTTGGCGAATGAGGATCTTCTTCTTTCCTGTCCGGTCCGCCCAGTAGGGCATGAGTTCCGTGCAGGCAGAGCCTGTTACAGGGTCTTCGTCAATGCCGATGCCGGGGGCGAAGAAACGGCAGACAAAGCCATATTTTTCTGACGGGGCCGTTATGATAACCCCACGGAGGTTTAGTTTTTTTAAGAGTTCAAGGTCTGGCCTTGAGCCTGCGACCTCGTCCTCGTCCTCGAATACCATAATATAGTCCATGGCCTTAAGGCACTCCACTGGGGCTTTTTTAAAGGCCTCTAAAAGCCTTTGCGGGGGCTCGCAGATTTGCGGCGGGTCTGACGGGAAGTTAAGCGTGATAAGGTCTTTTTCCCGGGTGACAATGAGTGGGCCGGACTTTGATTGAAAGACGATCTCGTCCTTATCACAACCAAGTTCATGAAAGACGCACCACGCAGAGGCAAGAGTAGCGTGGCCGCAGAGTGAGACCTCGCTTGTGGGGGTGAACCAGCGTATTTGAAAGGCGTTTTCCCAGTCATCCCTTGTGGGGACAAAGAAGGCTGTCTCCGAGAGGTTTATCTTAGCGGCAATGGCCTGCATGGTCTTTTCGGGCAGCCACGCCTCAAGGGGGCATACCCCGGCGGGGTTGCCGGAGAGGGGGCCTGAGGTAAAGGCGTTTATCTGAAAGAAGGGTATCTTCATGTTTTTTTATGCCTTGCTTCACACGACAAGGGCCTTTTTTGGTGGGCAGTGCCTGCCCTTGTGCATGTGACAGCGAATGAATGTGTGAATCAGACTTTCCTTCAGGTTGGTTCTAAGGTCTGGCTTCAGGGCCTCTTGTCTATCTTGGTCTTACCACAAGCTCGCCGCGCATGCCCTTTTCGAGGTGGCCCGGGAGATCACAGGTAAGGTTGTATACGCCAGGTTTCATGGGGCGAAGAGTCACCCTTACGCTCTTGCCCGGCGGCACTACCGCCTCCACGCCAAAGTCCTTCAGTTCAAACTCGTGGGATACCCTGCCTGTGTTCTTTACGACAAACTTCACGGCTTCGCCCTCTCTGGCCCTCAGGGTGGAAGGAACAAAATTGTACTCAGAGGTGGTCACCGTAAGAGTATCTTTTACAGGAAGCCTGTTGGCCGCTACACTCATGCCCACCTCTATAAAGAGGTCTGACCCGAAGGCAAGGAAGAACCCCACAAGTATTCCCGTCATGGCCATCCTGTGCTGGCCCTGCAGTTTTCCAATATGGATCAACTCACCCACTATGTAGAGGATGGAGCCCGCTGCGAGGCTCAGGAACAGGAGCTCAAGGGCAGGAGAGACATAGAAGGAACCTGTGATCGTGCCGAAGAAGGTGGGCGCTCCTCCTATGAAACCAGCCAGGGCAAGGAATTTCCAGTCTACCTTCCTTAGCCTCAGGGGGGCGGCTATCCCGAAGCCCTCTGTCATGTTGTGCAGGGCAAAGCCTGCGATGAGCAGGAATGCCAGTGAAAAGGCGCCAGCGGCATATTCCTGTCCTATGGCGAGCCCCTCGCTGAAGTTATGGAGTCCGATGCCCGTGGCTATCATCATGGAGACGCGTTTTGACTTGAGAGAGGGGTCGGAGTCCATGACTCCCCCTATGAAGCGTTCCTCGAAGAACGTGAGCCCGAGGAGCCCGGCGGAGAGACCGAGAACGAGTATGGCCGCAAGGAAAAGCGGACGTCCGTGACCAGCCCCGTTGAACCCTGCCTTTGCGGCCTCTTCCACCATCTCAAGGGATTTGAAGGCTATCTCTATGAGAAGAAAGACAAGCACCCCTACGGAGAGGGCGTTGAGGAAGGCGCGCATACGGGGTTTTGTAGAAAGTGCGGCGATGGGCAGGCCGAGAAAGATGGTGAAGCCAGCTATTGCGCCGAGTATGAGAAGGTGCCTGAAACTCATTTTATACCCTCTTAGGAGTCCCTGAATAATCAGGCCCTAACTTAAAAACTGGTTTATTCATTATTGTCCGTCTGATAAAGCCGAAGAAATTCTTCTGAACAATGCATAGCCGGATTTTCCGGCCTACATCCCCCTCTTACCCTACAGGCGTAGTAGGTACTGACATCAATAGTTAGAGCTCAAGCACGTGTTCGCGGCAGGCTTTGAGGAGGGCCTGTATGTGTTCGTCATCGAGAGAGTAGTATGCGAGTTTTCCATCGCGGCGGTATTTTACGAGTCTCATGCTACGGAGCAGTCTCAGGTGGTTTGATATGGCCGTTCGTCCCACGCCGAGCATTGTTGCGAGGTCGCAGACGCAGAGTTCGCCGCTGGAGAGCGCCTGTACCATCTTGAGACGTGTAGGGTCGCCGAGCATCCTGAAGGTCTCGGCCATGAGGGATACTGTTTCCCCGGGTATCATCTTCGAGGCAATATTCTCAACGGCCTCGGTATTGACGTAAAAGACCTCGCAGAGCCCTTCTTCTGGTTTAGTCATGGGACCTCCTATATAATTCATCATATGATGACTTGAATTATACGTCGTCTTGTGGTAAGGATACAAGGAAATATTACGATGTGAGGAGATTTTTTTAAAGAATAAAAGCGGCTCAGGGATATTCTAAGGAAAGTCTGATTAATTTAGACTTTCCTGCGGCCCAAGGCTGGGCCGCCATTTTCAGGGCTGTTAGCCCTTTAAAATGTGAGGGAAAGAAAAACCGCGCTTTTTCTTTCCCGTCTCTGAATAATTCAGGGACGAATTATTCAGGGGTTCCATAAATGAATAGAGAGATAACACTGTACATAGAAGGTCTTGACTGCGAGGACGAGGCCCGGCTCATACGGTCCGCGCTCAAGGGGCTAAATGGGCTTTACTCCTTTGAGATAAATACCGTGGGAGGCACGCTGAAGGCCGCCTTTGACGACGAGACCCTTAGTGAGGGGGCCATCGTGAGGGCCATCTCGGGAACAGGCATGAAGGCCCGAAGAGAGAGAAAAAGGCCAAGGAGCCACCCCTGGTGGAGGGAGCCGAGGATACTTACACTCTCTGTCTGCGGACTTATAATTCTGGCCACATTAATCATCGAGCATATCTTTCAACTCTCCCATGGCAGGGCCTCCTTTCTGTATGGCGCGGCCACGGTAGTTGGGGGTTATTTCCCTGCGAGGATGGGTCTCACGGCCCTGAGGACACTGAGGCCCAATATACGCACCCTCATGGTGGCGGGCGCCGTGGGGGCCGCGGCCCTCGGGCTCTGGGAGGAGGCCGCTCTGCTGGTGCTCATCTACTCACTTGGTGATGTGCTCGAGGCCTATGCCTCGGACCGTGTGCGCGGGGCTGTGCGGGCGCTTATGGATATTGTCCCGCAAGAGGCCCTTGTAAGGCGAGGCGGTGTGGAGACTGTCATCGCCGCCGGGGAAGCAAGGCCAGGCGACGTGGTCATAATACGACCCGGCGAGAAGATACCCCTTGACGGCGTAATAAGGAAAGGCAGGACTTCTGTTGACCAGTCGCCCATAACGGGCGAGTCCATGCCCGTGGCAAAGGGGCCTGGCGGCGAGGTCTTCGCAGGGTCCATCAATCAGCGCGGGGCCATTGAAGTGGGGGTGACGAGGCCCTTCAGGGATACTACACTTGGGAGGATTATCCATTATGTCGAGGAGGCGGAGAGGAGGAAATCACGTTACCAGAGGTTTGGCGAGACCTTTGGTCTCTATTACACACCGGCCATGTTCGGCCTTGCGCTCCTTGTCATAATCGTCCCCACGGTCTTTTATGGAAACTTCAGCGAGTGGTTTTACAGAGGCCTTGTGGTGCTCGTGGTCTCGTGTTCCTGCGGCATAGCCCTTTCCATACCCGTTGCCGTTGTGGCCGCTGTCGCTAATGCGGCGCGGCGGGGCGTGCTCATAAAGGGCGGGGCATGTCTTGAGGCCTTCTCGAAGATAAGGGCCGTTGCCTTTGACAAGACAGGCTCCATTACCATGGGGCGGCCCGTTGTGACTGATATAGTATCTTTTTCCGCGATGAAGGAAGGGGACATTCTCAACCTTGCCGCCTCCATAGAGAGATGCTCCGAGCATATCCTTGGCGAGGCCGTACTGAGAAAGGCCGGGGAACTCAAGATAACCCTGCAGGAATTAAGCGATTTTGAGGCAGTGCCTGGCATGGGGGCAAGGGCGGTCATAGGCGGCAGGGAGTACTGCATAGGGAGCAGGGCCTTCTGCGAAGGAGTGACAGAGGAGGCAGGGGAGAGGATAGGGGCCCTTGAGGGAGAGGGCAAGACCGTAATGGTCCTGAGCGGCGCGGATGAGGGTCTTCTTGGCATAATAGCCGTAAGGGACGAACTGAGGCCCAGTGCAGGAGAGGTGGTGAGGCTCCTCAGGGAAAGAGGCATAGAACATATCCTCATGCTCACGGGAGACAATGAGGGCGTGGCGCGGGCGGTCTCCGAGGAGGCCGGTCTTGACGGGTTTATGGCAGGGCTATTGCCCGAGGACAAGGTTGATGCCGTAAGGGGGCTTCAGAAAAAATTTGGCAGAGTGGCCATGGTGGGAGACGGCGTGAACGATGCCCCCGCCCTTGTGGCATCAGACCTTGGCATAGCCATGGGCGCGGCAGGCACGGACGTTGCCATAGAGACAGGAGACGTGGTCCTAATGGCCGATGACCTACTGAAGATACCCCTTGCCATGGAACTCAGCATGAGGACGGTGAGGGTCATGAGGGAGAACATCAGTATTTCCCTTGGGGTCATTGCCTTTCTTGTGCCCATGGCCCTCTTTGGCTGGATAGGCCTTGTGCCGGGGCTTCTCTTGAA
>CAYOVP010000037.1:0-18170 GCA_964407495.1 uncultured Thermodesulfobacteriota bacterium
GAATAGATTTCAGAGTCTGATGACCCCGCTTCCTTGGAAGCGGGGTTTTTTTTGGTGGGGGCGCCCTCTGCCGCGGGGCGCTTCTTTACCCGTTGTTCTTGTTTTTTAGGCCCTTATACAGTATATTGCCAGTATGAAGTGTCCCTTTTGCTCATACCTGGAAGACAGGGTAATCGATTCGCGTCTGATACAGGACGGCGCGCTCACGCGCCGCCGCAGGGAGTGTCTCTCCTGTCTCAAGCGCTTTACCACTTACGAGCGCATCGAAGAGCGCCTGCCCCTTGTTGTGAAGAAAGACGGACGCCGCGAGTCCTTTGAGAGGGCCAAGATACTTGCCGGTATAATGAAGGCCTGTGAGAAGAGGCCCGTATCTCTTGGTGAGATAGAAAAACTCGTGGACTCTCTGGAGACGCGCCTCCTGGACTCTCCTTCTCGCGAGATAGAGAGCAGGGTGCTCGGCGAGATGGTGATGGACGAGATAAAGGGGCTCGACGAGGTGGCTTACGTGCGTTTTGCCTCTGTATACCGCGACTTCAGGGATATAAGCGAGTTCATGGTGGAACTCAAGGAACTCCTTGAACTGAAGAAGGACAAGGCCTGAGCATGGAGCACGAGAGGTTCATGGCCGAGGCCCTGAGGCTCGCAAGGCGCGGCCTTGGCTACACAAGCCCAAACCCGGCAGTAGGCGCGGTAGTAGTAAAGAGGGGAAGCATAATCGGGCGTGGATACCACAGGAGGGCCGGCCTGCCACACGCCGAGATAGAGGCCATGAAAGGCCTCTCTGCCAGGGCCCTCAAGGGCTCCACCCTCTATGTTACCCTCGAGCCCTGCTGTACCGAAGGCCGTACGCCACCATGTACAGGGGCCATAATAGCCTCTGGCATAAGGCGCGTGGTCACGGGCGCCCCTGACCCCAACCCCGCTGTCTCTGGCCGTGGCATAAGACTGCTTCGCTCTGCAGGTCTGGAAGTCGTGGAAGGGGTACTTGCCCATAAGGCCCGGGCCCTGAACGAGTGGTTTGAAAAATTCATTACAACAGGCCTTCCCTTTGTCTCGCTCAAACTCGCGGCAAGCCTCGATGGCCGTATAGCAACTCCTTCGGGAAGGTCCAGGTGGATAACAGGGCCTGGGGCAAGGAAATACGTTCACAATCTCCGGGCCCGCGCCGATGCCGTAATGGTCGGCAGGGGAACGGCCCTTGCCGACGACCCGGCCCTTACGGTGCGTATGGTGCGTGGGCCGAACCCGGCGCGCGTCGTAGTAGACAGCGGGTTCACGACACCCCTTGGGGCGCGCATCTTCGAGAACGCCTCAGAGGGCGTCTTTGTCTTCACCACATCCAGGGCCAGTGCCAGGAAAATCCGCAAGGCCCGCGCTATGGGCATCAGGGTCTTCTCAATGGGCCGCAGGAACGCCAGGGGCGTGAACCTTGAAAGGGTGCTCAGGAAACTCGGAGAACTCTCCCTGGCAAACCTCCTTATAGAGGGCGGGGGCGAACTCGCGGCCTCTGCCCTTGGCGCCGGCCTCGTGGACAGGGTATATTACTTCCTGGCCCCCATCTTCCTTGGAGGAGACGGCGTACCCTCTCTTGGCACCCTCGGGGTCCCTACTCCTGCTGAGGCGCCAAGACTCGAGGATATTGTTGTAAGGAAGTTTGGCGACGATATACTTGTCCAGGGCCGGCCTGTTACGCTCTCAATGGGGAAAAAGTCCTCTTCCGCCGGCCAGACTGCCGCGCAGAAGAAAAGTAAAGTGTGATGAGGAGACGGTGTTCACAGGCATAATAGAAGACGTGGGCAGGGTGAAATCTATTGAATCATCAGGTGATTCTGCTAAAATAGAGATTACCACGACGCTCAGTATGAGTACGCTCTTTGTTGGCGGGAGTATCGCCGTGGACGGGGTCTGCCTTACCATAACAGGCCTTGAGCAGAGCAGGAGGACCTTTACCGCCGACATCGGGCCAGCCACCCTCTCGGCAACCACCCTTGGCACAGGGCTTTCGGTTGGCAGCAAGGTGAACCTCGAACGCCCCCTTACGCTGGAACGCCCCCTTGGGGGCCACCTCGTAACAGGACACGTAGATGCCGTTGGGGTCATACGAAGAAGGAGCACGCGCGGCAACTTCATAGACCTTACGGTGGAACTGCCCGGCGGACTTGCCGGTCAGGTGGTGAAAAAGGGCTCCATAGCAATAGACGGTGTGAGCCTGACTGTTGCCTCCATAGGCGGCGAAGGGGTTGGGTTATCTCTCATACCCCATACGCTAAAGAAGACGACGCTCGTTGAGAAGCGCCCGGGCGCCAAGGTAAACATAGAGACAGACATAATAGCAAAGTACGTGGAACGCGCACTCGGGGTAAGGGAGGGTGCAGGGAGTACCGGGAAAAGGACAGGGCTGACCGAGGCCTTCCTTGCTGAGCACGGTTTTTTTCGAGGCAAGGGTTAGTTGTACAAGGGCTTGCTAAACACCCGCGCAAGGACTTGAGTAAAGCCCCCTTTTAATATGAGAGGAGGGTCCTCCAGCGGCCCTGGACGGGCCTCTCCAGAAGTAGGGACAACGAGATGATGAAGAAAAAGATAGAAGACGCCCTTGAGGAGATCAGGGCAGGCAGAATGGTCATAGTCGTGGACGACGAGGACCGCGAGAACGAGGGAGACCTCTGCATGGCCGCGGAACTCGTCACCCCAGAGGCCATCAACTTCATGGCAAAGTACGGGCGCGGGCTCATCTGCCTGACCCTTACGGAAGACGAGGCCGACCGCCTGGGGCTGAAGCCCATGGTGGACGACAATACATCTCCATTCAGGACTGCCTTCACCATCTCCATAGACGCCCGTGAGGGTGTTACCACAGGTATATCAGCCGCTGACAGGGCCCATACCATACAGGTGGCCGTGGCAGATGGGGCGCGGCCCGAAGACCTCTCGCGGCCAGGGCATATCTTCCCCCTTCGTGCAAGAAAGGGCGGTGTGCTCGTTCGCACCGGCCAGACCGAGGGCTCAGTGGACCTTGCCCGCCTTGCAGGACTCAAGCCCGCAGGCGTCATCTGCGAGATAATGAAAGAAGACGGCACCATGGCCCGCATGCCAGACCTCGAGGCCTTTGCTGAGGAGCATGGCCTCACCATAGTGAGCATAGCCGAGATAATAGAGTACAGGCTCCGCTACGACAGCCTCGTAAAGCGCGCCGGCTCGGCGCACCTGCCCACAAAGTTCGGAGGCGATTTCACGGCCATCGCCTACACCAACAACGTGGACACCAATGAGCACCTCGCCCTCGTAAAGGGTGAGATAAACCCCGAAGAGCCCGTGCTCGTAAGGGTACACTCAGAGTGCCTCACAGGAGACGTCCTCGGGTCCGAGAGGTGCGACTGCGGCGAGCAGTTGAAGGGCGCCATGAAGATGATAGAGCGAGAGGGCAGGGGGGTCTTTCTCTACATGCACCAGGAGGGCCGGGGTATAGGCCTTGCCAACAAGATAAAGGCATATGCCCTGCAGGACGAGGGCCTCGATACCGTGGAGGCCAATAAGCGCCTCGGATTCAAGTCTGATCTTCGCGACTACGGCATAGGGGCACAGATACTCCTGGACCTTGGCGTAAGAAAGATGCGAATTATCACCAACAACCCGAAGAAGATAGTCGGCCTCGAGGGATACGGTCTCGAGGTTGTGGAGCGCGTCCCCATTGTGACAACGCCGAATACGAAGAACGTACGGTATCTCAAGACCAAGAAAGAGAAGATGGGCCATCTGCTCGGATCTGTGGACAAGACAGGTGAACTGTAACCATTTGTCTTCCCTTAAAAAAAGACAAAGGAGAAAATATGCCGAATACTTTGGAGGGTAATCTTTCTGCAGAAGGGCTGAAGTTTGCCCTGGTGCAGAGCAGGTTCAACGACTTCATAGGGAACAAACTCCTCGAGGGCGCCGTAGATACCCTTGTGAGGAGCGGCGCAAGGGACGAGGATATCGTGGTGGTGAAGGTGCCTGGCGCCTTCGAGATGCCCCTTGTTGCCAAGAGACTGGCCGAAAAACAAGACTACGATGCAGTAATCTGCCTTGGATGCGTGGTGCGGGGCGCCACGCCGCACTTCGATTACATCGCCGCAGAGGTCTCAAAGGGTATTGCAACTGCCGCCCTCGAGACGGGCCGTCCCATTGCCTTTGGCGTCATCACGGCAGACACACTGGAACAGGCCATCGAGCGGGCCGGCACAAAGGCTGGAAACAAGGGTAGTGACGCGGCCAGGACAGCCGTGGAGATGGCCAACCTCCTCAAGACGCTGGACAGGGCCTGAGTTTAATGAATCCCCCGCAGAAGCGGCCCTCGCGCCGAAGAGAGAGAGAAAGGGCCCTGCAGATGCTCTACCGCCTCGATATCTCGGGGTGGCAGAACGAGAACGGTCATGGGACAATTGGCGGGCCAAGCGGCGGAGAGTACGCCCGTAGCCTTGCCGAGGGCGTGGCAAGGAACCTCGCTGAGGTGGACCGACTCATAGAAAAGGCCTCCACCAACTGGCAACTCTCCAGGATGGCCGTGGTGGACCGTAATATCCTCCGCCTCGCAGTCTACGAACTCCTCTACCACCAGGACGTACCCTGCCGAGTGGTAATGGACGAGGCAGTGGAACTGGCCGCACGCTTCGGGGCCGAGGCCTCTGCCTCCTTCATAAACGGAGTAATAGACAGGGTCTATAGAGATATACTCTCGCGGCGAAGCCCCTCGGTGAAGGACAGTAAAGGCGCTGAGAGCAGGAGCGCCCCGAAGATGAAGAAAGATTGATTCTTACCACTATCTGGCATCTTATAAGATATTCTTGATATAAAGGTAGAGGTTTGTTCCACGCCGGGCCAGACTCTGCCGGTCCTTCTGCCTGTATGAGGCGAGGAAAAAATCCGGAAGGAGCCATTGACAACTTGAAGATACCCTTTTTCGATCTCTCCAGGCAGTACAGGACCATAAGGAAAGACATAAGAAGAGAGGTGCAGAAGGTCTGTGATTCTGGCAGGTACATACTCGGACCCAACGTGAGCGCACTGGAGCGGGAAATCGCCGAGTACTCTGGCGCCGGCTTTGGCGTGGGCGTGGCCTCTGGCACGGACGCCCTCTTTCTGAGCCTCATGGCCGCTGGCGTAGGCCCAGGCGACAGGGTCCTCACCACACCCTTTACCTTCGTTGCCACAGTCAGTGTCATAGAGAAACTCGGTGCAAGCCCTGTCTTCGTGGATATAGACCCACGCACCTTCAACATGGACCCCAACGCTGTAGAGGCCTTTCTCAAGAGGAGATCCCAAGGCGTAAGGGCCATGATACCTGTCCATCTCTTTGGCCAGTGTGCAGACATGAAACCCCTCACCACCTTGGCCAGAAAATACGGCATAAAGGTAATAGAGGACGCGGCCCAGTCCATAGGCGCTACTTATGGCAATAAAAAGGCCGGAGCCATCGGCGACTTCGGGTGCTTCTCCTTCTATCCCACGAAGAACCTCGGCGGCATGGGAGACGGTGGAATGATCACCACGAGGACACGCAGAAAGGCAGACCTTCTGAGAAAACTCCGCGGCTACGGCGCCTGCGGCCGCTATGTTTATGACATGATTGGGGTGAACAGCAGGCTCGACGAGATGCAGGCCGCAGTCCTCAGGGTAAAACTCGAGCACCTCGACCGCTGGGCCGAAGAAAGAAGAAAGAGCGCCGCTCTATACGAAGACCTCTTCAGAAAGACAGGTCTCGACGCAGTAGTGGATCTGCCGCTCATACTGCCACAGTGCACCTCTGTATACAACCAGTTCGTCATAAGGGCCCCGAAGAGAGACGCACTAAGGGATCACCTCGCCAACGACGGCATAGGGACGGAAGTCTACTACCCCCTTGCCATGCACCTGCAAAAATGCTTCAAGTATCTCGGCTACAGGCGGGGAGACTTCCCAGAGGCCGAGAAGGCAACCAGAACCGTACTCGCCCTCCCAATCTTCCAGGGCCTCAAGAAGACGGAACAGACGGCAATAGTGAACTCCATGGCAAGGTTCTACGGCAAGGGATGACCCCTTTATGAGAAGCCCGCATGCCAACGGCACTTTCCTTGAAATGACCCTGTGGGCTCCACCGCACGACTAACCTCAGTGAGGTATCCTATTCATGAAAAAACGGGTACTCGTAACAGGCGGCGCCGGGTTCATCGGGTCTCACCTCTGCGAAAGACTCCTGAATGACGGGTGCGTGGTCCTCTCCCTCGACAACTTCTTCACAGGCAGAAGAGACAATATAGCCCATCTCCTCACCAACCCGGACTTCGAGGTAATACGGCACGATATCATCCAGCCCATACTCCTCGAGGTGGACGAAATCTACAACCTCGCCTGCCCTGCCTCGCCCGTCCACTACCAGTACAATCCCGTGAAGACCATAAAGACGAGCATTATGGGCGCCCTCAACATGCTGGGCCTTGCAAAGAGGGTCCGGGCCCGTATACTCCAGGCCTCCACCTCTGAGGTATACGGAGACCCCACGCTACACCCACAGCCAGAGGAGTACTGGGGCAATGTGAACCCCATAGGGCCGCGCGCCTGTTACGACGAGGGAAAACGCTGCGCCGAGGCCCTCATGTTCTCCTACCACAGGCAGAACAACGTCGATATACGCGTTGTGCGCATCTTCAACACCTATGGCCCGCGCATGCTCCCCAACGACGGACGCGTGGTGAGTAACTTCATCGTCCAGGCGCTTCGTGGCGATGACATCACTATCTACGGCGACGGCTCGCAGACGCGGAGTTTCTGCTACATCGACGACCTCGTGGAGGGCCTCGTGGCAATGATGGAGAACAATGACCACATAGGCCCCATGAACCTTGGCAACCCACACGAGTTTACCATGACCGAACTTGCCGAGATGGTAAGGGACCTTACAGGCAGCAACTCAAGCCTCGTCAAGGGACCCCTTCCGGAGGACGACCCGCGCCAGCGCCAGCCTGATATAAGCCTCGCCAGAAAGACCCTCAACTGGGAACCAAGGGTACCATTGGAAGAGGGGCTCAGGAAGACGATAGAGTACTTCAGGGATAAGTTGGACTGAAGTACTCCTGCTCCCCTCATTTTTATCTTGACATCCCAGCACCTCAATGGTTATAAAGGCCGCAAGGTCTGCACAGCACCTTCACCCACCACGACAACGCATCCCGAGACAACTGAATAGAATCTCTACGCCAAGGTATTACTGACCTCGCTGTCCCTGGAGTCTTGGTCTCCCTTTGTACCTCTTCGTCCTCTCTCTTCTCCTTGGAGACCAGGCCCAGGCGGGCAGGTGTAAGGCGACAAGGGGATGGGCCTCGTGCTCCTGGCACCTTGGCCTAAAGTTTTTCTTCTTTTCTGACGATAGACCTGATAGGGCCGCTAATGGCTGGCGGTCAGCGGTGATGTTGCCGCCGGGTTTCTCGTCAGGGAAGGGGATAGATGGCTATTAGGAGGGTCTCTGGTGCGAGTACTGATTGTTTATCCATATTTCACAGCATCGGGCCTGGCGACGCGGGTGGTTAGCAATCTTTCGCCTTGCCTCAAACGCAGGGGAGTTCAGACCTCCCTCCTTACCCTTGCACTGCCCCAAGGCGTACAAGAACTCCTCCATTCCTTTTCAGATATCTACCTTCCCCGGGACTCGGCCATCGCCGCCCCGGCCATGCCCTCCATCCCCTCAGACCCCTTAGTTCTACTGAGAGAAATCAGGACACTTGCCTCGATGCTCAGGCGCCATGCCTTGAACTATGACGTGGTATACATCTGCGGCTTTCCCGCTACATGGGCGGTCTACGGCCTTCCAAGACCCGTCATCTGGAACTTCAACGAGCCCGGAGAGATACGTGACACCCTCAGGGCCTCGGCGCTCACGAGGGGCCTCTACGGCCTCGGCGTTCGCATGGACAAGATTGTCGTAAACAAACATATCGATACCATCTGCGTTGGAGATGAGTCCAATGGTGAGCGCGTACTGAGAAGATATGGCCGCCAGGCCCGCCTCGTTCCCTATGGCCTGAACACCGGAGCACTTCCAGAGGCACGCAACGAGGAGACGAGACGGAGACTCGGCATCGAGGGGCGTTTTGTCCTCCTCCAGCCTGGCATGGTCTCTCCGGCAAAGAACCAGTTGGAGAGCCTGAGGGTCCTCAAGAGACTGAAGGAGAAGATCGGCAACGTGGTCCTCGTCTTTGCAGGGATTGCGCAAGGCGGGTACAAAAGACTCCTCGATGAGTACATCAAGAGGCAGGGCCTGGAAAAAGACGTAATATTCACTGGTCGGGTCAGAGAGGGCGAGGCAAGGGCGCTTTACACCGCAAGCGATGTGGCCCTATTCCCCGAAAAAACGGATTCAGGGTGGCTTTACCCCCTGGAGGTCTTCTCCGCGGGCGCTACACTCGTCACATCAGCGGCCTACAGCGCATCCTCGGTCATTGCACGAGAGGGACTCGGTTTCGTGGCAAGTGACATGGCCGAGGCCATCGAGCATATATTCCGAAACCCTGCCAAGGGCCGTCAGGTGGCAAAGAGGGCCTTCGAGTGGCTCGACCGCAACTTTGGTTGGGACAACTTTGCCGGCAACATGATGGATGTTTTCGAGAACGTGGTAGCCTGATCCCTTCCCCGCCATCCACCCTCTCCATCACCCCGCCCTCTCTTCGGTCCATCCCCACCCCTTGCCTCTGAAAGAACTTGGCCTTTTCCCTTCTTCTTCTCCTCTACAGCGTCCTTCTTCCTCTCTTCTGATTGACGCTCTCCGTGAAATGATATATGATTGACATATATCAAAAAACCTGTCCGAGCGTTACCGCTTAGATGAGGTAAAACTCATGAAGGAGGAGTATACCATGCCAGGCAAGATAGACGCGATAGCAGAGTTCAGGGAAGACCACAGGAAGGTTCGTGACGATGTGATCGCCCTCTCAGAGGCCTTGAGAAACAAGGACGTGGCGAAGGCCAGAGAGATACTTGGACGCCTCGACCGCCTTACTGGTCCCCACTTCAGGTACGAGGAAGACACCCTCTACCCTGCCATGAGGGAGTTTCTCGGCGAGTACGTGGACCAACTCATAAAAGAACATACAGATATCGTGAATACTGCCAGGGCCTGTGCCTCGCTCCTCTCGAAGGACGAACTCACTGACGAGGAGGCCGTGGAGGCCGAGAAGGCCGCAAAGGCGCTTCTCATACATGTGAGCAACTGTGACGGCCTTGCCATACTCTCCGAGAGGCTCACGCCAGAGCAACTCGGCGCCCTTGGCGACAAGTTCTGGGAGGCCCGGCAGGAGGATGTCTCGCTCCTCGAGTGGGCAGAGAAGATCAGGACGGTCTGAACATGGCGGACGAGAAGAAGTACAACCTATGCATCTTTCTACACTCAGGCTCCTATGACCGGGTCTATCACGCCCTATCCATCACCAACGTGGTGCTCGCCATGGGCGGCCAGGTTCGCATCTTCTGCAGTTACGGTGCGCTCAAACGCCTTGTCAAGGGCAACACGGACAAGGTCTCCATAGAGGGCGAGCCAGCACCATTCAGGGAAGAAATAGAGAGAAACATAGAACGCGGCACCTTTGACAACATTAGCGAGATGCTCAGTACGGCCAAGCGGTTCGGGGATATCAAGATCTATGCCTGTACCGCGAGCATGGCTGTCCTTAACATCTCCCGTGGTGAACTCATAGATCTCGTGGACGAGAGCATGGGACTAGTGGCATTCATGGAGATAGTCAAGGGCGCCGACGAGACGCTTTATATCTGAGGCATGGGCGCCTATCGCCTCCCATGGAGTTGAGTGGTCTTGAGAGCGAGTGCCTCCAGGGCATGGGCCAATCCCTGCGCACCCGCTGCAGTGGTCGCGAGATGATAAGAACAAAGTCCATCTATGACCCTGAAGACGAGGACGACGGCCTGCGCCTCCTCGTTACGAGGTACTGGCCCCGGGGCGTCAGGAAAGACAGGTCGCATGCATGGCTCCGCGGACTCGGTCCTGCCCCGGGGCTCATAAAGGCCTGGAAGTCGGGCGCACTCACATGGGCCGAGTTCCGCGGCCTCTACCTCGAAGAGTTCGGGTCTGCAGAAAAGAAAGACGCCCTCCACAAGGCACTATCGCTTATGGGGGAGCATGCCCGGGGACAGGGGCCCTCTGAGAGCATGAACAAGGCCGTAACGCTCCTCTGTACCTGCCGCGACGGCAAAAGGTGTCACAGGGCCATTCTCAAGGAGATAATCGAGAGGAGGCTGAGGAGGGCGTAGAGAGAAGGGCCTGCGCCTGCAGCCTTTCCCGTGCCGGAAGTGTGAGGCGTGGTATTTTCTTGTTGCCAGCCCTCATCAGGGTGAGGGGAGGCCGGCACCTCAACATACTGGTTTTCTTTGTCTTACTTTCTTTTTTCCAAAAGAAAGTAAGAAGATAGCTTTCGTCTTTTTTCTTTCCTTATCTTACTGGTCTTTCATGGCTGATTCCACTGAGCGCGTCTCCCTCATAATCGGCACTGCAGGGCACATCGACCACGGCAAGACATCTCTCATAAGGGCCCTCACCTCCATAGATACAGACAGGCTCGCCGAGGAAAAGCGCCGGGGCCTTACCATAGAACTCGGCTTTGCCTACCTGGACTTCGAGGACAATGGGCGGTCCTACCGCGCCGCCATAGTGGATGTGCCGGGCCACGAGCGTTTCATACGCAACATGCTCGCAGGCGTTACGGGCATGGACCTCGTCCTCTTTACCATTGCCGCAGACGACGGCATCATGCCCCAGACGCGGGAGCACCTCGATATAATCCGCCTTCTCGGCATAAAAGACGTCTTCTTTGTCATCACCAAGGCCGACCTCGTTGATGACGAGACCATGGAGATACTCGAGGCCGAGATAAAAGACCTCATAGCCGCTACCCCTCTCTCCAGCGCACCCTTGTTCAGGGTCTCGGTAAAGACAGGACAGGGCCTTGGGGCACTCGCCGAGGTACTGAAGAAGAGGGTCCTTGCCCTGAATGGCAGAGACCCGGGGTGGGCTTACTTTCGTCTCCCCGTAGACCGCTCCTTTACCATAAAGGGTTTTGGCACAGTGATTACAGGTACTGTCGCCGGTGGTACGCTCACCCGCTATGACGATGTCCTCGTCTTTCCCATGGGCCGCACCGCCAGGGTCAGGGGTATCGAGTCCATGCATCTACCCGCCAGGTCTGTCTCCAGGGGCGAGCGCGCTGCTCTGAACCTCGCAGGGGTTTCTTGGAAGGAACTCGGACGAGGCACCTGCCTCATGGAACCCGGTCTCGGCCCATTTCTTCAGATTCTGCCCGTGGTGGACTGCCTATTCGAGTTCCTCGACCGGGACGATAGCAGTAAGAAGAAGGCCCCGGGGGTACGGAACAACAGCCTCATCAAGGTCCACCACCAGGCAGGTGAAGCCCTTGCAAGGATCAGGTTCGCAGGCGGAAAGAGGGCAGTGCCTGGGACGCGTGCTCCGGGCCGGCTCTTTCTCAAGAGACCCCTTCTCATGTTGCACGGCGATGCCTTCATACTCCGCGACCCTGCAGTGAATACTACCGTGGGCGGTGGCCGGGTTCGCCTCTCCTACCCCTCCAGAACCCTTGTCCCTCCTTTCAGGCGCATGGCAGGGTGCACCGATAAAGAAACCCCAGGGGAGAGTGGGGATACAGAGGCCTCGGGCGCGCTCTGCGCGCTCCTTGGCCCCACGCGGCCAGGCCTTGATACAAAGACCCTCTCGCTCCTCTTCAATGTACGGGCAGACCACCTGGATGACTTTTTCCGTAAAGAGGGCCTCCTCCAGGGAGAGGGTTTTTACTTTCAGGACGAGGTTCTGCTCTCGAAACAAGATGCGAAAGACTCTGAAGATGGCTTGAAGGCCATTATGCGCGACTTCCACCGTGAGCACCCGCAGGACCAGGGCCTGGCCCCAGACGACCTCATCTCCATGTACCTTGCCTCGCAGAATGCCGGCCCTGCCATGACCGCGACGGCGACACCGGCGCTCAGGGTCGTCCTCAGAGGGCTCACCAGGAGGGGTGAACTCTCCTCCCACGGCCACCTGGTCTCGCTTCCAGGCCATGAGCCTGGCCTTCGGGGCCCTGAGAGGGCCATAGAGGAGAAGATACTCGCCCTCCTGAAGAGACGCGGCCTTGCGCTCACAAAGCGCGGGGACATGCCCTTTCAAGGCATAGTAACCCGTGACTTAGAGCGGGTTCTCTCTCACCTGAAAAAGTCAGGACGCATCGTAACCCTCGGCAGAGATGCTTTCATCTCTGCCGAGGTGGTGGAAGAGGCATGGAAGAAGTGCGCCCGGTGCATAATGGACGAAGGAAGGATTACAGCCGCGCGTTTTCGTGATATACTCGGCACGGGGCGGAAAATCGCTATACTCTTGCTCGAATACTTCGACGCAGAGGGCCTTACCCTGAGAAGGGGAGACGAACGTACCTTGAGGTAAGTCCAGGACGAGGAGCATAAAGATGTTCAGGAGCGGAAGAGAGATAAAACTCACGAACTGGGCGAGTTGCGCCGGTTGAGCCGCAAAACTCGGCAAGGATGCCCTGGCGCAGGTCCTGCGCCAGTTGCCCCAAGTTGAAGACAAAGACCTCCTCGTGGGATACAATACCGCCGACGATGCCGGTGTATACCGCCTGGGCCCGGAGCAGGCCATCATCACCACGCTGGACTTCTTTCCGCCCATCGTGGACGACCCCTATACCTTCGGCCAGATAGCCGCGGCAAATTCCCTTAGTGATGTCTACGCCATGGGAGGCACACCCCGCCTTGCCATGAACATCGTGGGCTTCCCAAAGGCACTGGATATATCTGTGCTCGGAGAGATCCTTCGCGGCGGCATGGACAAGATGAGCGAGGCAGGGGTCCTTACCGTGGGCGGACACTCCGTGGAGGATAACGAGGTGAAGTACGGCCTCTCTGTCACGGGTTTCGTGCACCCCGATAAAATCATCACCAACGCGGGCGCCCGGCCCGGAGACGCCCTCGTCCTTACAAAACCAATCGGCGTTGGCATAATCACCAGTGCCATGAAGGCCGGAAAGATGACACCTGCCCAGGGGCGCGGGGCCATAGACTCCATGACAACACTCAATAAGTCCGCCATGGAGGCAATGATTAGTGCCGGGGCCAGGTGCTGCACAGACATAACAGGCTACGGCCTTCTCGGTCATGCCATGGAGATGGCCGAGGCCTCGGACGTAAACCTCGTAATCAGGGCCCGGGATGTCAGGGTCTTTCCCCGTGCCCTTGAATTTGTTAAGAAACGCTCCATGAGACCAAAGACAATAGCCTCAACGCGCAATACGCTCCTCCCTGACCTCAAAATAGCCCCAGGCATCGCAGAGGAACTGGAACTCACACTCTTCGACCCCCAGACATCAGGCGGCCTTCTCATCTCCGTGGCCGCGCCCAGGGTAGAGGGACTCCTCGATGACCTCGCCTCTCAAGGCCTCGATGCCTCGGTTATCGGCACCGTCACCCCTCGCGAAGAGGGATGGAAGATAAGGGTAGAGTAGGGCCTTCGTTGGGTAGAGCACAGCGAAACCCAACAAAAAGGGGAGCCCGCCACATAAAAAAGATACAAAAGAAAAGCCGGGTGGGGTGGGCTTCGCCTACCAGAAGAAAGAAGCAAAAGTGTGTTTGTCGGGCTTCGCCCGACAAGAGACAGGAAGATTTTTCAACTTTCTTTTGGAAAAAAGAAAGTTGAGCAAAGAAAACCAGTAGGTGGGCTGCGTCCACCGAAAGACCGAAAAAAATAGCCTTCGTAGCCGGGTAGGGTAGAGCGAAGCGAAGCCCAACAAAAATTGAACAATCACATCAGCCAGATAAGCACCACCGGCACTACAACAACGCTCAGCAGCGTACTCAACGCCACGGACGACGAGACAAAGTCTGTATCCAGGTCATACCTCTGGCTTATTATGAAGTTTATCACCGCCGAGGGCATGCTCGATGCCAGTATTATGACCTTTGCAGTCACCCCACCTATACTGAACGCCCGTGTTATGACAAGGGCCGCAAGGAACCCGCCGCCAAACCTTATGAGAGAACTCGCAAGGGTGCTCCAGGGGCGCCTTATCCTGGTGGAACAGAGCCTGTACCCCAGGCTGAGTTGCATGAGGGGAATGGTGGCCGCTCCGAGCATGTCCACCGTCGTAAGTATGGGCCCCGGTAAACTCACCTTGCCAGCGTTGAGCCCGAGGGCAAGAACCGCCGCGTAAATGAGAGGAAGGCTCAGGACCTCTCTGAACCCGCCCCTGCCGCTCGCTATGTATATGCCAGCCGTGTACACCACTATGGTCATGGTGACATAGTAGAGTACCGCCACGGTGAGCCCCTCCTGGCCAAAGGCCAGGAGCGCCAGCGGAAGGCCCATGTTCCCTGTGTTCATGAACATGGTGGGCAGGTAAAAACCACGGAACCCCTTCTTGCCGGTAATGCGGAGATAGACAAAGGCGATAGCGCCTGTTATGGCAACAACACCGCAGGCAGAGAGCGCTACAGTCTCGACGAGACCTGTCTCGAGAGGCTTTCTCGATAACGATGAAATTACAAGGGCGGGAATGGTGATGTAGAGAAGAAGGTCTATGACGGGCCCAAGGTCTATCTTCTTGAGATGCGCGAAGACATAGCCAATGGCTATAACCGCGAAAACAGGGAAGGCGACTTCCAGTGTCTTCAGAAGAACGGGCATGGCATCCGGCCTACTCCTCTACCTCTATCTGGACGAGCGTCTCGTCGGGGTTTACGCTGTCGCCTATCTTTACTAGTACCTTCTTCACAACACCGGCGATGGGTGTGTGAATCTTGTTCTCCATCTTCATGGCCTCCACGGTAAGCACCACCTCACCCTCGCTCACCACGTCGCCCTCGGCAACGCGTATGGACGTGACCTTCCCTGGTATGGGAGTGGTCACGTCTCCCTGTCCCCTGGCCTTGGGCCTGTACGACTCGGACATGGGGGGCGTCTCCACCTCTCCGGCCATGGTGGGGATTATCTCCGTAAGGGTCTCGATCATCACCTCTTCGAGGCGGTTGTCTATCATCACGAAGAAGGGCCGCTTTCCTTCCACCTTGTGCCCGGAGCCGGCTATCTTTATCCTGTAAGACTCACCATGTACTGTGGCAATGAACTCTGTTGGCGCAAAGTGCGGCATGGGCGCCTCTGGAAGGCCCTCTTCTGGCGTCTCAAGCGGCTCTGGCTTGAGAGTGCCGGCCTCTCTCTCCTCGAAGAACTCCATGGCCACGACAGGAAAGAGCGCATAGGTAAGTACGTCCTCAACAGACCGCGCCTTGCCGTCTATCTCCTTCATGAGGCGGTCGAGTTCAGGCTCCAGTAGATCCGCAGGCCGCCTGTCAATTGGCTTCTCGTCGCCTATGGCCAGTTTTCTCGCCTCTTCGTTCACAGGCCCCGGGGGCGTACCGTAGAGATTACGGAAGTAGTTTCGCGTCTCGCTCGTTATGACCTTGTACCGCTCGCCAGTAAGAACGTTCAGCGTGGCCTGAGTGCCCACAACCTGGCTCGAGGGAGTAACAAGGGGCGGATATCCCATGTCTTTTCTCACGCGCGGTATCTCGTTCAGGACATCGTCCATCCTCTCTATGGCGTTCTGCTCCTTCAGTTGATGCGCGAGGTTGCTCATCATGCCTCCGGGTATCTGCCATATGAGTATCTTCGTGTTTATGACCGTGTGCTCGGACTCGAATCTGCCATACTTTTTACGTATCTCGCGAACGCGCTCGGCAATGCTCGATAGGAGCGAGAGGTCGAGGCCTGTCTCGAAGTTGCCGTCCTCAAGGGCCGCAACCAGGCTCTCTGTCGGCGGCTGGGACGTGCCAGAGGCAAGGCTCGAGAGTGCCGTGTCGATTATGGAGGCACCTGCCTCTACGCCCTTAAGGTAACTCATGGACGCAAGACCGCAGGAATCGTGCGAGTGTATGTGAATGGGGAGGCCCACCCTATTCTTTATCATGGATACCAGTTCAAAGGCCGCAACAGGCGTCAGAAGCCCTGCCATGTCCTTTATGCATATGGTCGAGGCACCCAGTTCTGCCAGTTTCTCGGCAAGGTCGGCAAAGGTCTCGTTCGTATGCACGGGGCTCGTGGTGTAGCATATGGCCGCCTCCACGTGGGCTCCAGCCTCCTTTGCCGCGCGTATGGAGGTGGTGAGGTTTCGCGTGTCATTGAGGGCATCGAATATCCTGAATACGTCGACACCGTTCTTTGCGGCCTTCTCGACGAATTTTTTCACCACGTCGTCGGCATAGTGCCTGTAACCCACGAGGTTCTGCCCGCGAAGGAGCATCTGGAGCCTCGTATTTGGTATGGCCTTTCTGAGGGCCCTGAGCCGCTCCCAGGGGTCTTCCTTCAGAAACCTCAGGCACGAGTCAAAGGTGGCACCGCCCCAGACCTCGAGGCTCCAGTAACCCACCCGGTCCAGTTGGCCAGCCACCTCGAGCATGTCGTCTGTGCGCATGCGCGTTGCAAGAAGCGACTGGTGCGCATCGCGAAGAACCGTCTCCGTAATGCCTATCCTGCGTCTCGTCGTTGTATCTTTGTTCTTCCTGCGTGATTCCAATGAATCCCCCTTCGTCTCTCTTCTTACAATCCTGCCACCTCTACCTCTAACCAGGCCAGGGGCCTCAGAGCCCGTGGTGAGCCGCTATGGCCGCGGCCACAGCCGCCACTATGTCCGATGGCTCGCCATACTCGCGGTACTCCATGAGGTGGGGCTTTCTCTGTATGTATCCCGTGTCAAAATCGCCCCGAATAAAGTCAGGGTCTTTCATGATGTTTTTCAAAAACGGTATGGTAGTCTTTACGCCCCTGATAATGAATTCGTCAAGGGAACGTTCCATGCGCTTTATAGTCTCTTCCCAGGTAGAGCCGCGCACGATGAGTTTTACCACGAGTGAGTCATAAGTGCCTGGGATGACATAATCCTTGTAAATGGAGCCGTCTATGCGCACGCCAATGCCGCCAGGCGAATAATAGGACGTGACACGGCCAAAACTCGGCATGAAGTCGTTCTTCGGATCTTCTGCGCAGATGCGGCACTCCATGGCAAAACCGCTTATCCTTACCTCCTCCTGACTTATGCCAAGGGGAAGACCAGCGGCTATCTCTATCTGCTTCTTCACGAGGTCTATGCCCGTTGTCTCTTCCGTGACCGGGTGCTCCACCTGAAGACGCGTGTTCATCTCGAGGAAGTAGAAGTTCCTCTCCCTGTCCACGAGAAACTCAACAGTGCCGGCGTTCGTATACTCCGATGCCCTTGCTGCCTTTATGGCCGCGCGGCCCATCTCTTCTCTCAGGTCATCGTCAAGTATGAGCGAGGGGGATATCTCTACGAGTTTCTGGTGGCGGCGCTGAATGGAGCAGTCGCGCTCGCCAAGGTGGATGATATTGCCGAAACTGTCGGCAAGTATCTGAAACTCGATGTGGTGAGGCCGCTCTATGTACTTTTCAAGAAAGACCTCGCCTACGCCAAAGGCGGCCCTGGCCTCCTTGGTGCTCGTCTCAAAGGCCTCTCGCACCTCGTCAGCGTCATTGGCCACGCGTAGCCCCCTGCCGCCGCCGCCGCCAGAGGCCTTTACCATAACGGGATACCCTATCTCTTCGGCCAGGCGAACTGCCTCGTCAGCATCGCCGACTGCGCGGTCAGTGCCCGGAAGCACCGGTACCCCTGCCTTCTTCATCAACTCGCGGGCCTGTATCTTGTCGCCAAGTTCGCGGATGGTCTCGCTCCTTGGCCCGATGAAGGTTATGCCCTCCTTCTCGCAGAGCCGAGGCAGACTCGGGTTCTCGGACAAGAACCCGTACCCAGGGTGTATGGCCTCGGCTCCAACGCGAAGGGCGAGATCAACGAGACGGTGAATGTTCATGTACCCCTCGATGGGACCTGGCCCCACGAGATAGGCCTCGTCAGCCTTCTTCACATACAGAGCCGTCGTGTCGTTCTCAGAGTATATGGCAACAGTGGCAATGCCAAGTTCCTTGCACGCCCGTATCACGCGCGAGGCTATCTCACCCCTGTTCGCAACAAGTACCTTCTTGAACATGAAAAAAACCTTTTAAAAGAGTAAGTAATATGAAAACCTTCCACTTTCTTTTGGAAAAAAGAAAGTAGAGCAAAGAAAACCTTCCA
>CAYOVP010000038.1:0-18128 GCA_964407495.1 uncultured Thermodesulfobacteriota bacterium
GTTTTCTTTGCCCCACTTTCTTTTTCCCAAAAGAAAGTGGGAGGTTTTCTTTGTCCCGTCTTCTTTTTTCCAAAAGAAAGCGGGAGGCCCTTTCATTGCAGGAGTCTATCTCATGCTCTCCAACTTCATTACAGACGTAAAGAGGCGTGTTGCTTCGGACAAGGACATTGATCAGGCAAAGAGGGACGAACTCGTGGCCCTTGCGATGGCCAAATTATCCGAGACCTTCGAGACATACCACTGGAACGCCGAGATTCACGGCATCAACATCAGTCTCAAGACGAACTCCTTTCATCTTTACGACTTCTGGGTAGAGAACTGGTTTCCTGCCGCTGGAGGCAGGGGGGCCAAGCCCCATGGCACCATCTATGCTGTTACGGGCGTTGAGGGCGAGGAGCCTTACGCTTATTATCATCATGATACGAGGACGGCCATATTCATAAACACCGAGTATTATGGTCAATGCAAGTCCTGGGCCCTTGGCATAGCCGCGGATCTTCTCGAGACCCAGCATGATACCCATTCCATACACGGCTCCTGTGCAGTACTCGGCACAAAGGGTGTTGTCATAATAGCGCCGACGGGTACGGGAAAGAGCACACATACCTGGGGGCTCATGCAACTGCCCGAGGGGCGTGTGCACTCGGACGACTGGATTTTCGTAACATACTCGCCCGATGGTGCCAGGGCCCATATCTCGGAGAGAAAGTTTTATCTTCGGACCGACATGGTGGAGAGTTTCCCGGACCTTGCGCCCATACTGGGGCGTTGCAGGTGTGAGAACGTTGAGAACGATGATTTTACGGCCTTTGGCAACTCGCGCGCCATACTCGACCCTGAGTGGATAGGCGGGCCGGAGAAGTTCGTCACCGAGGCGGTGATAAGTTCGGTCATACTCCTGCGGCGTGATGAGGAGTCGCCCCCAGAGGTGAAACTCGGCCCGGATGAGGCCATAGAGATACTCGAGGAGGGGCGGTACCAGGTGCTCTCTGGTGCTGGCGAGAATGTTGGGGAGTTCAGTTACGAGTCTTTCTACAACCCCTATCTCCTCGTAAAGCGGCCTCACCTGCAGAAGGCCTTTTTCAGGCGTCTCTTCGCCACGGCCACCTGTCATATCCTGAACACGGGGGTAGAGACCGTGGAGGAGTCTCAGGCCAGGATCCGCCGGATAATAAGCGAGGCCAGCGGGGTGGCATGAGGAAGCGCTTTCTTTCTCTCCTTGTACTGCTCTTTCTCCTTGTCGGGTGTGTGGTGGTGCCCATGCCCGGCGTAGAGCCCCTTGAGGAGAAGACTCTCCTTGGCACTGGGAGGGAGAAGATACTCCTCATCGATATCTCAGGAGTACTCCGGGACAGGAGGGGCAGGAACATCCTCGGCGCAGAGACAAGGCGTCCGCTGACGGCCCGCGTTCGCGAGGAACTGGACATGGCCAGGGGCGACAGCCGTATAAAGGCCCTTCTTCTCAGGATAAACACCCCTGGCGGGCATGTCACCACGGCGGACATCATATATCACGAGATAGAGGAGTACAAGAAAGATAGGGGCGTACCAGTGGTGGCCGAACTAATGGAGACCGCCGCCTCTGGCGGGTATTACATCGCCTCGGCGGCGGACGAGATAATCGCCCAGCCAACAGGCATCACCGGGAGCATAGGTGTGGTGGCCTATAACGTCAATGCCGAGGGTCTCCTCGAGAAGATAGGCGTCAGCGACATGACCATCAAGTCTGGGGAGAAGAAGGACATGGGCTCGCCTCTTCGTGAGATGACAGGCGAGGAGCGCGAGATCCTCCAGTCCATAATAGACGAACTGTACGAGCGTTTTCTCTCTGTCATTTACAATGGCAGGAAAGGCAAGATAAGCATGGAGCGCCTCCGCGAGATAAGCGACGGCAGGGTCTATACGGCGAGGCAGGCCCGGGAACTCGGCCTCATAGACAGGACAGGGTACATGGAGGACGCCGTGGCAGAGGCGAAAAGACTTGCCGGTCTTGATGAGGCCCGGGTGGTTACATATGCCGAGGGTGAGGAGTACAGGAAGAACATATACTCCGGCGCACCCGGGCCCGTGCCAGAGGTGGTGAACCTCCTGAACATCGACGCCTCTCTGCTCGGCGGGGGGCTTGGGGGTATAAAGTTCATGTATATCTGGTTGCCATAGGGGGGCTGTGGGGGCCCTGGTCTTTTCTTCTCATGGAGGTCTTTTACTGTGGCGCGCGACATCCCCATTGGTAACGGCAATCTACTCGTGGCCTTTGACAGGGGGTACCGCATAAGGGACTTCTATTTTCCGCACGTCGGCCAGGAGAATCATACCGGCGCAGACCCCTTCAGGTTCGGGGTCTGGCGCAACGGCCGCTTTGCCTGGGTCCCCGAGGGCTGGACACTCTCTCTCAACTATCTTGACGAGACCATGGTGACGGACGTTGCCCTCGAGAACCCTGATCTTGGGCTTGGCATGCGCTCCAACGATATAGTGGATTTTCATGAGAACGTATTTCTCAGGAAACTGACTGTCACCAACACCTCGGGAGAAGAAGCCGATGTGCGTGTCTTCTTCTGTCATGATTTTCACATATACGGTAATGATATAGGGGACACCGCCGTCTTCAGGCCAGAGACAGGCTCTCTCGTGCATTACAAGGACAGGCGGTATTTTCTCATAAACGTCTTCAGAGCCGGTCGTTTCGGCATCCGCCACTTTGCCACGGGCCAGAAGGAGCACGGCCCCTACAAGGGCACATGGAAGGACGCAGAGGACGGCAGCCTCAGCGGTAATCCCATTGCCCAGGGCAGTGTGGATTCGGTCATCTCGGTCCGGCTCTGTCTGGGGCCAGGCAAGAGCGAGACCTTTTTTTACTGGATCTCGGCGGGTAAGAGCCTTTCCGAGGTGATGGAACTCAATACAAAGATAATGGCAAAGACTCCGGCGAGGCTCCTCAAGCGCACGCATGATTACTGGAGGCTCTGGGCAGGAAAGGAAAACCTCAACTTCGGGCTCCTCCCTTCATCTGTTACGGATCTGTACAGGAGGAGCCTCCTCATAATTAGGACGCAGATAGACCATACGGGCAGTATCACGGCGGCCAATGATTCGGATGCCATTGCCTTCAACCGCGATACCTACAGTTACATGTGGCCGCGCGACGGTGCCCTTACGGCCCATGCCCTCGACCTTGCCGGTTACCCGGAGATATCGAGGTCATTTTTTGCCCTTGCGGCCAGGATAATAGAGAAAGAGGGGTTTTTTCTTCACAAGTACAACCCCTCTGGCACGCCGGCGAGTTCGTGGCACCCCTGGCTCAAGGACGGCAGGCCGCAACTGCCCATACAGGAGGACGAGACAGCCCTTGTAGTCTGGGCCCTCTGGCGCCACTACCTCCTTTACAGGGACATAGAGTTCATAAAGCCCCTGTACAGGCCGCTAATCAAGAGGGCCGGGAACCTCATGCTCCGTTTCCGCGACCTGGAGACAGGCCTGCCCCTGCCGAGTTATGACCTCTGGGAGGAGCGCCACGGCGTGCTCACCTTTACCACCTCCGCAGTGTACGGCGGGCTCGTAGGTGCGGCTGGCTTTACCCGGGCCTTTGGCGAGGACTCCCTTGCAGACGAGTTTGGCGAGGCCGCCGAGCGCATGAGAAATGCCATGGACAGGTACCTCTATCTGCCGGAAGAGGGGCGTTTTGCGCGCATGATACGCATGGAGGACGGTGAGGTTGCAGAGGTAGACAGCACGGTGGATTCCTCGCTCTTCGGCCTCTTTGCCTTTGGCGCCTATGGGCCAGAGGACGAGAGAGTCGTCTCCACAATGAAGCAGGTACATGAAAAACTCAGGCTCAGGACGCCCTCTGGGGGTATTGCCCGCTATGAAGATGACGGCTATTACCGCGTCTCGGACAAGACCACAGGCAACCCCTGGTTCATAAGCACGCTATGGCTGGCATGGCACCATATCGCCTCTGCAAGAGGCATGGAGGGACTTGACAAGGCCCTTGATATACTCGAGTGGACGGCCTCGAGGGCCATGCCCAGCGGGGTCCTGTCAGAGCAGATAGACCCCTTTACAGGGGGGCCTCTCTCGGTCTCGCCGCTCACCTGGAGCCACGCCACCTTTGTGACAGTGGTTCACAAGTACCTCGAACGGTTCCTGGAGATAGAGAGATGCGAGGCCTGCGGCCACCCCTTGCATTCCAAGTTTGCAGACCGATACACCGCAAGACCGGGCCAGTCCGGGGGCCCAGAAAAAAACATTTAGGAGAGGATCTTGGAAGGAGAAATGACAGAGCCCATCAGTGAAGACCTGGAGAGCACGGGACGCATCAAGACCCACGCACTTGTGTTCATAATCTACGCGGCCCTCATTGCGCTGGTCTACTCACCAGTAGTCTTTGGCGGCAAGAGCCTGAACCCAACGCTCTACCAGCCGCATGGCGTCACTGCAGAGGGGGTGTACGGCCAGAAGGGGAGGACGCCTCTCAACAGTTTCAATGTAGATCTTGCCACCCCTGCCTTCTACGAGTTTCCCGTAAACAAACTCGTGGGAGACATGTACCGTGCAAGACACCTGCCCCTCTGGAATCCCTACCAGGCTGGAGGCACGCCCCTTGCGGCACAGTACTCCACCCGCGCATTCTTTCCCTACCAGATAGCCGAGGACCTCTCTCCCGTGAGGTACTGGGACTACTTCATGCTTGGCCGCCTCTTCATTGCCGGGTTTTTTACCTACCTCTTCATCGTCTCTCTTGGCGCAGGTCCCTGGAGCGCCTTTCTTGGGGGCCTCCTGTACATGTTCTCCGGGGCCTTTACCTGGTTCATAAACCTTGAGCAACTGGCCAATACGGCCATGATGATACCTGTGCTCCTTCTCTGCATGGAGGCCCTGGCAAGGCCTGCGCCAGGGGCACAGTGGGTAAGGGCGAAGATAGTTCTCGGGGCAGTCGTCTTCGCGTTCACGCTCCTTGCAGGCCAGCCCGAGACAGCCCTTTATGTCCTGGCCCTGGCCTTCCTGTATTATGTCTTCAGGGCTTTTTCGGCACAGGGACTGGCAAGGGGCGTAAAGGTGCTACCCCGCCTTGGCTTCTCTTTCGTAACAGGCCTCCTCCTGAGTTCGCCCCTTGTTCTGCCCTTCATAGAACTGGTGCAGAGGGGCGCCCACATACACCCTGCAGGCGGGGAGATGGGCATACAGAAACTTACCTCCTGGCAGGCACTCTTCAACGTCATAACCCCTACTTTATCGTATTTTCCGGCCAACCCGGAGACCATAAAGGGCACGAGCCTCATGGCAGAGGTGGGCAAGGGGTTCTTCAGGTATCTGCCCATCAACGGGGTCTGGGACAATATCGGCGGGTATACGGGGGTTCTGCCCCTCTTTCTCATACTGGCCGGCCTCTTCATAAGCCCCCTCAGGAAGAAACTCCCCCTCAGGAAGGAACTGATCTTCTTCTTTCTCGTTGGGGCCTTCATTGTGCTCAAGAACGCCGGGGTCTATCCATTCATACTCCTTGGCAAGGCTCCCATGTTCGACAGGGTCTGGTCGCTACGCTGGGCCGGTCCTGTCTGGGTCTTCGGGCTTGCCGTTGCCGCGGCCATGGGACTTGAACTCATAGTGACTCATCTCGAAAGGTCTGCATTGGCGCGCGAGAGGGGCGGGAAAGGAGGCCCCCTGCCCGTTGGCGCGGTCTTCATACCAACGGCTGGTATCATCGGTGGTGCCTATCTCGTCTACTCCTTCATGCCTTCGGTAAGCCTTTATCTTAACAGCGCCACGGCCTTCAATGATGTCATGCGTCCCTTTGTCCTGCCTTCTATCATAGGGGGCTCGGTCCTCACGCTCATTGTCGTCGGCCTTGCATTTTACATTACCTACTTCTGGAAGAACGATAAGAGGAACATCCATGCCCTCATACTCCTTGCCATTTTAGAACTCTGGTGGTGCGTGCCCAGGGGGTACGCCCCCGAGACGCTCCTCATGAAGTGGCTTCCCCTTGCTGCTGGCATGGCCGGGGTCGTCTTCTTCTTCAGGCAGAAGTTCACCTTTGCCGCCCTCGGTCTCGTAGTCTTCTTCGGCGGGGCCTATCTCCTCGATACCATGGCCCCCCATGGCATGCCCGCCTATGACGACGCCTTCAGGCCTGCGCCCTATGTCTCGGCCATACTCCAGGACTCGGACGGAGCGAGGCCCCGCGTGGCCGGCGCATATGGAGCGCTCTTTCCAAACTATGCCTCGGCCTTGGGGCTCCATGACATACGGTACGTGAACTCCATTACGCCTCTCGAGTACCAGGCCTTCCGCGAGAGATACCTTCACAGCCAGACCAGTGGAGAACTTGCCGAGATGTCGCTCTGGTTCAGCGGCAGGCCCGAGAGAATAGGCGAAGAGATAAGGGAAGGCAGGCATATCTACAGGAAGGTGGAGAGCCCCGTGGAGAACGATTTTATGGGCAGGGAACGGGCCTATTCCTTCCTTGGTGTCAAGTACCTCGTCTTTCCGCCCTCTGGCGCAGAGACAGCGGCGGACGACGCACTTCGGGCCGCCTTTGAGGAGAAGTTTCCCCTCTTTTATGACAAGGACGATGCCAGGGTATACAGGAACCCCGGGGCCCTGCCAAGGGTTTTTCTCGTGAGAGAGACCGTTACGGCCCCAGGCTGGGAGGAGGCCCAGAGGGCCTTCATGGAAGGCGGCTTCGACCCCCTCGAGAAGGCCGTACTGGAGAGCAAAGAGAGCGGGGCGGCAAGGGGCGGAAGCGGCGGCAAGGCAAAAGATGAAGAGACAAGGGCCGGCGAAAAAGACCTGGAGGCATGGAATGTGGATGGTGGGGCCAGAGGACTCGCAGGTTCTCTCGCGGCAAGGCTCGAAGGGCTCTTCGCCGGCAGGCCTGCCTATGCTGGGGCAGAGTCTGCAGTACCTTACCTGAGTGCCGCCCCCTCCTCAGGGGCCGCCAAGCCCGTGAGCAGTGGAGGTGAGACCGCATCACCCACGGCTGGAGGCGCCGGCAGTATACAGCCTCGTGCAAGTACAACGACCCAGCCTCCCGTTAGCGTAGCGCCCCCGCCAGAGACCATTCTCAAGACGCCCAGGGGGGCAATAACCGGGCCAGCCCCTCTTGCCTCGGCCCCGGCAGAGGGGGGCGGGACAGAGGCGGAGAAGGCCGGCCCCTCTGCCTCGGTCAATCCCCAGACGCCTCAGAAGGAGGCCGCCAGGGGTGAAGCCAAGGAGCCTTCTACGCAGGGGGGTACCGGCGCGGCTACACTCTCCACCTCTGGCAAGACGGACCTTCCTCCTGAACAAAATAAGACCGTAAAAGAGCCCTCCAGTCCTCCCATGGAGGCAGAGAAGACCAGTGGCGCTGAGGCCCCTTCCGCTGAGAAGGAATCTGGCCTGGAGCAAAAAGGCCGGGGCATGGCCCCGGAGGCCCCAACTGAAGAGAGGCCGCCTCTTGGAGCAGAGGTCTCCCCTGATGTAAAGACCCAAGAGGGTATGGAGACCCAGGCCCCTTCTCCCTCAGAGCCCCCCACGGAGCCCACTACCCCGGCCCAGGCGCCGCTCCCCCCCCTGGAGGCGGGAAAGGCGCGCATAACGAGTTACTCCCCGCAGGAGGTGGTGGTGGAGGTGAATGCCGCGGACGACTCCATGCTCGTCCTTACAGACCTCTACTACCCTGGATGGAAGGCGAGGGTGAATGACGAGAAGGCAGAGGTACTTCGCGTGAACGGCCTGGTAAGGGGTGTGCCCGTAAAGGCAGGAAGGAGCACCGTGGTCTTCTATTACAGGCCGCTGTACTTCATGGCCGGCCTCGGTCTCTTCTTCCTCGGCGTGGTCTTCTCCGTTGTACTTGTAGTAAAGGATATAAAGGGAGATTGAGTTGTGGGGGGAGGAAACAACAGAGCCCGGTGGCCGGGGGATGCAGGCCAGGGGGGGTGAGCATTGGAGATAAAAAAAGGCCCCTCCATCTGGAGGGGCCAGGGCAAGGAAGGTAGGAGAGGGGGTTTACCTCCTTTCGCCCTTACTGAAGCGGTCCTGCTGAGTCGGCGCCTCTTCTGCTCACCGGCAAGACCACGCTGCCTATGGTGAAGTTGAAGTCTGAACTCTCCTGTACAGCGGGGTATGTCCCCAAATAGGCGTTCAAGACGTATGGGCCTGGCACTGCCGAGGCAGGCACCTGGTGCCTAAGGTGCCTTGAAAGGGTTGCGCCAGGGTCGAGACAGGTATTTACAGGCCCGCGGAGCGCGCCCTTTGGCGGGTAGGCCGTGCCATCGGGTAGTGTAACGTCTTCCCAATACTGGAAACACTGGGCCGTTGTAGTTGTATTCGTTGCCATGAGAGTGTACCCAAGCCCTGCCCCTGGCGCGACTGAAGCCGCATCTGGCCTGATGAGAAGGCTCACCACCGGCACCTGCGCCGCGCTTATCTTCGCGACAAAGGCATCTGCCGTCCCGCCGTTCGTCCCCTGCAGGGCCGCTACGAGGGGAAAATCCGTTGAGTACGAGAAGCCTGTTACATAGGTATTGCCAGAAGTATCCGTTGTGAGGGCAAAGCCGCCGTCCGAGTCTGCGCCGCCAAGGAAGGTGGAGTAGAGGAAGAGACTGCCGCTGGTGCTCAACTTCGTTACAAACCCGTCGTCGCTGCCGCCGAAGACGCTCTGGACCGGGTCTACTATGGGAAAATCCGCAGAAAGGGTCTGGCCCGTCACAAAGGCGCTTCCCGTAGAGTCGAGTCCTATGCCAAAGGCCCTCTCAATACCAGACCCGCCGAGATATGTGGAATACTCCATGGCCGCCCCAGTGGGCGATATCTTCGTTACGAACCCGTCTCCAGCGCCCATGTAAGCACCCTGGGCCGCGTTCAGGGTGGGAAAGTCCGCCGAGTTCGTCTCTCCTGCCACGTAGGCCGCACCTGCGGTGTCTACCACGATGGCGTTGCCTGCGTCGTCGCCCGTGCCGCCAAGAAGCGTGGAGTACGCTATGGCTGAACCTGTTGCGTCTATCTTGGTTACATAGACGTCGTTGCCGCCTGCAAGGGTCCCCTGTATCTGCGAGACAAGGGGAAAGTCTACAGACCATGTCTGGCCCGTGACGTAGACCGCGCCTGTCTGGTCTACGGCTATGTCGTTCCCGTGTTCGCCACTGCTGCCTCCCAGGTATGTCGAGTAAACGAGGGCAGTGCCAGAGGGCGAAATTTTTGTCACAAAGGAGTCGAGTAAACCGCCGCCAAAGGCTGGTTGCACGGCGTTGATGACAGGGTAATCCACGGAGAGGGCATAGCCGGTCATGTAGGCGGCGCCAGTGCTGTCGATATCGATGCCGAGGGCCCAGTCCTCGTCACTACCGCCGAGGAACGATGAGTATACGATGGCATCGCCTGCGGGGTTGAGTTTTGTAATTGTCACGTCTACTACGCCGCCGTGAACGGACTGTATGGGGGAGACGAGGGGGTAGTCTGTGGAGAGGGTGCTTCCCGATACATAGACAGCGCCTGTCGGATCTACGGCTATGTCAGAGGCATAGTCCGAGAGAGACCCACCGAGGTAAGTTGAGTAGACGAGTGCGTCTCCGGCGGGGCTCAACTTGGCCACAAAGGCGTCTGTGTAGGCAGACCCCCCGAAGCCCTGTATGGGGTTAACAGTGGGAAAATCAGGGGATATGGTGTATCCGGCGATGTAGGCGGCCCCGGTACTGTCCACTGCTATTCCGAGGCCGGCGTCTATTGATATGCCGCCGAGGTATGTGGAGTACATGAGGACAGGGTCTATGACGAGGTCTTTCGTCCTGTCATAGGAGGCCACCTCGAACCCATAGGCCGGCGTACCGTCCTTCCTGGCGAAAACCTTGTACCTGCCATCTATCGCAACCTTCCGGCCCCCGATGACCTGGTAGATACGGGGTTTTTTCTGTATCAGACGGCCTTTTTCAAGGCTTATTACAAGGTCGCCGTTGCTCTCGGTCGAGATGGAGCAGGCCCCATAGAGGCCGAACCTCACTACAGATGGCTTACCGCCCGGGTGCACGATGATATCGTGTTCAAGGTTGCCGCCGGAGCCGTAGAACCTCACGTCAATATTCTTGTAGATGTTCCTGTACTCAAGGGCGCCATAGGTGAGGATGTCGGTCTTCCATGCGGCCTTGTCCCTTCCGACAAAGTAGTTAACTCGGCCTGGAAGGGGTTGCTCGGCGGTAGGTGCTGCGGATTTTTCGGCCCCCAGGAAGGAGAGACCGAGGGTCTCGATGGCCGTTTTTTTTGCGCTGGCCGTCTTTGGCAGGGGTTTTATCCTGGGCGTAGCCTTTAGGGCCGAATTGGCCCGGGCAAGGGCAAGGACAACGCCCTTGTCGGTGAAGAACGTGGCGTGGCCTCTGCCACGCTCGAGGTATCGTACTTGCGGGGGTGCCTCGCCAGCGTTCTTGGTGAAGTAGAGGGGGAGATTGCCATAGGCCATGGTGATGGAGGGGATTGGCCCTGCATCCAGTGGCAGAGAGGGTCTGTCTTTCGAGCCCCAGGGCATGTCCGAGGCAGTGGCCATGCCATAAAGAGGCATGGAAACAAGAAGTTGCAGTACAAGGCAGACAAAAAGTCTCATGATAGACCTGTCCCTTGGTGTTTGAAAACGCCTGAGCCTGGAGCGTTTTCATCTGGCCCGCCATACACTTAAATTTTAGAGATAAACCGCAAAAACGATAGAAACTTATAACGTGCTGCTACTTTTAAATATTATAAGGGGCCCTTTGCCATGTCGTCAATCCCCCGAAAGTAGGGAAAGAGGGCACTTGTTAAACTATCTTTTTAATCCCAGTTACTCCGGGGGGAGGGGGAGTGCCATCGAAGAATGGTGGTGGAAAGTAGGGGGATGACAAAAAAAACAGCCGCCCTATGGGCGGCTGGGGTGTTTCTTGAAACAAGAGCAGTTAGTGTATCCGGGAGATGGTCTTCCTGGGGCGGCCTCCTCCTCAAGGGCCTCACTTCGGTCCGGCCCTACTTGGTCTCGAACCCATTTCCAAGCACACTCCACGAGGTATTCGGGGTCCTGGTGACGGGGCCGTAGGTTGTTACAATAAAGTTGAACTGGTCTCTGTCCACAATCAGATGGTGCGCGGGCGTGCCATAGGCGCCGACATAGGCGTTAAGCGTGTATGTGCCGAGTTGCGCGGTAACGGGAACACCGTGTGAAAGTTGTGTTGTCTTTGTCGCCCCTGGCGCGAGGCAGACCTTGAGAGGCCCGTAGAGTTCGCCTTCAGTCGGGTATTGCATGCTCCCTGGGAGGGTCAGGTCCTCCCAGTACTGGAAGCATTGTTTCATAGGCGTGGTGTTCGTGGCCGTGACACTGTACAACAGGGTGGAGCCGCGTGTAACATTGGTTGATCCGGGATTCAGATACATTATGACAGGTGGAGGAGGGGTGCCGTCTATCTTGGAGACAAAGGCGTCAGATGTAAAGACGCCCCCGTTCTTTACTCCCTGCAGCGGCGACTCAAGGGGGAAGTCCTGCGACTTTGTCCAGCCTGTGACATAGGTGTTGCCCGCATTGTCCGCGGCTATGCCCATGCCTTCTTCCTGATCGCCTCCGCCGAGGTATGTGGAGTAAGTGAAGGAGGAGCCGGAGGCGTCCACCATTGCAACAAAGGCGTCGGAGTATCCTCCGCCGTAAACTCCCTGTACTGGATTTACTACGGTAAAGTCCGTGGACCATGTATAACCTGTTACATAGGCGTTGCCGGCCGAGTCTATTGCTATGGCGTTGACATGGTCCGGGCTACTGCCGCCAAGACATGTGGAATAGACGAGGGCCGAGCCCGAGGGGTTGACCTTGGCTATGAAGACGTCGTCGTAGCCGGTTCCCGTATGGTAGCCCTCTATGGGCGATACAAGGGGAAAGTCGGAAGACGATGTTTCGCCCGTCACATATGCGGCGCCGGAGGAGTCTGCGGCGATGTCTTCGCCCCTCTCTATGGAAGTGCCTCCAAGGTATGTGGAATATACGAGGGCCGTGCCCGAGGGGTCTATCTTGGAGATGAAGGCGTCCCAGCCGCCTGTGCTGAGCTGCATGGCAGCCACGGCGGGATAATCAGACGATGATGTACTGCCCGTAATGTAGGCGGCGCCCGTCGTGTCGACGGCTATGCCCTTTCCTTCATCAAAACTGCTTCCACCGAGATAGGTGGAGTACACGAGGGCCGTGCCGGCGGGGTTTATCTTTGCAACAAAGGCGTCGGGCGGATAGGGCCCTCCGGGCGGGAGCCCCCCTGCGATGGGGTTCACGAGGGGAAAGTCCGATGAGCCCGTCTTTCCCGTAATGTAGGCCGCTCCCGAGGCGTCAATGGCTATGTCTCTGCCAAAGTCTGAATAATTGCCGCCGAGGAATGTCGAGTATATGATGGCCGAACCGGATGCGTTAAGCTTCACCACGAAGGCGTCCTCGAAAATGCCCTTTGTACCCTGAATGGGTGAGACAAGGGGAAAATCTGGAGAAGAGGAAGTGCCCGTGATGTAGGCGTTTCCGGTTGCGTCCACAGTTATGGCGTTTCCGAAGTCGCCGAGGAAGCCTCCAAGATATGTGGAGTATATCAGGGTGGAGCCCGATGGGTCTGTCTTTGTGACGAAGACATCCTCCCAGAAAGACCCTCCACCCCCGATAGTTCCCTGTATAGGATTTTTTACAGGGAAGTCAGGTGACTTGGTATTGCCAGTGACATAGATATTGCCTGCAGTGTCAACGGCTATGTCAGCGCCGGAATCGTCCTCGCTCCCCCCAAGGTATGTGGAGTACACGAGGACCGGGTCTATGACGAGTTCCCTCGTACGGTCGTAGGAGGCGAGGTCAAAGCCATATACGAACCTGCCGTCCTTGTTCTCAATGATTCTGTATCCGCTCTCTATTATTTTCCTGGTGCCCTTTATCTCCTGGTAGACAAGGGGGCGTTTTTCAATTATCTCGCCCTCTTCAAGGCGCACTCTGAGGTCTCCTCCTGGTGTGAGTTCAAGGCCCTTTATGCCCTTGTAGGCAAGCCTTACAAGAGATGGGTCTCCTCCGGGGCGGACGATTACGTCGTGTTCGATATTGCGGCCCGTGCCGTAGAACCGTATGTCAATGTTCTCGTAGACGTTTTTATAGGTGACTTCGCCAAAGGTGGGAACATTGGTGCGCCACCTTGACCGGTCATTGCCAACGAAGTAATTCACCCGGCCAGGCATCTTCTTTCCCGCCGTTACGGCGGAGTCTTTCTTCCCTCCAACAAAAGAGAGGCGAAGGGCCTCGGTCTTGATTTGGTCTGCGCTCTCAGGATTGGTCTTTCCCGGACCCCTCGAGAGGGAGAGCACAAGGCCCTCTTGCGTAAAGTATGTGGCGTGGCGGGCGCCCTTCTCATAGTAGATTACGCGCCCATCGAGTTGGCCGGTATTCTTTATGAAGTAAAGGGGAAGATTGCCGAGCGCTCTGGCTGGTTTCACCTTTGCCTGGGTCAGGGGCTTTGGGGCCTCGGCCTGGGCGTGGGGCTTCGTATTCTCCGAGGCATCCGAGTAAAGGGGAAGGAAGACGAGTACCTGAAGAAAAAGGATAAGGAAGTATCTCATGGCGGGGCTCTCCTCTTGGAATTTACTCGCAGGAAGTTATGTATCTCTTCTGGAGTTGCTTCTGGAAAGTTAAGATGGGTTGTCCGGATTGAAGGATTGGTGCCTTGGAAAAGGGGCCTCCTCGCAGAAGAAAAGGGAGGCGCGTCAAGATATGAACGAGAGTTCTAAACCCTACATTTACTTTATACCCATATCATTGAAGGTTGTCAAGAACTTAATGAAAAAAATACAGAGAAAGAGTGTACCTCTGTGTAGAAGAAGTGAGTCCTTCCCTGGGGAGGCCCTTTTCATGGCATTTCTGGCTGGCACGGCCCTATCCTTTCTTTTTCGTACCCCTTCCCGCCTTGTCCTTGCCCCCGTCTTGCTTATCCTTTGGGCCCACGATGGAAATGGTGTAGGCCTTGAGGTCGAGGTACTTCCTGGCTACACGAAGGACGTCTTCCTTTGTGACGGCCTGGATGAGTTTTATGTATTTCTTCGAGAAGTCATAGCCGAGGCCAAAGAGTTCGTTGTTGGCCATGTCCGCGGCCTGGGCCGCCGGAGTCTGGAGGCCTATGACGTAACTGCCCGTGATGTAGTTGCGGGCGCGCGCCAGTTCTTCGTCTGAGACAGGGCCATTCCTTATGGACTCGAGTTCACGGAGGAGGCCTTCTATGGCGTTGTCTTTCTTCTCCGGCGCGCTTGCTATGTAGAGGGCGAAGAAGCCCGGGTCCACGCCGTCGCGGAGAAAGGCGCTCACAGAGTAGGCGAGGCTCTTCCTGTCGCGAAGGTTTATGAAGAGCCTTCCACCCTGGCCGGATAGTATCTCCGAGAGAACGCTGAGGGCGTAACTGTCTTTGCTCCCAATGGTTGTGGCCATGAAACCTATCCCGATGTTTATCTGGGCCTTCTCTCGCTCAGCCCCTGTTCGGCGTATCTCTTTCGGCCAGTCGGGTTTTTGCGGTGCCGGGATACCAACGGCCTTGCGCGTAAAACCGCCGAAGACCTCGCGGACCTTCTTTATGGTGTACTCCACGTCCACGTCGCCGGCTATGACGAGTATCATCCTCTTTGGGATGAATATCTTCTTGTAATGACTGATGAGGTCTGCCCGCGTAAGGGCCTTTACGGTCTCTGTAGTGCCGCTTACGGGCATGCCGTAGGGGTGGTCGCGGTACAGGGCCTTGAGGAGGAGTTTGAAGGTGTACGATGGTATGTTGTCCTCGCGTTTCTTTATGGCCGCGAGGATATCTTTTCTGAGGGTCCTCATCTCTTTCTCAGGAAAGGTGGGGTTCTCTATGACATCGGCGAACAGCCTGAGCCCGCGCTCGAAGTCAGCCGATAGAAAGCCCGCTGTTACACCCGTGGAGTTTCGAGCAGAGAACCCGGAGATGGACCCTGCCATGCCCTCCACCTCCTTTGCCAGTTCCTCTCGCGTGCGTGTCTTTGTTCCCCGCGTGAGCATGGCGGCCATGAAGTTGCCTATGCCGTTGTTTCTGGTGTTCTCGGCCATGAGGCCGCCGGGAAAGGTGGCGTAGAAGGCCACTGAAGGCGTTGTGGGTATCTTCTTTACGATGAGCGTGATACCATTACTCAGGGTTGTTTTCTTAACTGCAGGGGTCTTCTTGAGTTTCTCGCCGAGCCTTGCGGCCTTGGCAAAGGCCTTCTTCACCGTTGCCTTTACGGCAGGGACGGTGAGGTCCTTGTTCTCTTTTTCAGGCATTACAATGGCAACAGAGACGTTGCTGGCCGTAAAGTACCTGTTTACGACCTTCCTTACGTCCTCTGGTGTCAGTGCCTGTACAGCGGCCAGGTACTTCTGCCCGTACCTGTAGTCGCCGGCTATGGTCTCGTAGTAGCCAAGGTCGCGCGAGATACCCTGCATGGTCTGGCGCGAGTATATGAAGTCTGCGGCAATGTTGGTCTTGGCCCGCTGAAACTCCGTGGACTCCGGGCCCTCGGCGCCAAGTCTGCCTATCTCGGTTATTATCTTCTCCGTGGCCTTACTTACGTTCTTCGCGTCAAGGGAGGCGGTGATGAAGAAGAGGCCCGGGTCCTTGAGGCTCATGGAGTAGGCTGATATGGAATGAACGAGGTGCGTCTCTATCTTGAGGGCGCGGTAGAGCCGCGAAGATACACCGGAGGCGAGTATGCCGGAGAGGACGTCTATGGCATAGGTATCGTCGCTTTTGAGTTCAGGTATGTGAAAGGCCATGCCGAGGTAGGTCTCGTTGATGTCCTGGCGGACTATCTCGGCGCGGACCTCCTTCTGGGTAGGTTCTACGGGCCTGGGTCTCCGTTTGAGGTTGCCCCTCCTGAACCCGGCAAAGGCCTTTTCCACCTCCCTTGTGACTGCCTCTGCGTCCACGTCGCCGGCCACCACGAAGGTCATGTTCTCGGGCCTGTAAAAACTGTTGAAGACGTCGAGGATATACTTGCGGGTGAACTTGGCGACCACCTCGCTCCGTCCTATGACGGGCCGGCCATAGGGGTGTTTCTTGTAGGCAAGGGAGAATATCTTGTCATAGAGCGTCCTCATGGGGCTGTCCTTGTTCATGCGTATCTCTTCGAGGACTACCTTGAGTTCCTTTTTGAGTTCATCGGGGTCAAAGGACGAGTGCTGTACTGCATCGGAGAGGACGTCGAGGCCTGTTGCAAAGTGCTCAGAGGGCACCACGAGGTAGTAGACCGTATTGTCAAAGGAGGTGTAGGCGTTGATGTTGCCGCCAACGGATTCTACGAGGCGCGCTATCTCACCGACTTTTTTAGTTGGAGTCCCCTTGAAGAGCATGTGCTCGAATACGTGGGAGATGCCGCCGCGGTCCGGGTCCTCGTCTGCGCTCCCAACGCGGACCCAGACCTCCATTGCCACCACAGGGGCGCTGTGAACCTCCTGCACGAGGACCACCATGCCGTTAGGCAGGACCTTTCGTACGGTCTTGGCCCCGGCGTGTGCGCTGGAGATGGAAAGGAACGCAATAGAGAAGAAGAGGCTCGTGAGGACCAGGAGCGCGAGAAGGGAGCGTTTTCGTGTCATGAGAAAATCCTCCTTTGGGTTTATGCAATAGTACAGGATAAACGGTATTGTGGTTTATTTCAAGTGGCTTTAGGGGGTAGCGGAGGCGGGGGCATGCAGGTGGTTCCTGTACCTGGTTGACCCTTGCCTGCAGTATCCACCAAGGGCTTGACAGGAAGAGGAAAAATGATACCCTCTACAATATAATGAAACAGGACAGGAGAAGAGCGAGATGAGAATAGGTAAGGCCCTTGTCATAGTGGACGTACAGGTGGACTTCTGCGCAGGAGGCGCGCTTGCCGTGGAGGAGGCCGACAACATCATACCCCTTATAAACAGGTACGCCGACCTCTTTACGCGTGCCCGGTGCCCGGTCTTTGCAACGCGCGACCTCCACCCTGCGAAGACGCGGCACTTTGCGGCATATGGGGGCAAGTGGCCGCCACACTGCGTGGAGGGCACCGAGGGCGCGGAGTTCAACCCAGACTTGAAACTCCCGGAGGGCGCAATAATCATAACCAAGGGGCATGACCCTGAGAGCGACAGTTACTCGGCCTTTGACGGTTTTGACGAGGAAGGGCGGACTTTCAAGGACTCTCTCATAGCACATGACGTTGGCCATGTCTTTCTCTGCGGACTGGCCACGAATTACTGCGTAAGGGCAACGGCCCTCGATGCCCTCAGAGAAGGCTTTGGCGCCACGGTCTTGATAGACGGAGTTCGTGGGGTACCTGAGAAACACAACGACCCCGAGGACGCCATACGGGAGATGAGAAAGGCAGGGGTAGAGACGCGCGATTTCAACAGCATACTCCTCAAGATGTCGAGGCTCATACCAAGAGAGAGGAGGTAGGCATGAAGGCAGAGAGGATAAGCGTAGAGGAACTGAAGGCAAAGATGGCGCGGGGCGAGCATCTCCAGATACTGGACGTACGGAACAGGATGGATTACATGCGAAGCACCAGAGCCCTGCCAGGGGCTATTCGTATACCTGCGGCCAAGATAGAAGACCGCCTTGCAGGGCTCGACCCAGGGGTGGAGACCATCGCCTACTGTACGTGAACAGATGAACACTCGAGCGCCCGTGTGGCGTCTCTCCTCAAGGAAAAGGGTTTCAAAAAGGTAGCGGCCCTGAAGGGCGGGTTCAATGCCTGGGTAGAGGCCGGCGGGGAGGTAGAGAAGATCTGAGGATTTGCTGTTGGGTTTCGCTTCGCTCTACCCAACCTTGTATCTACAAGTAATGAAAAAAATAATTGAATGGAATATACGACATGGAGGCGGGAAACGTACACCTCACATCATCTCGAGATTGCAAAAGCAGAACCCGGATATAATAGTCCTTGCAGAGTTTAGAAATAATGCATACGGCGCTTTAATAAAGAAAGAACTTGCGTCAAAAGGCTATACTGAACAGGTTCATGGGATTGCAATGTCACGAGTTAATACCGTTCTGGTAGCTTCTAAAGTAAGAATAGAAAGCAGTTCTTATTTTTTTGAGCTTAAAGAGCATAAGCAACGCTTAATTGGTCTTAAGTTTAATGATTTTAATATGATAGTTTTTTACTTTCCAACA
>CAYOVP010000039.1:0-17004 GCA_964407495.1 uncultured Thermodesulfobacteriota bacterium
TCCAAAAGAAAGCGGGAAAAAATAAGAAAAGAGAAATTATTCAACTTTCTTTTAAAAAAGAAAGTTGACAAAGAAAACTGATTCCAGGCCGCGCAGGCGCGGCCTGGCAGACAGTTGGTTTTCTTTTGGTGTTCTTTGCCCCGCTTTCTTTTTTCTAAAAGAAAGCGGGAAATATTTCTTATTTTTTTCATAAAATGAAAATATCTTCTTTCTCGAGTCTCATACTCACCATTATCATTGCCCTTGTTCTTCTCAAGGTTCCGTCTCTCCTTGGCGTGCCCATTCCACGGAGTCTTGCCTTGATGTACATCTTCTTTGTAATCGTCGTTGCCCTTCTCGTAATTACTTCGAGTCCCTCCGGCATGTCGGGGCTTTTGCGTTCCCTTGAGTCGTTTTTTAATGATGAAGGGCGCCACGGGGTGCGAAACATTGTCCTCGTAGTTATCCCAATTAGCGCGGGGCTCTTAACCTATCTATCCATGGGAAGTACTGGCGGGCTCCCTATCGAGGCGCGGCGTGTGCACACGGCGCCCCCGCGCTTCATGCGCGCCTATGGCAAGACCTTTGACCTTCAGACTCTCAGAAATCCCTTTCGGGAAGTTGAGAAAAGAGACCCCCTGCGTTTCAGGCGTCTTCTGCGCGAGGGCGGGGTAATATACTTCAGGAACTGCGTCTTCTGTCACGGCGCGCTCCTTGACGGCAGGGGGCACCTCTCGGCAGGCATGAACCCCCGGCCCCTTCCCTTTGCAGGGCGAAATACAATCGCCCAGCTCCGGGAATCCTATCTCTTCTGGCGTATAGTTAAGGGCGGCGCAGGGCTACCAGCCGAGGCAACGCCATGGGACTCGGTGATGCCTTCCTGGGAGGGGACGCTCCACGAAGACGATGTCTGGAAGGTAATACTCTTTTTATACGACTTTACGGGCAACAGGCCCCTCAAGTGGGATTAGTCTCTTTATGGGTAAGAGAGTACATATAGTCATCGTTCTCATGGCCATGCTTCTTTTTGGTTCGTCTGCTCTTGCGGCCATTTCCAACAGGGGCAAGGTGGTCTATGAGAGGTACTGCTGGTGGTGTCACGGCATGGACGGCGCAGGCGGCGGCCCGGCGGCGCCATTTCTCAACCCCCCTCCAAGGGACTTTACCTATGGCCTTTATAAATGGAAGAGCACGCCCTTTGACGAGATAACGCCATCGCACGGTGATTTTCTGAAGATGCTCACGGGCGGCGGCAAGGGAGCGGACGGCGCGGGGCTAAGCGGCACGGCCATGCCCAACTGGGAAAAGACCCTCACTCGGGAAGAGAAGAACGCCGTAATCTCCTACATAAAGGCCTTCTCAGGGCTTGAAGAGCCCGAAGAGGCGGAGATAGATACATCGATTGTCAAGAAGGTCTCGGGCAGGACCGCGCTCAGCCGGGGGAGGAGGCTCTTTGCCGATAACTGCGCCCAGTGTCACGGCAAGAAGGGACGCGGAGATGGAGAGAAAAAATTGAAGGACGATTTTGGCGCCCGCACCTGGCCCCGTAACCTTACAAAGCCCTGGACCTTCAGGGCCGGAGCCAACGCCGAGGATATTTACAGGAGGATTACAACGGGAATACAGGGCACGCAGATGCCGAGTTTCGCCGACCCGTCGAGCCGAAAGGTCCTCACAGACAAAGACCGTGCGGCCATTGCAAGGTATGTAACGACCCTTGCCGCTCCCTATAAGAGACCCGGCGTTGAGAGGGTCATTAAGGCCATGAGGGTGGAGGGGGCCCTTCCAGGTGATCCAGAAGACCCGCTCTGGAAGAAGGCCCCTTACAGTAGTTTCGCCGTCTTTCCTCAACTCGTAATGAAGGAGCGGCACTTTACACCCACAATTGATTCTCTCTCGGTGAAGGCCCTCTATAAGGGGCAAGAGGTTGCCCTTCTCCTTGAGTGGGACGATAGGACAGAGAGCATACCAGGGGACCGCGAGGCAGAGAAACTCGCAGAAGGCACCTTGTACCGCGACGGCGCGGCCATTGAGTTTCCGGCAAGGCCCCACCCCGGCGGGAGGCCGCCCCTTGCCATGGGGAGTCGGGGCGAACCCGTAATGATATGGTTCTGGCAGGGGCCTTCGGCAGGCGGCGGAGAGAGGACTTCTCTCTTGCGGGCAAGGGGGCCTCGTTCAGTAAGGACTATCCAGGGGGATGGCATCAGTGCACGAGGTGTCTACAGGGACGGCACGTGGCGCGTGGTGATGAGGGGTACGCTCCCTCTTAAAGGGGGCGGCGTAGAGGGCAGGGGGCTCCTGCCGGTAGCCTTTTCACTCTGGGACGGCTCCAACGGCGAGCATGGCTCGATACACGAACTTACGGCCTGGCTCTTGCTCGATACGCGGGACAGGGGCGGCTCGGCCTTTACGTGGCCTATCGTGTCGCTCCTCTTAGCGGCGGCGTGCGAGGTTATCTTGTTTGGAGTAATGAGAAGAAAAAATGAGTGAGTATATTTCTACTTTCTTTTAAAAAAGAAAGTATTTTGATTGAGAGGCCTTGTATGGTTGCCCTTAAGTCCCTTTAACCATGTGCAGAAATCGTGTCACGAAGAACTCTGCAATAAAGAAAACTGATTCCCGTGCCGCGCTCTGCGCGGCACGGGAATGCGCAACTGGTTTTCTTTGACGTAGTGTATATAAGGCAGATGTCGGTTCTCGACGTGAGGGCATATCAAAGCACGGAGTCATGCCGCGCCATCAAAAAACTTTCTTTTTTCCAAAAGAAAGCGGGAAATCTTTCTTCTTTTTGGCGGGTAAAGCCCGCCACCCCCTTTTTTTATTATGTCTTCTTATCTTTTTTTCTTAGAGTTTTTTCCCGGCCATTATCAGACCTATTCCTCCGGCGGTGATGACGTAGTTGAGGGGGCCTGATGAGACGCCTGTCTTGAAGGTAAAGAGGGTGTCGAGGAGTCCTGTGCAGAGGAGCATGATGCCGAAGATGACGAGGGCGGTGCTTGTGGCGGTGCGGCCCTCTTTTATTCTTCTTTCCTCGTCTCTCGTGGTTTTATCCTCTGGTCTCATCTTCTCAGTTCTTTTTGGCCCTGTCTTTAAGGCGCGCCATTATCTGGGGCGTGATTTCCTTTATATTCATATGCCTGGCGTAGCGCTCGATACCTTTTGAGACCATGGGCCGGAGGAATTTTGGGACGCGTGCGAGGCGCGCCCTTGCCTCCTTGGTCCAGCGGGGCGTTGGCGCGTGTCCCTGGTCTTTTTTGGTCTTGACTTCATATTTGCACGATGGGTCCGGGGACTTTACATGGCCGTCCATGGCGAGGGCCCTTGCGCGGCATCCCTTGCAGAGTTCGCTGTAGGTACATTTTTCGCAGTGGCTCTCTGGAGCGCAGTCGCGGATTGCAAGAAATGCCGGGTCTCTTTCCCATATTTCGCCAAGGCTTTTTTCTCCAACCCGCGGCGTTTTTTCATCTGGCGGGATATAGGGGCAGGGCGTTACCCTGCCCGTTGGGTCTATCCGCATGTAGGCTTCGCCTGCGATACAGCCCGATGTGCCGCCCCGGAGTATGGGGCTTTCGGGCGTCTTTTCATGGAGTATGCGGAGAAACTGCGGGGCGCAGCGGGCGCGGATTCTAAGGCGGCCCTCAAGGGCATCGGAGGCCTCGGCAATCTCATTGAGCACGGCTTCATAGGATTTGGCGCCGAGGTCTGTCATGGCCTCGGCCCGGCCCGTGCAGACCATGAAGAAGACGTTCAGGGCAAGGGCCTTTTCCTTTAACGACAGGTCTATCATGGCAGGGAGTTCGGCGCGGTTTTCTTCCGTAACCGTGAACTGCACCTGGAAGGCAAGGCCCGCGGCGCGAAGATGCCCCATGGCAGAGACGGTCTTCTGCCAGGCCCCCTTCATGCCCCGGAAGGCGTCGTGATGGGCCGGCGAGGCGGAATCGAGGCTGATACCAAGACCCTTTATGCCTGCGCTCTTGAGTAGAAGGGCCGTGGATGCGTCGATGAGGGTACCGCTTGTGCCGAGAAAGACGATGAGACCGGCGCGCGAGGCGCGGGAGATGATGGAGAAGATATGCGGGTAGAGGAGGGGCTCACCTCCCGTTAGTATGAGCATGGCCCCTGGGCTGAAGGCGGCGACTTCGTCGACGAGGGCGAGGGCCTCGTCGCCCTTCATCTCGGCGGCGTCTTCGGCCCTGGGCGCGCTGTCCATATAGCAGTGGGCGCAGCGGAGGCCGCACCTTTTAGTGAGGTTCCAGGAAATGATATAGGGCGGGGCCGGGCAAGGGGCAGGGGACATGTTCTTTTCCTCAGAAACCGAGGTCTTTACGGAATCTTTCGAGAAATTCAGGAGTTATGATTTTGATTCCTGCGTCAATGGCGGCCTCGATGGCCATGGCGCGGGCGGCGGAGCGGGCAAAGGCCGGTATGGGGGCAAGCATCTTCTTTGCCTCTTCTGTCCACGTTGGGCCATTTTCATGGGGCGTCTTTTCAAGGGCCCCTTGAAGTTCGTCGGTTACTATGAGGATATTCGCCCCACACCCTCGAAGGCAGTTCTCCGTGAGGCTCCCTATGTCAAGGCCATCTGTCCTGTGGACGCCCGTCTTTCCGAGGACGAGGAAACGGGGCCTTTTTTCTGCCACGTATTCAGAGACCCTGTCAAAGGGTTTTCCGGCCATGAGTTCGGTGCGGGCATGGACGCCCCGCGCGCGGGCGAGAGCGGCGGCGGCCATGAGGTGCCCCCTGTATATCCTGGCAAGGCCCCTGTCGATGATATTATTATGGAGGGCCTTCTGCTCCTCGAAGCGGAAGACCCTTGAGGCCTCCTTTGTGAGTACTCCCGCTATGGACCGGAAGGCGGCGTAATGAAAGTCCGGGTCATAGACGCTTATGATATGGAGGGTGGAGCCAAAGGCCCTGGAGAGTTCCATGCCCCTGAGGACCGCCCCGAATGAGCAGGGGCTCCCGTCAACGGCAACGACAACGTCATCTCCGGTGCGGCCAAGGTGCCCCTCTTTTACGACGAGGGTATTTCTGCTCGTTCTCCTTGTGACGCGCTCGCATACCGAGCCCGTTACGCTCCGCTTCGTGCGGCCAAGGCCAAGGGCCCCGAGTATGATGAGGCCGTAGTTGCCTTCCTCGGCCTCGCGGAGTATCTCAACGAAGTTCTTGCCCTCGCAGCTCAGACCCTCCGCGTTGATGCCAGAGGTTGCGGCCTTTGCGTGGAGGACCGTCATGTATGAGTCTGATATTATCTCGAGGCCGCGTGTTATGAGGTCGTCGTGAATGGACCTCTGGCGCTTGAGTTCTCTCTCGCTCTGGTATTCTTCTGGAAGTCCGGACTCCATCTGGCGGAACCGCTCGTTATGGAGGCGCGCGGCATAGACGTGGAGGCCCGTGAGGGTACTGCCAAGGGCAAGCGCAATCTCGATGCCAAGGTCAATGCCGGCAGTTGAGTCTTCGGAGTTGTCGAGGCAGAGGAGTATTTTTTTCATTGAGTATCTTTCACCTCTTCCAAGGTTTTCTTCAGGAAAAGAGGCTCTTCTGAGCCGGCCCGGTGGGCCTTGTCACGGTGTTCTTGCCGAGTATCCGAATCTTCCCGAACTCTCCGTCAAAGCCCGGGCAGAGGTCAATCTCGCCCCTTCGCACCCTCATTACACCAAGGGCCACGCGCTCTCCGGCAAGGGCGGTAAGGTCTGCCTCGCTCATGTCGAGGAGTATGTGAAACTCGCTCCCCCCTTCCGTGGTAATCCTGCGGTACTCGTGCTGGACGCGCTTCGAGGCCTGGCCAAAACCCATGGCCTCGGAGAGTATCTCCAGAAGAGGCACTATGTGCCTTGCAGGTATGGCATTCTCCGGCACATACCCCATGGGCCTGTCGGCAAGTTCTTCCACGCGGCTCAGGACCCCGACGGTAAGTTTTTTTCCGCAGACAGGGCAGAGCCCGCCTGCCTTTATCGTCTCATCAGGGGTCATAACAATGCCGCAGGCCCGGTGGCCGTCGGCATGGTACTTACCCTCTTCAGGGTAGAACTCTATGGTGTATAAGAATCTCCCGCGGTCCTTTGTCTTTATTATCTCTGTGATGGCGCGGTAAGATGGTTCGCACTCAAAGACATTGGCCTCGCGCCCGAGTTTCGAAGGCGAGTGGGCGTCTGAGTTGGAGATGAGGGTGATGTCGTCAAGGGCGGATAGGCGCCAGTTCATGGCCGGGTTTGATGAGAGGCCCGTCTCAATGGCGCGTATGTGGGGCGAGAGATCACCGAAACACTCCTCTATGGAGTCGAACCCCGAGCGGCTCCCGAAGATGGAGAACCATGGGGTCCAGGCATGGGCAGGGACGAGCATGGCCTCAGGGGAGGTATCGAGGACCAACTTCAGTAAATCTTTTGCCGAGAAACCGAAGATGGGGCGCCCGTCGGAGCGGATGTTCCCAAGGGAGGCGAGTTTCGCGTTGAGTCTACTCGCGGCCTCGATAGTGGGGACGAAGATGATGTTATGTATCTTTCGCACCCTGCCGTCCTGGGTGAAGATGTTGCTCACTTCTGTTGTGAGCATGAAGCGTACGGCCCGTTTTTCGCCGCTGCCGCCATCGCCGCGGAGGACGAAGAGGCCGTCTTCTGCGGGTTCCAGTTCTTCCTCGATGGCGGCAAAGTGTGCGGGGTGCGTAAAGTCGCCGGTGCTTACTATGTCTATGCCCTTGATGCGTGCCCACTCGGCAAGGCCCCTGAGGTTCATCATGGGGCTCGTGGCGCGGGAATACTTGCTGTGTATATGGAGGTCTGCTATCAGGCGCAATGGAGGTATGGTCCTTTTGGTTCTGGGGTGGCGGGTGGCTTGGCCTACATGCCCATGATGTTGTATCCCGCGTCCACGAAGATGGTCTCGCCAGTTACGCCGCGGGATAGTTCGCTGAGGAGATAGAGGGCCGTGCCAGCCACGTCGTCCTGGGTGATGTTCCGCCCAAGGGGGGCCTTTTTTTCAACGAGGTCCAGTATGGTGCGAAAGCCCGAGATGCCCATGGCCGCAAGGGTACGCACAGGGCCTGCGGAGATGGCGTTTACTCGTATTCCGGCTTTTCCCATCTCTGCGGCGAGGTAGCGCATTGTGGCCTCGAGGGCGGCCTTGGCCACTCCCATTACGTTGTAGTTCTCTATGACCTTCTCGCTCCCATAGTATGTCATGGTTGCGATGCTCCCGCCGCGTACCTCCAGGAGAGGGGCCGCGGCACGCGCAAGGGCCAGGAGGGAGTAGGCGCTTATGTCCATTGCCATGGCAAAGCCCGCACGCGAGGTCTGGAGGAAGTCTCCCTTGAGTTCTTCTTTCTTGGCAAAGGCAAGGGAATGGACGAGCATGTCGAGCCCCCCCCATTCTTTCTCGATGGCTCCGAAGACATTCTCGATTTCCTCGTCCCTCGTAACGTCGCAGGGCATGATGATGGGGGCCCCAAGAGACTCGGCAAGGGGCCTGACCCTCGATTCGAGGGCAGGGCCTGCGTATGTAAAGGCAAGGTCTGCGCCTTCTTCCCTGAGGCGTCTTGCAATGGCCCAGGCAATGCTCCTCTCATTGGCCACACCGAAGATAACCCCTTTCTTGCCATCAAGCAGTCCCATGCCGTCCTCCTCTTCTCAAGTCCTGTTTTGTCCAACTGTGCCCTATCAAATAACATTATTTATCCCATGATTCAACTCTTAGTTTTCGGGCCATGAGGCATGGCCAGGCTCTGCGTGGTCTGGCCGGGTGTGATGGGCGCCGCGCCAGTGTATCAACGAATTCCTTGCCCAAGGCCGTCTTTTCTGATAAATTCTTGGGAGACGAGAAAGGAGAAGACCATGGATTTTGAGCATTTCGAGGAGAAAGAGGCTGTAAAGATAGCCGCCCGCATAGAGGAGAACGGACTTACCTTTTATACCATACTCGCCGACAGGGTACAGGACAGCGAGGTTAGGGCCATCCTCAATGATCTTGCAAGGGACGAGAAAAAACACCTCAAGGTAATTGAGGCCAAGTTCTTTCCGAGGGCAGGCTTTGGAGAGCAGATTACTGATGAAGAGGTGGCCATGGAGGCCAACCTCGAGCGCACGGGCGAGGCCGATATCTTTACAAAAAACGTTAACATGGAAGAAGTCCTGAACACGCTCGGCACCCCTGCGAGGGCCCTTGAACTGGCGCTCGAGGCCGAGAAGTACTCGGTGGGCTTTTTTACAGATCTTGCAAAGAGGGCCGAGACAGATGACTCCCGTGCCATATATGAAGATCTCGTCGAGGAGGAGACGCGACACGTTGCCAAGGTAGAGGGGCTCCTGGCCCGTTACGCATAGGCTCGGGGTCTGCTCTCTCGAAGATTATGCCCGAGTTCAGACTCAACCTCATAACAAGGGAGTGGGTAGTGGTAAGGTCTGATCTTGCCAGGGCGCCCGAGGACTTTCGCCGCACCATGGTGCGAAGGCCACGCCCCACCTACCTCGACTCATGCCCCTTCTGCCCTGGTAACGAGGCCCAGACCTCCCTTGAACTCCTTCGGCACCCCCATGGCGGGCCCTGGAAGATACGCGTCCTGGAGAACAAGTACCCGGTCCTCGCCCGGAAAGGTGAACCCAGACGGGCCATAGACGGCCCGAGGCGCATGGTGCGCGGTGTGGGGCTTCACGAAGTTGTCGTGGAGAGCCCGGTCCATAACGAGAGCCCCGCCTTCTTCGAGGCCGCACACATGGCCGATCTACTGCGCATATACCGCGCCCGTTTTGACAAGGCCTACGAGGACAGACGAACTAAACACGTAATCATCTTCAAGAACCACGGCCCTGCCTCCGGCACGTCCATAGGACATCCGCACTCGCAGATCGTCGCCGCCCCCATAGTGCCGGCGCGTTTCCGTGACAGGATCCTCGCGGCCATGCACTACTTCGACGACACTGGAAAGTGCCTGAAGTGCGATATGATAGAGCGTGAACTAAACGAGGCCGCCCGTGTCATAATGGAGACGCCTCACTTCATCACCTTTATCCCCTACGCCGCACTCTCCCCCTTTCATATCTGGATCTTCCCTCGCCGTCATATGGCCTCCTTTTCGAGTGTCACCGATGAAGAGACGGCAGACCTTGCCCTTCACATGAAGACCATATTATATAAACTGAACGCGGGGCTCGACGACCCGGACTACAACTATGCCCTCAGTTCCAGTTCGCCGCGTCACGCTGCGAGCGAGTTCTCGCACTGGTACATCTCCATCATACCGAGGCTCATGGAGACCACGGGCTTTGAACTCGGTAGCGGCATCTATGCAAACCCCTCGATACCAGAGAACAACGCGGCCTTTCTCCGGGATATCGAGGTGTCCAGGAAGGTATGAGAGAGGGGCCTCTCCGTGGTGAAGGCGTGTTCGCGGTCTTTCTGGCTCCTCATTCGCCAAAAGGGAGATTCCATTATTATGAGGACTGGCCTTAACCAAGGGAGGCGGGACCATGAGCCGGAAATACAGCAACCCTCTGCCAACAGTGGACATCATCATAGAACTCGTGGACGGCGGCATAGTCCTCATAAAGCGGAAGAACCCGCCATATGGCTGGGCCATTCCCGGCGGTTTTGTCGAGGTTGGCGAGTCTCTCGAAGAAGCCGCCGTGCGGGAGGCACGCGAGGAGACAGGGCTCAAGGTCCGTATCCTCTGCCAGTTGCATACCTACTCGGCCCCTGACCGCGACCCGCGATTCCATACCATAAGCACGGTCTTCGTGGCCTCATCCAGGGGCACCCCCAGGGCCGGAGATGACGCCGCAGGCCTTGGCGTATTTACCGAGGAAAACCTCCCAGTGGATATCGCCTTCGACCACAGGGAGATTCTCAGTGATTACTTCCGGTGGAAGAACGAGGGGTTCAAGGCTTTCGATAGGTAGGGGGGGCAGGGGGGAGCGAAGCGCAACCAATCAATGGGGCCAAGTCGTTGGGGCCAAGTCGTTAAAAAATAGACGTTGTCCCTGTTATTGGTTTTCTTTGTCTTACTTTCTTTTTTCCAAAAGAAAGTAAGAAAGTCTTTTTTCCTTTTTGCAGGAACTGCTGCCCATTATGAGGCTATATCCCCAAACTTTCTCAAAAACTCTTTAGCAGTAATTATCTGGCATCCCTCGTATTTTTTCATCTTAGTCAGGTGAGCGTCTCCGCTGATTACAAAATCGGCCCTTGCGGCCACGGCGCAGGCGAGAAATTTGTCGTCATCAGGGTCTTCGCAGGCCCCTGTTACATCTTCGCTTACCGTGACAGGGTCAATGTATGGAAGGAGTTCTTCCTGCAGAATGGTCTCTATCTCGCCCTCGGTCAGTTTGAACCTCGGGTAGGCCAGAACCCGGATATATTCCTCAATAATTTCCTTTGAGGCGGCTATTTTAAAGGCCTTCTTCTTCCAGAGGGCGTATAGTCGCGAGAGTTCTCCCCTGAAGAGCAGGGCGGACACCATGACGTTTGTATCAAGAACCACCCTCTTTCGCCTCATGCGGGTTTTTTCCCGCGGGCCCACCTAATGGCCTTCTTGACATCTCCTTCCTCCAGGCCGAGGGCCGCTATCTTCTCCCTTATCTCTTCAAGTGATGACCCGGCAGGGGTTATCCTCACAGGTCTCAGTATTATGGAGTTGTCCTTTACGGATACATCGAAGTAATCAATACCCTCGAATTTGCCTGCTATGTCCTTTGGCAGAGTCAGTTGGTTCTTAGAGGTCTTCTTGGCGAGCATTCTTCCTTACCTCCTTACTGTAAGAATAACATGCTACAGGTAAAGAGGCAAGCCTTTTTCCGTCTTTGGCGGGCTCTGCCCGCCATCAGGCGGACCGGGCGGGCGGCAGGCCGGGAAGGACGTAAGCGGGCACCGGAAAATCCCCTCATCTCCTTATCTTCCTTCGAAGGCGCATGAAGGGCATCTCTACAAGGGTGAAGAAAAAGCCTGATACAAGCAAGAGGCCTGCAAGGTATATGAGGACAAGGGCAGTGAGCATGGCCGGGGAACTCGTGGCATAGGCAATGCCCTTGCTCCTGAGGTACATGGTGTAGAGGTTGAGCGTCACGATGTGGTAGATGTACATGGTGTAACTCAGCCGCGCCGTTCCCCTGAAGGCCCATTTTATCGGTACGAACCTCCCTATGGGGAAGATGGTCATGAAGAGTATGAGTACGGCGAAGCCGAGGCCGGTGAGAGTGAACTGCCAAGTTGTGTTGAAGTAACCTACACCAAGGCGCCCATACAGGTAGGAGGCGCCGAGGCAGAGCGCGGCACCTGCGAGGATGAGCGCCTTCCAGATGGCCGAGAGGTCCTCGATACGGTCTTTGTACGATACGAAGACATAGGCCGTGGCTACACCAATGAGAAGTTCGTCGAAGCGCGTATGGAATGGCGTATAAAAGCCGTGCCACCACTCCCGCATAGTCATGCCGGGGTAGTATAGCGAGAGTCTTACGAGGGTGCCGAGGATGATGAGACCAGCGAGTGTGGGGAGGAGGTACTTTCTTGCCCCTCTCATGATGAGAAAGACAAGTAGGGGCGTAACGAGGTAGAACTGTTCTTCTATGGCGAGCGACCAGAAGAGGTCAGAGCGCCTCTCTATTACGAAGAGGTAGTTGTTGAGGTAGGAGAGGTGGAGGAGAAGGTCCTTGAGTATCGTGGTGTTCCTAAGGGCGAACTCTCCGATCATATAGGAGTATATGGCCGTGACGAGGAAGTAGTAGAAGTAATAGGGCGGAAAGGTCCGGAGCACGCGCTTCAGGTAGAACCTCTTGAAACTGAAGCGGCCTTCAAAGTTATCCTCGATTATCTGCCCGCCGATAAGGAAACCGCTGAGCACGAAGAAGAGGTCCACGCCGTGCCACCCCCAGTTGAGAAAGAGGCCGAGATAGGAAGTGTCCGGGAGGTGAAAGACCTTCTGGTTCAGGTGGAAGAATACTACGAGGAGGATGGCCACCGCCCTTACGAGGTCGAGTTCGAAGTAGTTTTTCTTAAAGAGTCTCAAGGGTTCTTCTTGGTGGCAGGGGGTCTTTGCGAGGTGAGAGGCGCGCGGGGAGCCTAACCACCGAGCCGTTCCTTCAGGAGTTTGTTTACAAGGCCTGGGTTGGCACGCCCCTTCGTGGCCTTCATTACCTGACCAACGAAGAAGCCGAGGAGTTTTATTTCGCCATTTTTGTATCTCTCCACGCTATCGGCGTTCGCGGCGAGTACCTCGTCTATTACACTGCCGAGGGCGCCTTCGTCGGAAATCTGTACGAGTCCCTTTTTCTTTACTATCTCCTCGGCGCTCTCTCCTGACCTGAACATCTCGGCAAAGACTTCCTTGGCTATCTTTCCGCTTATGGCGCCTTTCTTTATGAGGCCCATGAGGTCTGCAAGGGCATCTGGGGTTACGGGGCAGTCGGTAATCTCTGTCCCTCTTTCCTTTAGGGCCCTGAGGACCTCGCCCATCACCCAGTTCGACGAGGCCTTTGCCTCGCCAGTGGCCTTTGCCACGGCCTCGTAATAGTCGGCAAGGTCTCTGGACGCGGTGAGCACACCGGCGTCATAGGCAGGCAAACCATACTCGCTCATGAAGCGGGCCTTTTTGGGGCCCGGTAACTCCGGTAGTTGACCTTTTGCCTCTTCCATGAGTGCGTCGTCTATGACGAGGGGCAGTAGGTCGGGCTCCGGGAAGTAGCGGTAGTCGTGGGCCTCTTCCTTTCCACGCATGGCTATTGTGATGCCCTTTGAGGGGTCGAAGAGGCGAGTCTCCTGCACAACGTGGCCGCCGCTCTCCACGAGGTCTATCTGCCGCTCTATCTCGTAGGCAAGGCCGTCCTTTATGAACTTGAAGGAGTTCATGTTCTTGAGTTCAGCCTTTGTCCCGAGGGCGCTCTGCCCTACGGGACGGACGGAAATATTGGCGTCGCAACGGAAACTCCCCTCTTCCATGTTGCCGTCGCTTATGCCCAGATAGAGAATGATATCGCGTAGGCCCTTGAGGTAGGCAACGGCCTCTTCAGGGGTGCGCATGTCCGGCTCGCTTACTATCTCTATGAGCGGCGTGCCCGACCGGTTGAGGTCTACGAAACTGTACCCGCCGTCTTCTGCGCCTTCGCCGTGGAGGAGTTTTCCGGCGTCTTCCTCCATGTGTATGCGCGTGATGCCTATCTTCTTCTCTCCCTCACTCGTCTCTATAAGAAGAGAGCCGTGCTCGGCAAGGGGCTGGTCGTACTGGGATATCTGGTAACCCTTTGGAAGATCAGGGTAAAAATAGTTCTTCCGCGCGAAGATACTCCTGCGGTTCACGGTGCAGTCCACGGCAAGGGCCATCTTCACGGCAAACTCCACGGCCTGCCTGTTGAGAACAGGTAGAGACCCTGGCAGCCCCAGGCAGAGCGGACAGACCTGTGTGTTGGGCTCAGACCCGAACCGCGTGGAACACCCGCAGAAAATTTTTGATCTTGTAAGTAGTTGGCTGTGAACCTCAAGCCCTATTACGGCCTCGTACTTCAAAGTCGTCCTCTTTAAAAAGATAAAGAATTCAACTTTCTTTTAAAAAAGAAAGTTGGCAAAGAAAATTGGTTCCTGGCCGCGCCCTGCGCGGCCAGGCAAAAACAGTTCTTTGTCTTTTCCCGCGGCCCAGAGGGCCGCGGGAATTGGTTTTCTTTGTCTTACTTTCTTTTTTCAAAAAGAAAGTAAGTAAATCTCTTTTCGTCTGTAGTCTTTTATCCTTCCCTCGTCTTCTCGTATGCGTAGGCCGTGCGGAGCACGGTCTCTTCGTCGAGGTGTTTTCCTATTATCTGGAGTCCCACGGGGAGTCCATCTTTCGTATTGCCGCAGGGAATTGATATTCCAGGGAGTCCCGCGAGGTTGCACGATATTGTGAATATGTCAGACAGGTACATTGTGAGCGGGTCTTCGGTGCGTTCGCCCAGTCTGAAGGCCGGGGCCGGGGCCGTTGGCGTTGCTATTACGTCGCAGGCGCGGAAGGCCTCGGCAAAGTCTTTTTTTATGAGGGTTCGGACCTGGGAGGCCTTCTTGTAGTAGGCGTCGTAGTACCCTGAACTCAGGGCGTATGTTCCGAGCATTATGCGGCGTTTCACCTCGGCGCCGAAGCCCTCGTCGCGCGTGGTCTTGTACATGCCTATGAGCCCGCCGTTCTTGTCCACGCGGAGGCCGTACTTTACGCCGTCGTAGCGCGCAAGGTTGCTCGATGCCTCGGCTGTTGCCACGAGGTAGTATACGCTTACGGCGTACTCGGTGTGGGGCAACCCTATATCCACGAGTTCGGCCCCTGCGTCCCTGAGGTCCTCGATGGCCTTCTTGACGAGGTCTGCAGTCTCTTTGTCCATGCCCTCTATGAAGTACTCGGCAGGGATGCCGATGCGGAGGCCCTCGATGCCGCCGGTGAGGGCCGAGGCATAGTCGGGTACAGGGGCGTCTATGGACGTTGAGTCGAGTTTGTCGCGGCCCGCCATGACGGAGAGCATAAGGGCCGCGTCGCGCACGTCTTTTGTGATGGGGCCTGCCTGGTCGAGGGACGAGGCAAAGGCCACCATGCCGTATCTCGATACCCTGCCGTAGGTGGGCTTGAGGCCCACCACGCCGCAGCACGATGCGGGCTGGCGTATGGAGCCTCCCGTGTCCGTGCCGATGGAGGCGGAGCAGAGGCCCGCTGATACCGATGCCGCAGAGCCGCCCGAACTCCCGCCAGGAACCCTGTCTCTTGCCCTGGGGTTCAGCGTTGGGCCAAAGGCAGAGTTCTCGGTGGATGAGCCCATGGCGAACTCGTCCATGTTCGTCTTTCCGAGTATTACTGCGCCCGCGGCCTTGAGTTTTTTTATGACCGTGGCGTCGTAGGGGGGGACGAAGTCAGAGAGCATCTTCGAGGCGCAGGTGGTGCGTACGCCCTCTGTGCAGAAGATGTCCTTTACGGAGATGGGCACACCCGTCAAGGGCGTAATGCCCATGCCCTTGGAGAGCCTCTCGTCGGCGCGACGGGCCTCTTCGAGGGCGAGGTCTTCTGTGACTGTGATATAGGAGTTTATCTCCGGGTCTACCTCGGCTATGCGGTGGAGGTATGCCCTCGTGGCCTCGACAGAGGAGATTTCTCTTTTCTGCAGGAGGCCCGATAGCCTCGCAAGGGTCGTACTCGTGATGTCCATAACCTGTTCTGTATCTATTCTTCTATTATTCTTGGCACCTTGAAACACCCGCGGGCCTTGGCCGGGGCGTTCTGGAGGGCCTTTTCCCGCTCGAGAGACGGCCTTACCACGTCATCGCGCAGGCTCTCTCCCGCGCTATAAGCGCTCGATGGCTCCACGCCTTCAGTATCGAGGGCCGAGAGTTTCTCTACATAGCCGAGTATCTTCTGCATCTGCGCGGTGTAGAGTTCGACTTCCTCGTCCGTGAGGGCGAGCCTTGCAAGTTCGGCAACGTGTATTACCTCTTCCCTTGTTATGCCCATGCCTTTGTTCTCCACTCAGGTTTGAAAAGAGCAATCTACCACAACCATGCCTTTCCTTTCAAGTGCGCTCTCGTATTTTTCCGGCCAACCTGGCCGTGGCAGACAAATGGCGTCTTGCAGAAGATGGGCCCTGCGTACTTGACAGGGGTGGGCCTTCGTGGTAGAAACCCACGGCATTGCAGTGGAAAGGAACCGGGGGCCCTCATGGCGGGGTGAGTACATCCCTGGTTCTGGAGTGAGGGGCCAGGAAGGCATCTTTAACTACATGTCAAGAGAGAAGAAGACGATAAGGGCCGGCTTTGTCCAGACAGACCCTGTCTTCGGGCAGGTCGGGGAGAATGTTGGTGCCGCAATCGGGGAGATAGAGGCCCTGGGGGCAGATCTCGTCGTCCTGCCGGAACTGTTCTCCACAGGGTACCAGTTTCGCTCAAGGGACGAGGCCCTGCACCTTGCCGAGGAGGTCCCTAATGGGCCCACTACCGCGGCCCTCATGGAGGCTGCCTCGAGGACAGGCTCCATAATCGTAGCAGGCATTCTCGAGAGAGCAGGCAAGAGGCTCTTCAACTCCTCTGTCCTCGTCTCTCCAGATGGCCTCGTAGGCCTCTACAGGAAGGCCCATCTCTTCTGGCGCGAAAAGAACATCTTCACCCCCGGCGACTCTCCCTTCGAGGTCTATGAAGTGAGGGGCGTGAGGATCGCTATGATGATATGCTTTGACTGGTACTTTCCAGAGGTTGCCCGCACCCTTGCCCTCAAGGGCGCCGAGGTCATCTGTCACCCATCGAACCTCGTCCTTCCACACTGCCCTGCGGCCATGATCACCAGGTGTATCGAGAACCGCCTCTACGCAATTACTGCCAACAGGGCTGGCACTGAAGAGCGGCGTAAGGGCGAGCCCTTGAGGTTCATAGGGCAGAGCCAGGTAGTGGGGCCCGACGGCAAGGTCCTCTGCCGCGCCCCGGCCCAGGGAAGTTGGGCCGAGGCCGTGGAGATCGAGCCTCGCAGGGCCCGGAACAAGGCCGCCACCCCCCTTAATGACATCTTCAAGGACAGGAGAAAAGACCTTTTTGACCTGTAGCAATGGGTCGGCGCCGCCACGGTCGCTTCCGGAAGGGGCTTTCGTGCGAAGGCCCAGGACGTACTGGGTACTTGGGATTTTTGTATACTGTATACTTTTTTGGCCTTGACAAAGGGGTTTATTTGGTTTATTTTACTCGAACCCTTAAAAGCCACCATAGTGTAACAATTGTAATCAGGAAGTAGTCCGGTGAGTTCTCTCCGGCAGAGGGCCTGTCAGAGGGGCTGAAACTTTCATGAACCAGGGGAGGAAGTAATGCTTATCGCATACCTGCCGATACTCATTATGATAGCCATTGCCTCTGTCATGGGTTTTGGTGTCCTCATCCTCAGTTCCATCTTCCGCCCCAAGAACCCCTACGGGAGAAAGAACAGCCCCTGGGAGTGCGGCGTCGAGCCCACTGGAGACGCCAATGTGGGGCACTTCCACCTGCACTACTTCGTAATAGCCATCCTATTCATAGTCTTTGACGTTGAGACGCTCTTTCTCTTTCCATGGGCCACCCTCCTTA